>NZ_SZXD01000060.1:0-3453 GCF_005281115.1 Citrobacter sp. wls710
TGTTACCCTGCTGCTGCGCCTGATAGGTGTAAGCACCCAGATCCGCTTTGTTAGCTGCAGAGAAGGTCGCAGTGCTGTTGGTGTCATTAACATAAACCAGTTCTTTGCCTTTGTAATCAGCAACAGAACCAGTACCGGTCGCGTTATCAATACGCACTTTATAGTTACCGGTTGCAGCAGCTACATGGTCGCCATAGTTGTCAACTTCAGACTGATCTCCTGAGGTATCAGAATCGCCGTTACCGTTGATAGTCAGATGACCATCAGAGTTCATTGCGATCACGCCGTAACCATAGTTGGCCTGAGTTTTGTCGTTAGTACGGTCGTTGGCCAGGTCAGCATTCAACACGTAGTTAGTGCTGTTGATGTCGAAAACACCCGCATTTACATGGTTGTAGGCGTCGGTGTAGCTGGTCAGATTCAGCGTATCAACCTGCAGTGCATTGCCCGTGCTGTTGCCCACATCCAGAACACCGTTGTTGGTTACGTTGATGGTATTTGCATACAGCGCAGCATCACTTACGCCCCAGCCAGCAGCAACATCATCAGCAATTGTGACGGTACTGTTGTCAATAGACAGGGTATCGGTCGCAACACGACCATCCTCGTTGATGTTCAGGGCAGAAGCACCGGTCAGAGTGATGGAGTCAGAAACCAGCGCAGAATCACCCACGTTGACAACTGAACCGCTGTTGATGCTCAAAGTGTCAATCAGAGAAGTTTTGGTGGTATCCCACTGAGAAGCGCCGTTCAGCGTCACGTTGAACAGACCGCTCTGATAAACGGTATTGCCAACCACATGACCATTTTCGTCATAAGAGGATGTGTCGCTATCGATACCGTAGGTTGAAGAAGGCCACAGGCTGTTGGCAGCGATATCAATCAGCGTAGCGGTGGCTTCAGTGCCCTCAGCATAGCTTTCGTAAACACCATCACCATCAACGTCAACCTGATGGACGGACATTGCCGCACCAACCCACTTGCTGCCGTGGTTCAGGGTCAGATCCAGACGGTCAGTACCATCCCAGCCGTTGGTATCCAGATCGGCATCAGTATCGCGGTAAGTATCAGCACCGTTCGGGAAGAAGTTCTCATCAAAGTTGCTGGAGAACAGCACATCACCCATCAGCGTGGAGTTACTAAACGTAGCGGTGGTTTGCATCGCGTTGTCTGCTTCTGGATTCGCAATAACAGCCAATGCCACATCATTAGCGTCTAAACCGTTGCCATTATAGTCGCTTGCATTGCTGGTATTGCCAAACCAGCCGGAAGTGCCTTCATCAGACAGTGAGCCAGAGGTTAAGGTAGAATCGCTGACAACGATAGAGTTGTTAAACACTTCGCTGCTGTTCACACCGGTGCTGACGGTATTGTTGTCAATGTCTTCCCACTCATAATAACCCTGAGTCAGCGTAATACCTGCAACGTGTGAGTTATTGGAGATCGACAGATCGACTTCCTGATCCAGAGTAATAGCCGTGCCCAGATTATAAACATCGACAACATGCGTATCAGCGGCGTCATTATACGTACCGTTGTAAGTATAATGTTCGTAGTTGTCATCGATAGTTGAATTAATGACGTTCATCGCCAGACGATCGTAGTAATAATCGGTGCCCGTACGGTTAGTACAATCCGTTGTCATACACCCGGAGGTTACCATTCCGTGAATGGTACTGTTTTTAATTGTCAAGCTGTTGTTATTACTGTTTGTAGACAGCCCATCATCCAGATAATAAGTCGAAATGACGCCGTTGACAGTAGCGTTATTGATTACTGGATGAATGTCTCCGGTATAAGCACTTTCATCTGCTTTATTATTCCAGCCAGCGTACCCGGTATAATAAACGCCATCAGCGTAATTGATATCATTATAATGATTAAAAGTATTATAAGTAGTTCCTGAAATATCTACCGATGCATTTACCTGTGACGACACTGCCAGTGTGCAGGCAATTGCCAGCTTGGACAGAACTAATTTTCGATCGCGGTACTTCATAAGATTCAATCCTTTTACAGTCATAATTCGTAATATCAAAAAAAACAAATAGCCGTACTTAGCTTTTGCCATGCTATGTATTTTTTCATAAAGTTCAAGTTTTAACAAAAAGCTTCCAAAGACCGACAAAAAACACAAAAAAAAAGAGAAAAATCTTACCTGTTTGTGCAATCGGAATCCTTTAAATCACTGCACTTAAAATACAACGTACTTTATCAAAAATTCATTATTGGAAATTGTGCTGGATAATACACTCATAATCTTGAACATGGTTCGCGAAACAATGACAGATTTGAGATAGCTAAAGTAATTATACTGACTGAAACTTAGAACATGTTAAAACACGTGCAATATATATAGCCCCACCTTATTTTATTGTTACGGACTCATCAACTAGAAAATAAATACCATCACATAACACACAGAATAACATGTTTATTTTTAGTAAAATAAACAACCCAACTCGAAGTTAATAATATAAATTGAAAAGAATTGAATAGCAGTTAAAAAGCTTTAATATCAAAAGGTAATTTAATTAAGAAGTAAATATTTTATTTTATTAAATGTGACGAGATTCATTTTTTTATTTATTCTTTTTAACGCTGAGATTAAATATCCCGAACTCAATTTAACAGATATATTTAATATTTCTGATATTTCTGTAAGATTATAACCTTTTGCCGTGAGTTTCAGAACACCCATTTGTCTTTTTGATAATCTTTTTTTCTTTAAATTCATACTGTAAGGATGTTTTAAACTTATCATTTCGTCACCAATGGCAGTGAAGAGAGACATCATAAACTCTCCAAAATTCAAGTTCATATTTATATAGTATACTTGACCATGGAAAATCACGTTATTAAACAACAATATATCACTATCCTCATTAATTAGGACTATAATTTTTTTATACATTCCTAAATACAGATTTATACTGTCAATAGTACTGTTAAAATCAACTATTGCAGTAAAACACAATTTATCTATTGGTGATATGTCTGATAATAAATGCTGTAAAGATGATTTCAAAAAAAAATTACTTGTGTAAATATCCATAACATTTTATTCACTTTTAGTTTTGCGTTCTTTCTCATAGAATAGCCACAGGTGGCTTTGCATACTATATTAATGGATAAATCGCTCTATAAAAAATCAGTATAAAATACTAATAATCTTCTTAAATAAAATCATAAATATGGGGGGGGCAAATACACAAAGCGATACATATCAATAATTTAAACAATTAAGTAGTGGTATAAAATGCTTTATTTTTAGGTCTCAACAATTTTTTATTTCTTTTATCTGCATACGTTTTTTTTACATCATAAATGTGTATATATGGATACTTTACCTATTGAAATTTCAAAAAACACATAACAGAGGGATAACAGACCATATTGGATAGTAATGACAAGATAATGAATATGTGGATTTGCCCCTATATTTCCAGACAC
>NZ_SZXD01000063.1:0-1818 GCF_005281115.1 Citrobacter sp. wls710
ACAGCTTATCACCCCACAGGGCGAACGCTGGACGTACTGTTATGACGCGTTTGGTCGCCGGATAAGCAAGCGGCGGGCGAACGTAACCAGAGGTATTGCGGGTTATGACTACCAGTGGAGCGGAGACCTGCTGGTAGCAGAAACACCGGTTTACGCCGATGGCACCGCTGCCGTGGAGAGCAGTGTTTACTGGCTGTATGAACCCGGCGCGCTGACGCCGGGGGCCAGATATGAAAACGGGCAACTGCACTATGTGGTCCGTGACCATATGGGCACACCAAGGGAATTGCTGACAGAAGACGGTCAAGTGGTCCGGGCGCAGAAGCTGAGCGTCTGGGGTAAGGCTGAGCAGTATCGCTTCGGTGGACCGGGCGCGGCTAATGATGAAGACAACGCTCCTCATTGCCCGTGGCGCTTTGCGGGGCAGTATGCAGATGAAGAATCCGGATTGCACTATAACCGGTTCCGGTACTATGATGCAGAGACGGGGCAGTATGTTTCGCCTGACCCGATAGGGTTAATTGGTGGAACAAATCTGTATGGGTATGTTCACAATCCATTAGGTTGGATCGACCCACTAGGACTGATAAAAGTAAGACATTACACTTCCGATAGTGGAGTTGCTGAAATAGAAAAATCACAGTCAATTAACGCATCCAGAGGCGAACCTCTGGGCGTTCATGTGGAAGTTGAACCATTTGGTGATCCGCGAACAGCAGCAAGAGAAATGGGCGTTGCATCCAAAAAAAGTAGAGCATATGTTGAATTTGATGTTACTGAAGACTCTTTAGTCAAAACAAATGTAGGTCCTCGAAATACGGCTATAGTACCAACTGGAGGAGATGCTCTATCTTTAGATGGAAAAAAAGCAGTATTCAAAAAAGAATCACTTTGGTCGAAAATTATGTCTTGGTTTGAAGGATGCCCCGGATGAAAATATATTATACTGATGACTTATTACTCGGATTATATTCATTATTAACACAAATTGAGCTATCCATACATCGAGGAATTGATAATTGGACAGATCTAAATATTTATTTTCATGAAAAGGGAATCAGAACAACAATAGACAAAATTTTGCGATCAAATGAAGGGGAAAAGTATCAAATAAAAATTCATTTCTTAAAGAGATGTTATTACTCAATAAGAAAGAAAAAATACATATCTGATTTTGAATGGGCTATTTTAGTCAAATTACTCAATGAGGTAAATGCACTGCTAGACACTAAAATTCCACATAGGGATAAAGAAATTGAATTGCGGATGAAAATTTATAGTTTTTCCATGATAGTAAGAGGAAGATTAAAGTTAGATAAAACAATATTATGCCTAGCTGACAGAGTGGAACATTTTTACGAAAATGAGCATTGTGTCCATTACAGTATAAATCAAATAATAGCTACTGTTAATCATTATATGAAATGTAACAATATAGGCTCAGTTTGGGAAAACATTAATTAACCCACACTCATGGCAAAAACAACTTTAGATTATAAACATCAGTTGATAATAAAAGATTCGATCTGAACTCTAAAAGACCGACGGGTTGAACACCGCTATGACCCACTAAGCGGCAGACCTGTTGCCTGGCAACTGGATGATGTGACGGGGCAGTTCAGCCACAGCGGGGCCGGTTTTCAGCACGGGCAAAGCTACAGCCCGGTTGGCAATATCGTGGAGCAGTGGGCCGGGCACCATGAACCCGGCACCACAGACTGGCCGATGGATATCTGGCGTCGCCAGGAATACGACCGGGCATGGAATCTTACCCGAGTCAGCGACAGCCGCTGGGGAACCACCACCTACCGCCACGAC
>NZ_SZXD01000062.1:0-72221 GCF_005281115.1 Citrobacter sp. wls710
GGTGTCTGGAAATATAGGGGCAAATCCATTCTGATGGCGGTATCTGGAGAACATCACATATCGGATCCTGCGGGGATTGCTGATACTTTTTATAAATGCTATCCGGATGCTGTCAGTGGAATTGAAAATGTCCGCTTAATGAAGGGGAAAGAAATTCCTGACTGGCGGTAAATCAGGGTATGGCTGATAATAAGAAACGTCTTTGCCTGTTACTTAACAGTCAGAGCGGAATTGATATCGCAGGAGTCAGTTCCATTAACGGGCGGCAGGTCAGGGCCCATTTGCGTCGCGGGCAATGGCACGGTTTCTGGTCCGGAAAAAGAGATGGGTTAGAGGACAGGATATTTTCATACCGCTGGCTGCCGCCACAGGTAATTGGCGGCAGACAACGTAAAGGTGTGGCATCTGGTTACTGATAGCGATTTACCATATCCTTAACCACCGCAGCGAATGTTTTTTGCTTTAACTGAACTATTTGCTGGTCTGTCACTGATGTTTTTCCGGCTAGCGGCTGAAGGGTATTGTATTCATAGTTGACCGGAGACCAGGTCGCCCATTCTCCGGTTGCCACATCTACCAGAGCGAAACGCACCAGGTAACGCAGCGAGTCTGTACTGGACAATTTTTCGTTTCGATAATCTGACCAGACCAGGGTTTTGGTTGTGGTGTCATATTTACCTGACTGTAGTGTGTCCCAGTATACGATGACTACCTTTTGTTGTCCTTTTGCCGCAATATAGCGTAGTGCTTGCATATAGTTCATATTTTCGCTGGTGGCGGCTTCCCCTTCCTCATTTTTTACCTTATTACAGGAAATCGCTTTTTGCCGGTCCGGGATACCTGAAAATGTCGATATCCGGTAATACCGACTCATTTCCTGTTGCATAACCATCTCTGGAGCGCGGTTGCCGGACTGGACCAGGATGACAGCGGAGTTCAGCGGTACGCTGAATTTCTCACCTTCCAGTGCGGCCTGGATATCTTCTTCTGAAACGGCAAGTGTGGTCTCGTTGCCAAAGATATCTTTATCTGTTAACTGGTTGGAAGCATTTTTACTGATGCCACTCTCCTTTATGGAAACATCCTTTTTCTTTGCGTCAATTGGGGAGCGAACACAGCCACTCAATAAAAATATTGCTGCGCATAAATATATTATTGAACAGGTTTTCATATATTTTCCTGGAATGTATGATGGGAATTCATGTACTTATAAAACTCCGATTGTTATTATATCCTGTTATTGATAAATTCAGGAGGATTGTTTTTATATTCATAGGTCATATAAAATGATCTTATTTAATATTTATTGTTTATCTTTGATGTGTTTTGGGATAATTCTATTACCCGATTTTTATTTGTCTGTGGTGTTCTTGTGTGTATTAACTAACGACGATGTTGAGTTCCTCTGGAAGATAAAACAGGAGAATGTGATATGAGTTTTCTTCCTTATCATAGTAACAATTCCGTCATGCCTGCCTGGGTAACGATTGATGAAACCGTTAATAGTATAAAAAGAAAGCAAATGACGGAATTTCAGACAGTGAGATATGGCGTTATGCGCTATATGGGAACCCAGCGTCGCACTGTGGAGTGCGTACGAGCTCTTCTTAAAATATAGCGGTGAGGGGGGGGATTGACTCGCTTCGCTCGCCCTGCGGGTAGATTCCTCGCGGGCTCGTCATCTGTCCAGCTGGCTGCGCCAGCAGTCGAACCCCGGTCGGGGCTTCTCATCCCCCCCCCGCAGGCGTGCAATATGCGAAAAAAAAGCCCGTACTTGCGTACGAGCTCTTCTTAAAATATGGCGGTGAGGGGGGGGGATTGACTCGCTTTGCTCGCCCCTTCGGGGCAGCCCGTTCGCGACGCTCCCAGTCTGTCCAGCTGGCTGCGCCAGTTGTCGAACACAGGTCGGGGCTTCTCATCCCCCCGCAGGTGTGCAATATGCGAAAAAAAAAGCCCGTACTTGCGTACGAGCTCTTCTTAAAATATGGCGGTGAGGCGGGGATTCGAACCCCGGATACGTTGCCGTATACACACTTTCCAGGCGTGCTCCTTCAGCCACTCGGACACCTCACCATATTGTTGTTCCTGTGCTACCGGAACGGGCGCTAATTTAGGGAAATACCGCCCCGACGTCAATCAACTTTTTGAAAAAAGCGTGCATTTACACAAACTTCAAACAATCTGGAGCTTAAATAAGCGGGAATTGTTTTTTTTGCCAGCACCCTAAAATTTGCTACTCTGAGGTTCCCTCGAAAAATGATGATAATAAGTGCGAGAAAGTTCCGCATAGCAATGCTCAGGAGAAAAGATGGACATAATTTTTTATCACCCAACATTCGATACAAGCTGGTGGATTAATGCGCTGGCAAAAGCAATACCAGGCGCGAACGTCCGTGAGTGGAAAGCGGGTGATAATGCGCATGCTGACTATGCGCTGGTTTGGCATCCGCCGGTTGAAATGCTCGCGGGGCGAAAATTAAAAGCCGTATTTGCACTGGGTGCGGGCGTCGATTCCATTCTCAGTAAACTAAACGCTCACCCGGAGATGTTGGATACCTCGATCCCGCTTTTTCGTCTGGAAGATACGGGTATGGGCCTGCAAATGCAGGAATATGCGGTAAGTCAGGTGCTGCACTGGTTTCGTCGCTTTGATGATTACCAGGCATTAAAAAACCAGGCGAAATGGCAACCTTTACCAGAGTATACCCGCGATGAGTTCACCATCGGGATTATGGGGGCTGGGGTTTTAGGTGCGAAAGTTGCCGAGAGTTTACAGTCATGGGGGTTCCCGCTGCGCTGCTGGAGTCGTACGCGTAAATCCTGGCCTGGCGTGGAAAGCTTTGCTGGTACCGAAGAGCTGGGCGCGTTTTTGAGCCAAACTCGCGTGCTTATCAACCTTCTACCCAATACGGCAGAAACCGTGGGCATCATTAACGCAGGTTTACTCAGCCAGTTACAGGATGGCGCTTATGTGCTGAACCTGGCGCGCGGCGTTCATCTCAAAGAAGACGATCTTCTGGCATCGCTGGACAGCGGCAAGGTGAAAGGCGCCATGCTGGATGTCTATAGCCGTGAACCGCTGCCGGAAACCAGCCCGCTATGGAAACATCCGCGAGTG
Organism: Citrobacter sp. wls710; assembly: GCF_005281115.1. Classification (NCBI taxonomy): domain Bacteria; kingdom Pseudomonadati; phylum Pseudomonadota; class Gammaproteobacteria; order Enterobacterales; family Enterobacteriaceae; genus Citrobacter; species Citrobacter sp. wls710. Next base: position 3,119 of record NZ_SZXD01000062.1, read on the forward strand.
GCGATGACACCGCACATCGCCGCTGTTACCCGTCCGGCGGAAGCGGTGGATTATATCTCCCGTACGATTTTGAGTCTGGAAAGTGGCAAAGCCGTTACGGGTCAGGTCGATCGCGTACGGGGGTACTAATGCTAACCCGGCAAGTGCCGGGTTTCCGCTAATAAATGGCGGCGATACCTGCTATCCTTGACGGAAAATGACTACAGGAGAGAGTTATGTATCCCGTTGACCTGCATATGCATACCGTCGCCAGCACCCACGCCTACAGCACCTTAAGTGATTACATCGCTGAAGCCCGTCGCAAAGGCATCAAGCTGTTTGCCATTACCGATCATGGACCGGACATGGCGGATGCGCCTCACCACTGGCACTTTATTAATATGCGCATTTGGCCTCGAATCGTGGACGGCGTAGGGATCCTGCGCGGAATTGAAGCGAATATTAAAAATATTGAAGGTGAAATTGACTGCTCAGGTCCGATGTTTACTTCCCTGGATTTGATTATCGCAGGCTTTCATGAGCCGGTTTTCGCTCCACACGATAAAGACACGAATACGCAGGCGATGATAGCCACCATGGCCAGTGGCAACGTACACATTATCAGCCATCCCGGGAATCCGAAATATCCCGTCGATATCACTGCGATTGCTCAGGCCGCGGCAAAATATCAGGTTGCGTTGGAAATCAACAACTCTTCGTTTTTGCATTCACGTAAGGGCAGTGAGGACAATTGCCGCGCGGTTGCTGCGGCTGTGCGTGATGCCGGCGGCTGGGTCGCGTTAGGGTCAGATTCACATACCGCTTTCACCTTAGGAGATTTCGGTGAATGCCGTAAAATTCTGGATGATGTGAATTTCCCGGAAGACCGAATTTTAAACGTTACGCCAAAACGCCTGCTGACGTTTCTGGAATCGCGAGGCATGGAGCCGATCGCGGAATTTGCTGAACTGTAATTGTTACTAACTGGAATATATCAATGAATGAGTTTTCTATCCTGTGTCGTGTACTGGGCTCGCTGTTTTACCGCCAACCTCAGGACCCTATACTGGTTCCTCTGTTTACCCTGATTAGCGAAGGTAAACTTTCCGCCAACTGGCCGCTGGAACAGGACGAACTGTTGGCTCGTCTGCAGAAGAGTTGCGATATGCCTCAGTTGGCTGCGGATTACAACGCGTTATTTGTGGGAGACGATTGTGCGGTGCCGCCTTATCGTAGCGCCTGGGTAGAAGGGGCGAAAGAATCGGATGTGCGTGCATTCCTTTCTGCCCGGGGAATGCCGCTGGCAGATACGCCGGCAGATCATATTGGCACGCTGTTGCTGGCGGCTTCATGGCTTGAAGATCAGTCTGCGGAAGATGAAAGCGAAGCGCTTGAAACCTTGTTTGTGGACTACCTGTTACCCTGGTGCGGCACGTTTCTGGGGAAAGTTGAAGCGCATGCGAATACCCCATTCTGGCGTACTATAGCGCCTCTGACGCGCGATGCGATTGGTGCGATGTGGGACGAATTGCAGGAAGATACAGACGAATAAATGTGATTTTAATCACATTAAACTGCAACTCAATTTATCAACTTGCATAAATTGTGTGCGCGATCGCATTCCCATGCCGTTTTTCTGCTAAGATGCGCGGCATGAATATACTTCTCTCAATTGCAATCACAACGGGCATTCTCTCCGGGATCTGGGGATGGGTGGCCGTTTCTCTCGGTTTACTCAGCTGGGCTGGTTTTCTGGGCTGCACAGCCTACTTTGCCTGTCCGCAAGGTGGGTTGAAAGGGCTGTGGATCTCGGCGTGTACGCTGCTAAGCGGTGTTGTGTGGGCGTTGGTGATTATTAACGGCAGTGCGCTTGCCCCACATATGGATATTGTTGGCTATGTCATGACGGGAATTGTCGCGTTTATGATGTGTATACAGGCAAAGCAATGGTTGCTTTCATTTGTGCCGGGCACATTTATTGGTGCTTGTGCAACGTTTGCAGGGCAGGGAGACTGGCGACTGGTCGTGCCATCTTTGGCGTTGGGCCTGGTATTCGGCTATGCGATGAAAAATAGCGGATTGTGGCTGGCGTCACGCCGTGAAAGTCGGATATCGCCGACGTTGACCAATAAATAAAAAGCGTGAGGATCCCCTCACGCTTTTTATGCCGTAACGATCTATCAGGATTCTGGCGGTACCGACATATGGCGGTATTTAACCAGGATGTCATTATCAACTTGTTTCTTATCCTGCAAATCCCACAATCCGCGATCTATCCCGTCATTAATCAGGAAGATAACGCCGGTTTCAATTGCTGACATCAGGCAAAGCATAACCGGTTCGTTAGAGGTATAACCAATTTCACCCTCCAACAGACGCTGGTAGTCAATGAAGCGGAACACCCCAGCCTGCACTTCATAAGACAGAATGGTTTTGCTGGTATTCACCGATGAGAGGATTTCACCGGTACTGACGTTAACCACGCGCAGGTTTACCGCTATCTGGTCAAGCTGGTATTGCGTATCGGCGCCAATACCGAAATAGCGCGCGCCGACTCCCCCTGATTTAACGTTGCTTTCATAACCGATAATTGACCCTTCCACCATGACGTTTGCAGCGGTCAGGGACTGGAGTGGGATCCGGTTATTAATGGCAACCGTACCGTTTTCCTGAGCCGCGCGAATGATTTTTCGTTCGTTAAGCAAGTTCTGTAACCCCTGACGTTCCAGCGGGACGAACCAACGAGAATCTTTCAATGCGGTGACTAGCATAGCCGTGGCGCTTTGCGGAACGGCGGTAGAGAAGTTACTTGCCGGGTAAGGTTTAAACTGGCCAGTCTCATCCTGAATGTTGTATACCGACACAAATATCTTACCTGTAGGCATAGGTAGATGCGTCAAATCTTTATAGCTTTGGGCTCGGGGCATTAACGTCGGCTTAGCGGCCTCTTGAGGCGGGGCGGTTAAGCATCCGCTGAGTAAAATTACTGCCACCATGATAAGTAAGCGCTGCATGATTTTTTCCTTTCGTGGCTATAATTTAGAAATCGGTTGACTGATTTTGCAAACCCGAAACTTCAATAGTCGACGTTTTCCCTGTTTTCCTGTCCGTGACATTCAATTGCAGTTGCCCATCCCGGTTGGCGATATCAATGATAAAATCATTGGTTACCATCCTCCCCGGTTTACCGGTATTGATATTAGTGAGTAAACCACCGAGTATTTGCGACTGAATAGCTTGAGTAAAATTATCCAGTGCTGATGGGACTTCAACCCCGAAATCATCACCACTCGGATCTTTATACGAGTTCTGCGCCTGGGCGCTATTTAATAAAAAAGAACCGTTGTTTGGATTGCCACCAAAGTTTGGGTTGCGGAACTGGAACGTCATGTTTCCGGCCCAACTTAATGGTGAAATTAGCATGAGCAAAACCACTGCATGTTTGACACGCATGAAAGCCTCCGGACAAAATCATGTTTTAGAATTCATCACGCGCTAAATCGCTTGTGCTTAATAGTGTTTGATCTATTTGCCGGCGATTTAATGCTTCCTCAGTTTCTGCCAATGCGAAGACCACTATTTTGTCGAAGTCTCTTTTCGTCGGGAATAAAAAGGTCTGGAAGATAACGTCCTGATTGACCGTTATAGTAATCCAACTTCCCCAACGTGCACTGGGCCTTTCATTAATGGTTAAGTTTCCTGTGTACTCGCTTTCCCACTTGTCACTAAAGGCCCTATAAAAATCATGGCCAATGGAAGAGACCGTGTGGTCAGTCAATAGTCCGGGAACCTCCACTTCTACAGCCGCGTGTAGATTCCCGGCAGCAAGGACTAAATTTGCTGCCACAATCCAGGTCAAATAGCGTTTCATGGCTTTATCGCCTGAGGTTATCATTGGCCCACGAAACCGCCTGCGTACGATTTTTGACAGCTATCTTTTTGAAAAGGTTATAAAGATGTGTTTTCACCGTATTTTCACTGATAAATAGTGAGCGCGCGATTTCAATATTTGAGGCACCGATACGTAATTTATTAAGGATCTCTTTTTCACGGTGAGTCAGTAATGCCGACTCCGTGCTGTTGTAACGATAGTTACCGGAATGTGTGATCAGGTAGCTGGCGAGCTTTTGCGAAAAGTAGCATTCGCCGCGCAGCACACCTTGCAAGCCGCTGACTACACGTTGTTCATCTTCGGTTGCGTAAAATACACCATTGATATGCGGCCAGTTTTCAATATCCCGATAGGGATAATCATCTGGGGTATTCAACAATAAAGTCTTTATATTGTTGTTTTTTCTGCTCAAATTATCTTGCCAGTAATGGATCAGTTTTTTATCTGCCTCCATCATATCCATTAAAACAATGCAGCTGGAGGAAATATCATCCAGAGATCGTTGAATATTATGCAATTTTCCGGTTAGCGCCAGTGATTGCTTTAAGTGCTGTAATAACGCAGTTGCCTGCAGCGAAGGTTTAGTGATCAACAATAATGTATGACCATGAATACTATGGACTTCATTAAACATGATGAAACTCCACTTTTTTTAGTCGCACACCTGACAGCTGTCTCTACTAAAATAGAGGCACCAGAAGTACTGACAGATGTTGCACTGCTGTGTAGAAATAAAATATCGACCCAACGGGGTAAAAATATCAAAATAAATGGACTTCAACTGTTTTCAATCTAGCTATTACAAATCTTAAAGCAAGTGTTAAACATGTTACATAATGTAAATTTATATATTAAAATGTGATTTTGGGGTTTTAATTGAGTTTAGATTTGATAGTAAAGTTGTACATTTTAGGCTTATTGCATAGATTTAAAAAATCATACAAATTATAATATCTCATTGATTTAAAATAAAAAAAATTAAAATTTTTCGGCTTTGAATTCCTGATGAATTCAGGTTGTCTCGCCTGAGTTTAAGTTGGACAATTTTAGATTGAAAAAAATGACGCTTGTCACGACTTGTACCGATGTCTATCGCAGCACGATGCTACGAAGCCCGGAAATGGAGGGGGATGCGCTTTTTCTGCCTCTGCATAGAAATTCACTCTTAAGGCTTTAAAAGAAATTAAATTCAAGGCGGTAACGGTATTGTTTGTTGTTAATTAATACTTTGGGGTGAATCCAAATATAAAAATACCACTGGCGGGTGAGTTATTTAAAATGTTTCAGCGGACATACTCTTCATCGTAACGTGGCGTTAACAAATGTAAGTCATGTTAACAACAATTTGAGTGGTAACTAATTTAACTTCATGTACGACCAGGTCCAGGGTGACAACATGAAAAACAAGTTGTTATTTATGATGTTTACAATACTGGGTGTGCCTGGGATTGCATCCGCAGCAAGTTATGATTTAGCTAATTCAGAATATAACTTTGCGGTAAATGAATTAAGTAAGTCTTCATTTAATCAGGCAGCCATTATTGGTCAGGTCGGCACTGCGAACAGTGCAAATATTCGTCAGGGCGGCTCGAAGCTACTGTCGGTCATTTCGCAAGAAGGTTCTGGTAACCGGGCGAAAACAGACCAGACGGGATCATATAACTTTGCATATATTGATCAGGTGGGTAGTTCCAATGACGCGAGTATTAAACAAGGTTCTTATGGTAATACAGCGGTAATTATCCAGAAAGGCTCTGGTAATAAAGCAAATATTACCCAGTATGGTACACAAAAAACAGCAGTTGTGGTGCAGAGACAGTCGCATATGGCAATTCGCGTAACTCAACGCTAATCCATTAACGACTTTTAAATCAATCCGATGGGGGTTTACCATGAAACTTTTAAAAGTGGCAGCATTCGCAGCAATCGTAGTTTCTGGCAGTGCTCTGGCTGGTGTTGTTCCGCAATGGGGCGGCAATCATCATGGCGGCGGTAATAACTATGGCCCAGATTCTTCAATGAGCATCTACCAATATGGGACAGGCAACGTAGCGAATGCTCTGCAAAGTGATGCGCGTAAATCAGATGTCACCATCACACAACACGGGCGTGGAAACGGGGCTGTTGTAGGTCAAGGTGCTGATGACAGTACCATTAACCTGAAACAGACCGGCTTCCAGAACAGCGCCACTATCGATCAGTGGAATGCAAAAAATGCTGATATTAGCGTGACCCAGTTCGGTGGCCGTAACGGTGCGTTGGTTAATCAGACCGCTTCTGATTCCAATGTGCTGATTCGTCAAGTTGGCTTTGGCAACAACGCCACAGCTAACCAACACTAATTCAGTTTTCTGACTGATAATAAACAGGGCGTGAGCCCTGTTTTTTTTCGGGAGAATATGATGCATACATTATTACTCATTGCCGCGCTGGCAAATCAAATAACATTCAATACGACCCAGCAAGGCGATATGTACACCATTATTCCACAGGTGACGTTAACTCAACCCTGCGTATGTGAGGTACAAGTTCTTGCCGTCCGTAAGGGGGAGGGGGGACAAAGCCAATCGCAGCAGAAAACAAGCCTTTCGGTCCCCGCTAATCGGCCGATTGAACTAACTAAACTGAGCTTTAATATTTCACCTGGGGATTCGGTCAAAATTATCGTTACCGTTTCGGATGGGCAGTCTCTGCATCTGTCACAACAATGGCCTGACTCAACCAGTCAGCCATAATTTTTGCTGTATTTGCATTAAGGGTGTGGCTGGGAATGCGGTGCTGTTCTATGAATATAGAAACGTACAACGTTTTATTTGATCGTAGCTCGCAGCGGTGAAGGATCATTCAGATCCCTCAAGGATGACTAATCATTGAGGAACCCTTATGTGTACATTTTTTAAACGTATTTTTATCGCCAGTTTTTGTACGTTATCTTTTTTTACTCTCCCCGCAGTGGCACAGCAAATCTCGTCCGGAGGGGTTATTCATTTTCGCGGAGCAATAGTTGAAGCGCCCTGCGACGTTAGCACTCGACAACAACAGATCGAATTGTCTTGTATACGTAATGGCTCTACCCGTAATACCCTCTACAACCATCAACAGGTCACGACAGCCCCTCAGAATGTGCAGCAAATTGCCACTGTGAAAATGCATTACCTCAATGAACAGAAAAACATGGCGATTCTGAACATTGAATATAAATGAACCATTCTGGCTTAGACATGCAAACTTGTGGTTAAAAAGTGAGATTTCAAGGAAATCCCTGCTGTACACTTGATGAATCGTGTTTTGTCAGGGGGAATTTATGCATTCACGCGTGCATGTGTTACACGGCGATATTACGACGATCGCTGTTGATGTGATCGTCAACGCGGCGAATTCATCGCTACTGGGAGGTGGTGGTGTTGATGGCGCAATCCATCGCGCCGCCGGACCCGCATTGCTGGAAGCCTGCAAACAGGTTATCCAGCAACAGGGAGAATGCCCGACCGGGCATGCCGTTATCACGCTGGCGGGGGCACTTCCTGCAAAAGCGGTTATTCACACCGTAGGACCCGTCTGGCAAGGTGGAGAGCATCATGAGGCTGAACGTCTCGAAGAGGCCTATCGGAATACGCTGCAACTGGCCCTGGCCAATGGGTATCAATCCATTTCATTTCCGGCAATCAGTACCGGAGCCTACGGCTATCCCCGCGCAGCAGCGGCAGAAATAGCGGTAAACACGGTGTTGAAATTTATTACCCGTCGTACGCTTCCTGATCAAATATACTTTGTTTGTTTTGACGAAGAAAACGCTCAACTCTACAAGAGACTACTTGCCCAGCAAGGTGACAATAACGGACTGATATGACACGACTTGAGCGGGCTATCACGCCACTTTGCGCTAACCACCCTGGAGACTGTGGCATTCTTACGTTGGATGACAGCCTGGATGCCTTTGCTGCTCGTTATCGGCTGACAGAAATGGCGGAACGTACACTGGATGTGCAGTACTACATCTGGGAGAACGATATGTCCGGGCTATTGCTGTTTTCTGTCCTGTTGGCGGCGGCGAAACGTGGAGTGAAGGTCCGCTTGCTGTTGGATGACAACAACACGCCGGGTCTTGATGACACGCTGCGGCTACTGGACAGCCATCCTAATATACAAGTTCGTCTGTTTAATCCCTTTTCCTTTCGTATCCTGCGCGCCCTCGGCTATTTGACCGATTTTGCCCGGCTTAATCGGCGTATGCACAATAAAAGTTATACCGCTGACGGTGTGGTGACCATCGTGGGCGGGCGTAATATTGGTGATGCCTATTTTGGGGCGGGTGAGCAACCGCTGTTTTCCGATCTGGACGTCATGGCTATTGGGCCAGTTGTCAAAGATGTTGCGGATGATTTTGAGCGTTACTGGCACTGCCGTTCTGTTTCAACGTTACAAAACGTACTTGAGATGTCGGAGTCAGATTCCTTGCAGCGTATCGAACTGCCTGAATCCTGGTATAACGATGATATTACTCGCCGCTATCTGCACAAGCTGGAGACCAGCCAGTTTATGACCAGTCTTGATCAACAGTCGCTGCCGCTGATTTGGGCGAAAACGCGTTTGCTGAGTGATGATCCAGCCAAAGGTGAAGGGAAAGCGCCGCGCCATTCGTTATTACCGCAGCGTTTGTTTGATGTGATGGGGTCGCCTGGCGAGCGAATTGATATTATTTCCGCCTACTTTGTGCCAACTCGCGCCGGGGTAGCACAGCTTTTGAGAATGGTAAGGAAAGGCGTCAAGATTGCTATTTTAACCAATTCGCTGGCGGCGAATGATGTGGCTATTGTTCATGCGGGCTATGCGCGATGGCGAAAGAAACTGCTGCGCTACGGCGTAGAATTATACGAACTTAAACCTACCCGCGAACACGTTTCAGTGGTCCACGACCGCGGATTAACCGGTAATTCAGGGTCCAGCCTGCATGCAAAAACCTTCAGTATTGACGGCCGAAAAGTATTTATCGGCTCGCTTAATTTTGATCCCCGTTCAACGCTGCTTAATACGGAAATGGGGTTTGTGATTGAGAGTGAAGTGCTGGCTGAAGTGATCCATAAACGTTTTATGCAGAGCCAGCGTGACATGGCCTGGCAACTACGCCTCGACCGCTGGGGCAGAATTAATTGGGTGGATCGCGCTTCCGGCAGCGAACAGGTACTGAAAAAAGAACCCGCCACAGGATTCTGGAAGCGGGTTCTGGTGAAGCTTGCATCTGTGTTACCCATTGAGTGGCTGCTCTGAACCACGTAATGAGAGAAAAATTAACCGGCCACAGCTTTATTTTTATCTTGCTTAACGGGCGGTTTACCCGAGAAGAGAAACTTCAGCACCGGTATGCGTAAATGGATTTCGTACAGTATCACCGCAATCCCGACCACAAACAGCAGGCCGCAGAAAAAGCCCAGCAGATTCGATGAGATATGCGGTGTGATATACGCGCCAAAAAGCAGCGTCAAAGGGTGGTGCACTAAATAGATAAACAGCGACGCGTTGACAAAATAGGTTACGCGGGCCGACTGGAAATTCAGCAAACGGTGGCCAAGTGAAAAGACGACGTTCACCATCCACAGTCCCATGACCATGGTGATGACATATTCGGTTTCATACATCCACGCGTCGCCATTGCCATAACGTTGATTGAGCAGGTAGGCGACAAACGCCAATGCGGCGCCTATCGTACAGCCGCGCGATGGCGTGGTGAACAGCGCTTTCAGAGTAGGATTGATAAACGCCAGTGCGCCGAGCATAAAGAAAGGCACATAGAACAGCGTCTGCATAACAATAAAATTAAACATGCCATCGCTGAGAATTGAAGGGTAGAGGATGAAAATCGCCCTCCTGACGGCGGCATAACCGACACCCAATAAAATAAAAATCAGCGTTAATTTGCTCATCGACACAGAAGAGGGGTTCGCACCTTCGCTACGCATTGTCTTATTTTTCATCTGGGTAAATACCCACATGCTTACGGTCGTTAAAACTACCAGAACCAGTAAAAACCACAGATGGGAAATAAGCTCCCAGGCCAGCGTGTTGTACTTTTCGTACCCGCTGAGAGTATGCCAGCTGTCTGCTTTGCCCTTCACGTATTGCAGCATGATAAATTGCGGCAGCGTCAGCAATGGAATCGCCGTCAGCATGGGGATTCCCACGCGTTCTACACGTACCTTCCACCACCGCTTTAGCGGATAGCGCAAAAATAACATGTACGAAAAGTAACCCGAAATAACAAAGAAGACCTGCATGCGAAACGCATGGATAAAATCGTTAAAAAGGGTCAACCACCACGACGGCTCTGCGCTGTTCACGTGCCAGGTATGGGTGGAATAGATCAGAGAAATATGGAAGGGGATCCCTAACAACATTAGCCAGGCACGGATGGAGTCAAGAAAATATTCACGTGGTGGTGATACAGAGCTCATAGACAGTTACGTATTCTCAGACTTTTCGTCTTATCCCTAAGACGAATAATGGTTACATTCGAGGCCAACCCTACACGAAGTCCAACAACCTGTCTCCAGGATAAGCACGCAAAGTGAAAACAGCAGACAAAGCTGCTTAAAGCATGAGCCAGCGCGCGAACAATACAGGGATTCAGTTGTCGGAATGCCCGATTATCCATTAAAATGGATCGGATCAATATAAGCACACAAAGGGGGAAGTGCTTACTAATTATGAAACATAAACTACAAATGATGAAAATGCGTTGGTTGGGTGCAGCAGTCATGTTAACGCTGTACACATCATCGAGCTGGGCGTTCAGCATTGATGATGTTGCAAAACAAGCTCAATCCTTAGCCGGTAAAGGCTATGAGGCGCCAAAAAGTAACTTGCCCTCCGTTTTCCGCGACATGAAATATGCGGATTATCAGCAGATCCAGTTTAATCGCGATAAAGCCTACTGGAGCAATCTCAAGACCCCATTTAAGCTCGAATTCTACCACCAGGGTATGTACTTCGACACGCCGGTCAAAATCAACGAAGTTACCGCCACTGCGGTGAAAAGAATCAAATATAGCCCGGATTACTTTAATTTTGGCGATGTTCAGCATGATAAAGACACGGTAAAAGATCTCGGTTTCGCCGGGTTCAAGGTGCTGTATCCGATCAACAGCAAAGATAAAAACGATGAAATCGTCAGCATGCTCGGTGCCAGCTATTTCCGTGTTCTCGGCGCAGGCCAGGTCTACGGTCTTTCTGCGCGCGGTCTCGCGATCGATACCGCTCTGCCTTCTGGTGAAGAATTTCCCCGCTTCCGTGAGTTTTGGATCGAACGTCCGAAACCGACTGACAAACGTTTAACCATCTACGCCTTGCTGGATTCTCCGCGCGCAACCGGAGCGTATCGCTTTGTCATTATTCCGGGGCGCGACACGGTTGTTGATGTTCAGTCCAAAGTTTACCTGCGCGACAAAGTGGGCAAGCTGGGCGTGGCGCCGTTAACCAGTATGTTCCTGTTCGGCCCAAACCAGCCATCTCCGGCAACGAACTATCGTCCGGAACTGCATGACTCTAATGGTTTGTCTATTCACGCTGGCAACGGCGAGTGGATTTGGCGTCCGCTGAACAACCCGAAACATCTCGCGGTGAGCAGCTTTACCATGGAAAACCCGCAAGGTTTCGGTCTGTTGCAGCGTGGTCGTCAGTTCTCGCGTTTTGAAGATATTGACGATCGTTACGACCTGCGTCCGAGCGCCTGGATCACGCCAAAAGGTGACTGGGGCAAAGGTAAGATTGAGTTAGTTGAAATTCCGACTAACGATGAAACGAACGATAATATCGTCGCGTACTGGACGCCGGATCAACTGCCTGAAGCGGGCAAAGAGATGAACTTCAAGTACTCCCTGACGTTCACGCGTGATGAAGACAAGCTTCATGCGCCGGAAAATGCCTGGGTACAGCAGACTCGTCGTTCTACGGGTGATGTTAAACAATCCAATCTGATTCGTCAGCCAGACGGTACTATCGCGTTTGTGGTGGATTTTACCGGCGCAGACATGAAAAAGCTGCCGCAGGATACCCCGGTTACCGCACAAACCAGCATTGGCGACAACGGCGAGATCGTTGAAAACACCGTGCGTTACAACCCGGTCACTAAAGGTTGGCGTTTGATGCTGCGCGTGAAGGTGAAAGACGTGAAGAAAACCACTGAAATGCGAGCAGCTCTGGTCAATGCCGATCAGACGTTGAGTGAAACCTGGAGCTACCAGTTACCTGCCAATGAATAAGACAACTGAGTATATTGACGCAATGCCGCTTTCGGATATCGAAAAAGCGGCACTGCCGAAAACTGACATCCGCGCCGTTCATCAGGCGCTGGATGCCGAGCATCGTACTTACTCGCGCGAAGATGATTCACCGCAGGGTTCAGTGAAAGCTCGCCTTGAGCAAGCATGGCCAGATTCTCTGGCGAAAGAACAGTTGGTTAAGGACGATGAAGGACGCGATCAGCTTCAGGCGATGCCAAAAGCAACGCGTACTTCGATGTTCCCCGATCCCTGGCGTACCAACCCGGTTGGTCGTTTTTGGGATCGTCTGCGTGGACGTGATGTGACTCCGCGTTATCTTTCGCGTTTGACGAAAGAAGAACAAGAGAGCGAGCAAAAATGGCGTACCGTTGGCACAATCCGCCGCTATACGCTGTTGATCTTAACGCTGGCGCAAACGGTCGTAGCAACCTGGTATATGAAGACAATCCTTCCGTACCAGGGTTGGGCATTCATAAATCCGGTCGACATGATGGGGCAGGACCTGTGGGTGTCCTTTATGCAACTGCTGCCCTACATGCTACAGACCGGCATTCTGATTTTGTTTGCCGTACTTTTCTGTTGGGTCTCTGCGGGGTTCTGGACCGCGCTGATGGGCTTCCTGCAACTGCTGATTGGGCGAGATAAGTACAGTATCTCCGCCTCAACGGTAGGGGATGAACCACTGAATCCTGAACACCGTACCGCACTGATTATGCCTATCTGTAACGAGGACGTTGACCGCGTATTCGCGGGGCTGCGCGCCACGTGGGAGTCGGTTAAAGCAACGGGCAACGCTGAGCATTTTGATGTTTACATCCTGAGCGACAGCTACAACCCAGATATCTGCGTAGCGGAACAAAAAGCGTGGATGGAACTGATTGCTGAAGTGCAGGGCGAAGGGCAGATTTTCTACCGTCGTCGTCGTCGTCGTGTGAAGCGCAAAAGCGGGAACATCGATGACTTCTGCCGCCGTTGGGGGAATCAGTACAGCTATATGGTAGTGCTCGACGCTGACTCCGTGATGAGCGGAGACTGTCTCAGCGGTCTGGTACGTCTGATGGAAGCAAATCCGAACGCCGGGATTATCCAGTCTTCGCCGAAGGCTTCCGGTATGGATACGCTGTATGCGCGTTGCCAGCAGTTCGCGACCCGTGTTTATGGCCCGTTGTTTACCGCCGGGCTTCACTTCTGGCAGTTGGGTGAATCGCACTACTGGGGTCATAACGCCATCATTCGCGTGAAGCCGTTTATTGAACACTGTGCGCTGGCGCCGTTACCAGGTGAAGGCTCATTTGCCGGTTCGATCCTCTCCCATGACTTCGTGGAAGCGGCATTAATGCGTCGTGCCGGCTGGGGCGTGTGGATCGCTTACGATCTGCCGGGTTCTTATGAAGAGCTGCCGCCAAACCTGTTGGATGAACTCAAGCGTGACCGTCGCTGGTGCCACGGTAACCTGATGAACTTCCGTCTGTTCCTGGTCAAGGGGATGCACCCGGTTCACCGCGCGGTGTTCCTGACCGGCGTTATGTCCTATCTGTCAGCGCCGTTATGGTTCATGTTCCTCGCGCTGTCTACCGCCTTGCAGGTAGTCCATGCGTTGACGGAGCCGCAGTATTTCCTGCAACCGCGGCAGCTATTCCCGGTATGGCCGCAATGGCGACCTGAACTGGCGATCGCGCTGTTTGCCTCCACCATGGTGCTGCTGTTCCTGCCGAAGCTGCTGAGCATTTTGCTTATCTGGTGTAAAGGGACGAAAGAGTACGGTGGATTTATTCGCGTCACGCTGTCGCTGCTGCTGGAGGTTCTGTTCTCTGTGCTGCTGGCGCCGGTGCGTATGCTGTTCCATACCGTTTTCGTGGTGAGCGCATTCCTCGGTTGGGAAGTGGTGTGGAATTCGCCGCAGCGTGATGACGATTCAACCCCGTGGGGGGAAGCGTTTATGCGTCACGGTTCTCAGCTACTGCTGGGGCTGGTGTGGGCTGTGGGTATGGCCTGGCTGGATCTGCGTTTTCTGTTCTGGCTGGCGCCGATTGTCTTCTCGCTGATCCTCTCGCCGTTTGTTTCCGTAATTTCCAGTCGTTCTACGGTTGGGTTACGAACCAAACGTTGGAAGCTGTTCCTGATCCCGGAAGAGTACTCTCCGCCACAGGTGTTGGTGGATACAGATAATTACCTGGTGATGAACCGTAATCGTACGCTGGACGACGGCTTTATGCATGCGGTGTTTAACCCGTCGTTTAACGCGCTGGCGACGGCAATGGCGACTGCGCGCCACCGCGCCAGTAACGTTCTTGAGATTGCACGCGACCGTCATGTGGAGCAGGCGCTGAACGAAACGCCGGAGAAACTGAATCGCGATCGTCGCCTTGTGCTGTTAAGCGATCCGGTGACCATGGCGCGTTTACATTATCGCGTCTGGAATTCACCTGATAAGTATTCTTCGTGGGTGAATTACTATCAGGGTCTGACCCTGAATCCGTTAGCGCTCAGGAAAAAATAAGCGTTCTGTAATGTGAAAATACCGGCCTGGTGCCGGTATTTTTTTATACTTAATAAAAAGAGTCATGGGGTACCAGATGCGAATAGTGGCAGTGGCGATAATGGTCTTGTTCCTGAGCGGATGCGGCAGCATTATTAGCCGGACCATCCCAGGACAAGGGCACGGCAACCAATACTATCCAGGCGTACAGTGGGATGTCCGGGATTCCGCATGGCGCTACGTCACCATCCTCGACCTGCCGTTTTCGCTGGTGTTTGATACGCTGCTGTTACCGCTCGACATTCACCATGGACCTTACGAGTAATTATCGCTCATCCCATTCATCGGCTGCGGTCTGACCCTCTTCGGTATCAAGGGGAGGCTCCAGCTGAAATTCACCTTCGTCCCATTCGTGAAGCGTGTTTTCTTCCTGCCACTCCTGACGAATTTCAATCTCATCATAATCACCATCAAAAACGCTTTGCGCCGCTTCACCGCTTAGCATTGGCAGACATTCACCATCGACATCATCCTCATCGGCAAAGAATTCTGCTTGCCACATAATGTCGCCATCCTGTAGCACGTATTTTTGTACGCTTAGCTGCTGAACACTGGCATCGTCAGCCTCCAGCCCCGGGTTATCTGCCAGAAACACTTCACGAGCAGCATCAATAGCCTCTTCCAGCGTGGCATAAAAATACATGTCATTCTTTGCCATAATCTTCTCCTAAGGTGAACAATAAATGGTGATGATTCAATCTATAGACCTCGATCCGCGGAGCGTCAAACCCATTGACTGCAGAGCTAACCCAAATGAATGCCAGCCGTTGGTAGCGACGACAAGGTTTTATGATGACGTCTTCGATTGGTATGGAAAAATTTACAATGCGAGATACTGAAGTTGGCGTAATGGACGACCGCGAATTTGAGAAAAAAAGGTAATGTGTGTGGTTAGCTGTGGCGTAATGAAAATCAAATAAATAAACGATACTGTTATATAAATGAATCTTCAGATTTAATACGTATTTATTCGAGTTTTTGATTGTGCCAATGCCCATTGTTCTGATGAGAGGATGTCTAACCTTATTAAAATAAAGGAAAAAATATTTATTAATGTGAAAAAATCACAGAGGTAATTATTGAGGGGTACTGAACTCAAGAAGCGTAAAAGTAATGACTAAGTATCCGCCATGTGCAACATCTGTTAATGGCGTGAGGCGTTTTAAAAAAAGATACTTAATAATAGATGATTAATACCGGGTGTTATAAATGGATAAAAAATCATTAAATAATAAATGAATAAATATCACTGAAGTTGTACGGCTATATAGATTGCAAATGCTTATGCTTTATTATATAAAATGCCAACTCAAGAATACTCCTAAGGATGTTATGGAAAACAGTAATTCAAATAACAGGAAGTTGATGGCGTTCTATATAACTTGCTTAATCAGCTATATTCTTGGTGGGTTATGTCTTACGCAGTTTAAATTAACAATACAGAGCGTTCCGCAAACAATATATTTGATTATCATAGTAGGCTTGTTCTTTTTATATGGAATTATTTTCCTTTTTATGTTGTTTCAGTATTTATGCAGGAAAGATCTAACGTGTCTTATGATCTTAGGCATGGCGTTTCTTAGCAATAATATTTTCTTTGTGGAAACTATTTATATCGTTCAGGATTTAATTAATGATCACACTTCGATAGAAAAAAGAACTAACGATATCGCTATATTCTATTATTTTCGCCAACTTAGTTTTATTGCCTTGTTATTTGTATCCTTGAAATCTTATAAAGCATCTTCGACAGTAATTGAAACTAAAGAAAGAGAACCATGCTATATAGCGGTAGCGTTTTTAATAATGTTGGCTATCGCTGTACTGGCGCATAGCCTGGCCAGTTATAATCCGGGCATGACCCTTGAGATTACGAGCTTAAAACCCGACAACGTAACCGTACACTGGCATATTGGCTACATTTATTCACTGATTGTTGCCTGGGGGATGGTTCTGCTATATTTGGTCATTAAAACTAAAACACATAATATTTTATGGAAAAGTATCGGCTTACTGTGTTGCTCAGGAATATTAACTAATGTACTGCTATTAAGCTTAGATGAATATAGTATGTATATTTGGTATATCAGCAGAGGGATTGAGGTGATCAGTACCCTTTGTATAATATCGATATTAATGTATAACACTTTTATTATTCTAAAAAAAGAAACGGATTCGGCTATCAAAGATGCCATGACCAAAATATACAACCGAAAGCTGTTCTATAGATCGTTAAAAACATCGCTAGCGAAAGGCGTGGTTTGCGTAATGGTCCTGGATATCGACAAATTTAAACGAATTAACGATACCTATGGGCATCAGGAGGGGGATCGGGTAATAATAAGTATTGTTGATATAATCAACAAGTCAATTAGAGACTCGGATATCTTTGCACGCATTGGCGGTGAAGAGTTTGCTATTCTTCTTAAGTGCAAGGATAAAGATGAAGTTCTTGTCGTTGCAGAACGAATCAGAAGAAATGTTGAGCATGGAACGACCATACCCAATGCCTATGATTTAAAAGAAAAGATGACGATCAGCATCGGTGTATATTG
Source organism: Citrobacter sp. wls710 (assembly GCF_005281115.1). NCBI lineage: Bacteria > Pseudomonadati > Pseudomonadota > Gammaproteobacteria > Enterobacterales > Enterobacteriaceae > Citrobacter > Citrobacter sp. wls710. Next base: position 20,360 of record NZ_SZXD01000062.1, read on the forward strand.
TAGCAAAGCTGATGATGATTCGGCGGATAAAGTTGTTTCTTATGCCGATGCTGCGTTGTATGACGCCAAAAACTCTGGCAGGAATAAGGTGTGTTACTATTATCATTAAAAGTAAAATGAATACTGCCTGAAAACGCAAAGTTTACTCTTCGGATTCAGGCAATATAGACAAATCATCCAGCGAGCTCAACGCTTCGGCGACGGCGCAGGCTATTCCACGAGTAGATCGCGTTAAACAGTACAACCCCCGCGGTCACGCAGAAAACCGCGCGAAAGCCGTAATTGGCGGATATTGCCGCCCCCATTAATGGTCCCGTTACGTTACCGATGTCGCGAAATGACTGGTTGTAACTGAAAATACGCCCGGCAACTTGATTGGTTGAGTTATAGACCAGCAGCGTTTGCACCGCCGGGAGCAGAGCGCCATCGGCAGCACCCAATAAAAAACGCAGAACGCCCAATTGCCAGGGCGTATGTACAAATGACATTGGAATCAGCAATAGCACGGAAATAATCAGTGCGACGATCAGGATCTTCTCCGGGCCAATCCGGTCACCGAGTTTGCCAAGCCTTGGGGCACTGATTAACGCCGCTACGCCGGGTACGGAGGCAATCATCCCACTAATGAACGCGATATTACTGACGTTTCCGGCTAATTCCCGCACGTATAACGTCAGGATTGGCGCAATGGAACCGGTCGCCACCTGAATGATTAAGGTGGTGACAAACAGGCTCAGCACCAATTTGGGATTTTTTAACGAGGCCACGACTTCACGTATGTGCAGCATCTCTTTCTTGCTTACCGGCTGAAAACGCTCGCGGATAAAAAATAGCGTCAGGATAAAACAGACCAGCAGTACGCTGGCGGTAATGAAGAATACGGGACGCAATCCATACTGGTCAGCGAGTAGTCCACCTGCCAGCGGCCCGAGCAGTGCGCCACTGACGCCGCCGGTAGAGAGCGTTCCCAGCGCCCAGCCGCTTTTATTGCGTGGAACCTGGGTGGCGATCAACGCATTGGCGTTGGGAATGAAACCGCCGAGCAGACCCAACAGCGCGCGCAAAACCAGGAACTGCCAGATATTTTGCGCCAGCCCCATCAGCAGCATCACAATAGCCATACCCAACGCGGAACGCAGCAGCATGATTTTTCGCCCTTTGCGGTCGGCAAGGCCACCCCAGAAAGGGGAGGCGATAGCTGAAAACAAAAAGGTGATGCTGAACACCAGACCTGACCACATGTTCAGGGCGCTATGGCCCGTGACGCCGAGACTCTCAACGTACAAGGGCAAAAAGGGCATGACCAGGCTAAATGCTGCGCCGGTTAAAAAACAACCCAACCAGGCAACGGTGAGGTTGCGTTTCCAGTTTATGGGGGCATCTGAGGGTGACATAACGATCCGCAGTGTGAGGCGCTGTATGCGCTATCGATTGAATATAAGTAAGCAGACTAATTATGCGCCCGGTTGATAGTTGCTGCAATGCGGATAGCAGTTAAACCTAAAGCGAGTAAGGAGGGGTTGCAGCCCACTGGACTGCAACCGCGTGTTAGTACAGGGAAGGGGCGCCTTCAGGACGAGTCTTGAAGCGACGATGCAGCCACATATACTGTTCTGGGGCCATCATGATGCATTGTTCAACGATCTTATTCATCCATGCAGCCGTGGTTTCCGCGTCGTCTAACGGCGGTGAACACTCTGGCGGTAGCATAATCAGTTGATACCCTTTACCGTCGGGCTTACGGCGAGGAACAAATGGCACCAGGCAGGCATTCGACATGCGTGAAAGCATCCAGGTCCCGGAGGTCGTAGCGGCCTGTTCAACGGCAAACAGCGGTACAAACACGCTGGCGCGAGGGCCGTAGTCATGATCCGGTGCGTACCAGACCACTTCGCCTTTTTTCAACGCTTTAATCATTCCTTTCAGGTCTTTACGATCAAGCATTGATTTATTAGAGCGCATGCGGCCCCAGGTCTGTAACCAGTCGAGCAGTGGGTTGTCATTAGGACGATACACACCGATACCTGGCTCCTGCAAACCAAACTGACGCGCACCCAGTTCCAGGGTCAGAAAGTGTAGGCCGACTAACAGGATCCCCCGCTTTTGCGCCTGAACGTCACGGATATGTTCCATACCAATCACTTCTGTCCAGCGTGAAATGCGCTTATCGGACCAAAACCAGGCCATCCCGGTTTCCATCACGCCCATGCCGACGGACTCGAAGTTCCTGACGACCATCTGCTGGCGTTCCTGCTCACTCATCTGCGGGAAGCACAGCTCCAGATTACGTGAAACGATTTTTGCCCGGCGTTTCATCAAACGTAACGCCAGACGACCTAATGCACAGCCCAACTTATAAAGTACCGGGTAGGGTAACTGCACGATTAACCAAAGGATGCCAATACCCAGCCAGGTTAACCAATAACGTGGATGCAGTAGTGCAGCCGAAAACTTGGGTAAATTCGTCATGTCTATCCTGTCTTCAAACGACCAATTCCCTGTATTGTCGCATTTTTTCGCGCGTATCAAAAATTTGTGACGGGAGAACGGTGATTAAATCGGCAATTGTTGTTGTGTTTTTATCGTGAAGTATGAAATGTAGCGTAAAATGTGTGGATGTAAATTGGCGATATTTGCTTTATGATGCCGCCGATTTTCATTTACTCCCAATTTGCAGGATACGTACACCATGCCAGTGTTACACAACCGCATTTCGAACGACGCGCTCAAAGCCAAAATGCTGGCCGAGACTGAGCCGCGCACGACGATCTCGTTTTATAAATATTTCACCATCGATGACCCGCAACATACGCGTGATGCGCTGTACCAACTGTTCACTGCGTTGAATGTGTTCGGGCGTGTATATCTTGCCCATGAAGGCATTAACGCGCAAATTAGCGTGCCGCAAAGCAACGTGGATGCATTCCGCCAACAGCTGTATGCGTTCGATCCTGCCCTGGATGGATTACGCCTTAATATCGCCCTGGACGATGACGGAAAATCATTCTGGGTGCTACGCATGAAAGTTCGCGAACGCATTGTGGCGGATGGGATTGATGATCCTGACTTTAACGCCAGCGACGTGGGTGACTACCTGAAGGCGGCTGAAGTGAACGCCATGTTGGACGACCCTGACGCGGTATTCATTGATATGCGCAACCACTATGAATATGAAGTGGGGCACTTCGAGAATGCGCTGGAGATCCCGGCAGACACGTTCCGTGACCAGTTGCCGAAAGCGGTTGAAATGATGCAGGAGCATAAAGATAAAAAGATCGTTATGTACTGCACGGGCGGGATCCGCTGTGAGAAGGCCAGCGCCTGGATGAAGCACAACGGATTTAGCAAAGTCTGGCACATTGAGGGGGGTATTATTGAATATGCCCGCAAGGCGCGTGAACAGGGGCTTCCGGTACGTTTCATCGGCAAAAATTTCGTTTTTGATGAGCGTATGGGCGAAAGGATCTCTGAAGATGTTATCGCGCATTGTCATCAGTGCGGAACCGCATGCGACAGCCACACTAATTGTAAAAATGATGGCTGCCATCTGCTGTTTATTCAGTGCCCGGCTTGCGCGCAGCAGTATAAAGGCTGCTGCAGTGAGCTGTGCTGCGAAGAGAGTGAGTTGCCAGAAGAAGAGCAACGACGTCGTCGCGCCGGGCGTGAAAATGGCAACAAAATCTTTAATAAATCCCGCGGTCGTCTGAATACCAAACTGGGTATTCCGGATCCCGCGCAATAAAATTTTGCCGGATGATGGCTGTCACCTCATCCGGCAACACTCATACGTTACTTCTGCTGCACACCTTCCACTGAGATGATTAAATCGACTTCCTGCGAAGCAGGGCCGAGATCGGTGGTGATGTTGAAGTCCTTCAGCTTAATTTTGCCTTGCGCTTCAAAACCGGCGCGCGTGCCACCCCATGGATCGCCACCCTGACCGATCAGTTTCGCATCCAGTGTAACCGGTTTGGTGACGCCGTTCAGGGTCAGATTACCGGTGATATCGAGGTCGTTCCCCTCTTTCTTCACGCTGGTGGAGCTAAAGGTCGCCTGCGGGAATTTGGCCACGTTAAGGAACTCTGCGCTGCGCAGGTGTTTGTCACGTTCGGCGTGATTGGTGTCAACACTGTTGGTGTTGATGGTGACGTTGACCTTATCGGCAGCAGGATTTTTTTCATCAAAGGTGAATGTACCGTCGAAATCTTTAAACGTGCCATACAACCAGCTGTAACCCAGGTGCTGAATACGGAAATTAACAAAGGCATGCTGTCCCTCTTTGTCAATTTTGTAATCTGCCGCCATGGCTGAGCCGGCCGTGAATAACAGAGAGGCGAGTGTCAATCCCAGCAGGTTTTTTTTCATTTTAAGCTCCATAGTCAGATGACGATTTTCCCAACATGCGCTTCAGGGTATCGTCGTGATCGATAAAGTGATGTTTCAGGGCCATAAGCCCATGAAGAAGCGATAAAACCACCACGCTCCATGCAAGCCACAGGTGCAAGCTGCCGGCAAGGTCGGCCTGAGCGCCCGCGTTGGCAAGAGTGGCGGGAATATCGAACCAACCAAATACGCTTATCGCTTTGCCATCTGCGGTCGAGATCAGATAACCGCTGATAACAATCGAAAAGAGCAGGGCGTACAGTGTAAGGTGGCCCATTGCCGCTGCGATGCGGGTTAAGCGGGAATAGCTTGTCAGCGCAGCAGGAGGAGGGGAGAACAACCGCCAGACAACGCGGATGACCAGCCCCATCATGAGCAGGATTCCGATGCTTTTATGCAGTTCAGGGGCCTGGTGATACCAGCCATCGTAATAGCTGAGCGTGACCATCCATAAACCCAACGCAAACATGCCATATACAGCAATCGCAACCAGCCAATGTAACGCGACTGACACCACGCCATAGCGCTGTGGACTATTAGTGTATTGCATAAGAACACCGCGAGATATTTCAGGAGTGAATAAAAATGGCGTGTAAAAGACATTAATGCAACTAATAAATAACAATGGTGATGATATTTATTTTTAAATCAATTAAATTGATTGAGTATGAACATAATCATCAAATGATTAGAGGGAATGTGCGAGGGGATGGCTTTATTACACGGTGCGAATGGGGTTTTTCTTGTTCAGTTTATTGCAATGAAAATTAAGTAAGCATCAGTTTTTGTCAATTAATGTCAGCGAGCTACGATCAGAAAAACATAATATATATCACATCCATCATTGCCAGCAGCGACCATAAAATAATGTAGAGCATAAGATGCTCACGAATATTATTTACCAGATAATGAAAGATGCGCCGCATCAATGTTATTCCTGTCATTAAAAATGGCCTCACCATGAGGCCATTAATGCATTATTACTTAAAGCGACTCAACCTGAATGGCGTCAGGTCAAAGGCTGGCGCTTTGTCCTGCGCAAAATCTGCTGCGATTTCCCCCAGTACGGAGGCAAACTTAAAGCCATGCCCGCTCAGTCCGGTGATGATCAGGGTATTGTCATGCTCAGGTAGCGTATCAATGATAAAGTCTTCATCCGGCGAATTATCGTAAGTGCAGGATGCGCCGTGCAGACAACAGCCAATGCCTGGCAGAACTGTACGCAGGAATGGGAAAGCTTCGGAGCCATCGCTGGCCACAGCGGCAAACGGCTTGCGCTCTTCGGCAGCGTGAATTACCTGTCCGCCATTGTGCTTACCAATTTTCAGTTCGTCGTTTTCTGCCGGAAAACCGTAGTACTGATCGCCATTTGGCAACTCGCCGGTAAAGGCCGGGAAGTTATTTTTAACGCTATAGCGGCCATCGGCCTGATACCATGCGAACACTTTGCGCACTGGCTGTATCGGCAGTTCCGGTACTAATGCCTGCACCCATGTCCCGGCACTGACCAGGGCTTTTTTGGCGTGGTAGTCACCGTCGGCGGTTTCTACCGTGACGCCATCATCACTATGATGAATAGCCGTGACCGGGCATTTAAACAGCTGTGCGCAGCCAGCTTCTTCAGCCAGGCGGATCCAGCTTTTAATCGCTAACTCACTACGCAAAAAGCCCGACTCAGCTTCAAACAGACCAATATAATTTTCAGGTACGCGAATCTCGGGCCAGCGAGCCATGATGGCGGCGGCATCAAGATGTTCGACGTTGAGTTGCCACTGTTTCGCGCTTTGCGCTGCGGTAGCTAAGAAGGTTGAATCAGCCGGACCTAGGTTGATCACACCGGAGCGAACAAAAATCGGTTCTTCATTTTGGGTCGAAAGTTCATCCCACAATGTCTGCGCGCGCAGCACTAGCGGAACGTATTTTTCACCTTCGCCATATGCATGACGAATTAATCGTGTGTCGCCGTGGTGGCTCCCCTGTTGATGCGGTGGCATATGCGCATCGATCATCAGAACGTTCAGACCGGCGCGAGTGGCATAGTATCCGGCTGCGGCACCCACGGAACCGCTGCCAATAATGATTAAGTCGTATTTCATCCGCTTCTCTCTGCAATCGCGATAGTAGCAGGGTAAATAACTGACCCGGAATATTCAACCTGGAAATAAGAAAGGCACCGTTAAGGTGCCTTTTGATGGTTGGATGTATCAGATTTAATGGCGCTGATACTCATTTACCTGGTAATCGCCGGATTCAATTTTGGCGATTCCTGCTTCTAATATCGAAATAAATTGCCTGGCAACATCAGTGGTTAACCAGAGCGTTTGTCCAACTTCAGTCCCATCCGGGTCCGGTCGATTCGGGGTCTGGTAGTGCAAACGCAGCATCAGCGCATCGTAGCTATCAACGGTGCTGATGTCCCATCCTACAAGCGGATGAGTCTGAATGACTTCATTATTCTTTTCCATCATGCCCCCTAATTCGTGTTACTAGACAACGGTTTTCGAGGTTCAATGCATTTTTTTTCTGAAGCAACTTCAGTATATCAATAAATAAGGGTATTCATTGAAAATTTAAAGAGGGCTGCGCATAAATTTTTGGTTTTCAGCGTTATCTGACTAATAAAACAACATGTCATTCATTTTTTTTTAGCAAGTTGCACAATTATTTTGTTGTTCTGGTTAAAAGATGACCAGGAAATTAATATTAAATTAAATGCCGGCAAGGTTGAATCTGCATTTGTTTTAAAAACTGTGCGTATAAAAAAGCCGGGGCGACCCGGCAAACAAACATCACTGCATATCATTATTTATTCGTTGATAAACCAGTCATCCGCGCTTTCCCAGGTCTCCTGCAGGATCTCGCTGATGCGTTCTTTATCCTCTTTGGTCGCGCCAATTACCGACAGATTGTTAGCCCCGGCATAACGGACAGTAACGTTACCTTCGTTATCCGGAAAATGATGATGAATACGACGGGAGAGTTCACCTGCCAGTGCGTCAATCGCACCGGCAGGCAAAGGTGAAGTTTTGGCAATAGTGACTTCAATACGCATAATAGCCCCCTGTTGAATATACTGTTTATTTATACAGTTATTCAAATCAGTTGGCTACACTTTTTTTAGCTTTTTACTGACCAGTGTACCATTTCGCCACCCAGGAAAGGCACCAGTGTGTCATCTGCCAGCGCAATGCTCTCCGGGACATGGTGCTCCACGCGTTCAAGCTCAATAAAAGTCTCATTCACCGGCAGACCATAGAATTGCGGACCATTGAGTGAGCAGAAGGCTTCAAAATGGCTCAGCGCATTCATCTCTTCAAATACGGTGGCATAGCTGCCCAGCGCGGTCGGGGCGTTAAAACACCCGGCACAGCCGCAACTGGATTCTTTGCGATGACGCGCATGTGGCGCTGAGTCGGTACCAAGGAATGCACGGCTAAATCCGCTGGCGACCAGTTCACGCAGCGCCTGTTGGTGGACGTTACGTTTAAGGATTGGCAGACAATACAGGTGCGGGCGAATGCCGCCGACCAGCATGTGGTTGCGGTTAAACATTAAATGCTGTGGCGTAATAGTGGCGGCGAGAAGCTCGTTACCGTCGCGCACATATTCGGCAGCATCTTTAGTGGTGATATGTTCAAACACCACTTTCAGCGCAGTCAAACGCTGACGCAGCGGTTCCATCACTGTCTCAATAAAGCGTGCTTCGCGATCGAAAATATCAATATCCGCATGCGTCACTTCACCATGCACCAACAGCGGCATACCCAATTTTTCCATCCGTTCCAGCACCGGCATGATGGCGTCAATAGAGGTTACGCCATGCGTTGAGTTGGTGGTGGCATTAGCCGGGTAGAGTTTCGCGGCGGTGAACACGCCTTCGTTGAAACCACGCTCCAGCTCATTGGGATCCAGCGTATCCGTTAAGTAGCAGGTCATTAAAGGTGTGAAGTCGTGTCCGGCAGGTACCGCGTCAAGAATGCGTTGGCGATAAGCGATAGCTGCATCTACTGTGGTGACGGGCGGTGCCAGGTTCGGCATGACAATGGCGCGGCCGTAAATTTCACTGGTATAGGGCACGACAGTTTTTAACATGTCGCCATCGCGAAAGTGAAGATGCCAGTCGTCTGGGCGGCGGATCTTTAAAACCTGGGATGGTGCAGTCATCAATATGCTCCGGCTGAGGATTGTCTTTTTTGCCGGAAACAAAGGATAAGCGGAAACGTTTTCGTTTGCACGAAAAAAAAGGGCGCATCAGCGCCCTCTGGTTTATTAGTCGGTGAAGGGGATAATGATTTCGCCCGGTTTCACTTCTATACCTTTCGCCAGTTTTTTCGCCAGCGCTTCACCCTGGCTGCTGTCATCCTGCAGAATGTAGGCAGGTTGTTGGTTAAAGTAATTACGCAGCGATTGGTTTAAATACGGCATCAGCGTTTGCAGTACCGACTGCATTTTTTCTGGTGTCACGGTCGCGTCCACGACTTCCATCTCTTGCAAATAAATCGCGCCTTTCTCTTTATTGAAGACCGGTAAGGCTTTGAGCTTCAGCTTCATGGTGGCTTTCTGACTGCCAAACAGGGAATTCATGTCCAGGTTGGCATCACCCGTCAGAGTCACTTTATTAGGCTCTTCACGCCCTATCTGACTGGCCAGATTGCTCAGTACGATGTGTGCTTCAGCAACGCCGGGCAAACCGATATCTTTTGAAAAGTTATTATGCTTCGCCAGCGCCTGATTAATCTCTTGCTCGCTAACCGTGTATTGCGTAAGTTGATTACAACCAACCAACAGGCCGCCGACAATCAGTGCAGCGGCAAAAAAAAGCTTTTTCATGGGGTTCCTCAACATGATGCTTGTGGCGTAATCGTGACACAAAGCATCATCGAGTACCAGCGCCCCGGGCACCAGCAGAAAAAACTGAAAAGTGCCCGAGCGTCGGATTAGCTATCAGGCGTCGGGTTCCAGCATGCCGCGCGTTGGGCGTTTGTGGCTGAATTGCCAGCCCAAAGCCAGGAAGGTGATGAAGCCGATAATACCGAGCATCATCCATGGCAATTCAGGCTGCGCCAGGGCTTTGCCCATATCAAACAGCCAGCCGCCGCCGACATAACCAATTGCGCCGCCGATGGCGAGGCCCAGTCGGCTGAAGCCCATGTAACTTCCTCGAGCCCGTGCATTGGCCAGCGAGGCGCTCAGGGTCTCACGCGCCGGTTCGGCGATGATCGAGCCAATATAGAAGGTGCAGATCAGCGTGAATAGCTGCTGTAGATTGCCGACCAGACCGATGGGCATCATGCTGAGAGACATTACCAGCAGACCGGCCATCAGGCGATGTTCAAGGCGAAAACGTTTTTCACTCCAGCGGGCAATCGGGTAGAGCAGCGTTAACGAGAGGCATGCTTCGATGGCATACATCCATTTCACCGCGGCAGGCGAGCCAGCGATGTCGTTCACCATGATTGGCAGCATTAACATCACCTGTACCGCCAGCATGTAATAACCCGCCAGCGTCAGAACATAGGTGACAAAACGTTTGTCATGCATCACGTGGCCCATCCCTTCGCGCACCGGAATTTTCACCGTCGACAATTTCCATGCCGGGAGTAGCCAGGCGTTAAACGCCGCGCACAGAACAAACAAAATGGCTCCTGTCGCGCAGACCAGGCGAAAATCGTACTGTAGCAGCCAACTGCCAAGTAATGCGCCAACCACGGCGCCTGCGCTATCCTGCATCATCAGGATAGAGAAAAAACGCCCGCGCTTTTCCGGGCGGATCAGTTTGACCACCAGCGCCGAGCGGGGAGGGTCGAACAGCGTGCCGCCCAATCCGGAGAGAAAACAGGAAAACCATAGCAGCCACGGCTCGTGGGCAATACCCATGGTGGCGAACCCGGCGGCGCGCATCAGCATACCGGTGACGATCATTGGTTTTGCGCCGAAACGGTCAGCAATAGCGCCGCCAAAAATACCCAGACCCTGCTGAATAAATTGACGCAATCCTAACGCGATCCCGACCATAACGGCAGCCCAGCCCATTTGGTCGACGAAGCGAATTGAGATCAGCGGGAAAACGACGAAGAAACCCAGCACGACCAGCATATTATCGATGAGAAGGAAGTATTTACCCAGGTTCCTTGCCTGCGAGACTTGCGACATTTCCCCTCCCGGGAAAAACTCGTCACTCTGGTTAGAGTTTAAAAGATAAGCACCTCCTATTCTGCGGTGTCGTCATCGCTTTTCCCACCCTTGGCGGGACAATATTTTTTTATCAAAAGTCCGTCTTGATAGAGAGTTTTCATCAAAATGTGTGAATAATTCAAAAAATGGCAATTTGCTCTTTTCAAAGGGCATATTTGCACAGGTATAGTATCGCGAATAGCGTATTGAAGACGTTACGGGAAGGAGTAGGTATAGAATGTTTGGCTATCGCAGTAACGTGCCAAAAGTGCGCTTAACCACGGACCGCCTGGTCGTGCGTTTGGTGCACGAGCGTGATGCCTGGCGTCTGGCAGATTATTACGCAGAAAATCGTCATTTCTTAAAACCCTGGGAACCTATTCGCGATGAAAGCCACTGTTATCCCTCCGGCTGGCAGGCGCGTCTGAGTATGATCTCTGAGTTTCATAAACAAGGCACCGCGTATTATTTTGCGCTGCTCGATCCGGAAGAAAAAGAGATTATCGGCGTCGCGAATTTCTCGAACGTAGTGCGGGGATCTTTCCACGCCTGTTATCTCGGCTATTCCATTGCGCAAAAGTGGCAGGGGCAGGGGCTGATGTACGAAGCCTTAACCTCGGCCATTCGTTATATGCAGCGCACGCAGCATATTCACCGCATTATGGCGAACTATATGCCACACAATAAACGTAGTGGTGACTTGCTGGCCCGACTGGGTTTTGAAAAAGAAGGGTATGCCAAAGATTACCTGCTGATTGACGGGCAGTGGCGTGATCACGTGCTGACGGCGTTGACCACATCAGAATGGACCCCTGGCCGCTAAGTTTCAGGTTAGCCTGAGTAATGGAGAAAACGATGAAATACGAATTAACCGCCACCGAAGCACGCGTGATTGGCTGTTTGTTAGAGAAACAGGTCACCACGCCGGAACAATACCCGCTTTCTGTCAATGGCGTCGTCACCGCCTGCAATCAAAAAACGAATCGTGAACCGGTGATGAATCTATCGGAATCGGAAGTGCAGGATCAGCTTGATAACCTGGTGAAGCGGCATTTTCTGCGTACGGTGAGCGGCTTTGGAAATCGCGTCACGAAATATGAGCAGCGTTTCTGCAACTCTGAATTTGGCAATCTGAAACTCAGTGCGGGCGAGGTGGCGCTGGTTACCACGCTGTTGCTGCGTGGCGCGCAAACGCCGGGCGAACTGCGAAGCCGTGCATCGCGAATGTACGAATTCAGCGATATGGCTGAAGTGGAGTCGACGCTGGAAAAACTGGCGACCCGTGAAGATGGTCCTTATGTGATCCGTCTGGCGCGCGAGCCGGGTAAACGTGAAAGTCGCTATATGCACCTGTTTTGCGGTGATGTTGATGAGCCCATCGCTGCGGCAGATGAACTCCCGGTTGCGTCTGGCGATCTGCAGGCGCGCGTTGAAGCCCTGGAAACAGAAGTCGCGGAACTTAAGCAGCGGCTGGATTCTTTGTTGGCGCACCTGGGAGACTAACGTGAATAAATTACGTATCGGCGTTGTCGGTCTGGGTGGCATTGCACAAAAAGCCTGGCTGCCCGTACTGGGCAGTTCCGCTGACTGGACGCTGCAAGGCGCGTTTTCGCCTTCGCAGGAAAAAGCGCTGCGTGTCTGTGAGACCTGGCGCATACCCTACGTTGACTCCCTGGTGAATCTGGCGAAAACCTGCGACGCGGTTTTCGTCCATTCCAGCACCGCGACGCACTTTGCGGTAGTCAGTGAACTCCTGAATGCCGGGGTCCATGTGTGTGTGGATAAACCGCTGGCGGAAAACCTGCGTGAGGCTGAACAACTGGTCGAGCTGGCCGCGCGGAAAAAACTGACGTTGATGGTCGGCTTTAACCGCCGATTTGCGCCACTGTATCAGGATCTTAAGGCGCATCTGGGCAATGCAGCGTCTGTACGTATGGATAAGCATCGTTCGGACAGCGTGGGACCGCATGACCTGCGTTTCACCCTGCTGGACGATTATCTGCACGTGGTCGATACCGCGCTGTGGCTGGCGGGCGGGAACGCGCAGTTAAATAGCGGCACTCTGCTGACTAATGACTCTGGCGCAATGCTTTATGCCGAGCACCATTTTTCTGTCGATCAGCTACAGATTACAACCAGCATGCATCGCCGGGCCGGTAGCCAGCGTGAGAGCGTTCAGGCGGTGACCGATGGGGGCCTGATTGACGTCACGGATATGCGGGAATGGCGGGAAGAACGCGGGCAAGGTGTTGTACACAAGCCGATAGCAGGCTGGCAAACGACCTTAGAACAGCGAGGTTTTGCCGGATGTGCGCGGCATTTCATTGAGTGTGTGCAAAATCAGACGGTTCCTCAGACGACAGGCGAGCAGGCGCTACTGGCCCAGCGTGTTGTCGAAAAGCTATGGCGGGAGGCGATGGCTGAATAACCCCCTGTAACAACTGGCGGTAGTAATTCATTGTAATCCAGGTACTATATGCCAACTCAAAATAACACCTCTTTTCAACCATAGGCTGGCTTGTAGGCCTGATAAGACGCTGCGGCGTCGCCATCAGGCACAGTGACATAGTGACATTGCCGGATGGCGATGTTGGTTATACGGGGATTTGCCTCAGGGTCTGGAATACAACATAGATGAATTTATTAAAGTCGCTGGCAGCCGTCAGCTCGATGACGATGTTTTCACGTGTGCTGGGTTTTGCGCGTGATGCGATTGTCGCCAGAATCTTTGGCGCAGGGATGGCGACCGATGCCTTTTTTGTGGCCTTCAAACTTCCAAACCTGCTGCGCCGAATTTTTGCTGAAGGCGCATTTTCTCAGGCGTTTGTGCCTATTCTGGCTGAATACAAAAGTAAGCAGGGTGAAGATGCTACCCGCGTGTTTGTTGCCTATGTATCCGGGCTGCTGACGCTGGCGCTGGCCGTGGTGACGGTTGCCGGGATGCTGGCTGCGCCGTGGGTGATTTTAGTCACTGCACCTGGGTTTGCCGACACCGCTGACAAATTTGCGTTGACTACCCAACTGCTGCGGATCACCTTTCCTTATATCCTGCTGATTTCACTGGCCTCGCTGGTCGGCGCAATCCTTAACACCTGGAACCGCTTTTCTATTCCGGCGTTTGCGCCGACCTTTTTGAATATCAGCATGATCGGTTTTGCGCTGTTTGCCGCGCCTTATTTTAATCCTCCGGTGCTGGCGCTGGCGTGGGCCGTGACCGTTGGTGGCGTGCTGCAGCTGGTTTATCAACTGCCACATCTGAAGAAAATTGGCATGCTGGTGCTGCCCCGCGTGAACTTCCGCGATGCGGGGGCGATGCGCGTCGTCAAGCAAATGGGGCCGGCGATACTCGGGGTTTCCGTCAGCCAGATTTCACTGATCATCAATACCATATTCGCCTCGTTTCTGGCCTCCGGCTCGGTTTCATGGATGTACTATGCCGATCGTCTGATGGAGTTTCCGTCCGGCGTGCTTGGCGTGGCGCTGGGGACCATTCTGCTGCCATCGCTGTCCAAAAGCTTTTCCAGCGGGAATCATGATGAGTATTGTCGTCTGATGGACTGGGGGCTGCGTCTGTGTTTTCTGCTGGCATTACCCAGCGCCGTGGCATTGGGCATTTTGGCTAAACCGCTGACGGTTTCTCTGTTCCAGTACGGTAAATTTACCGCCTTTGATGCCGCCATGACCCAGCGCGCGCTGGTGGCATACTCGGTCGGTTTGATTGGTTTGATCGTGGTGAAAGTTTTGGCCCCTGGCTTTTACTCGCGCCAGGATATTAAAACGCCGGTGAAAATTGCGATAGTGACGCTGATTATGACTCAGGTGATGAACCTGGCGTTTATCGGGCCGCTGAAGCATGCCGGGCTGTCGCTGTCGATTGGTCTGGCGGCATGTCTGAACGCTTCACTGCTTTACTGGCAACTGCGTAAACAGAAAATCTTTACCCCGCAACCGGGCTGGGCCTGGTTCCTGGCGCGTCTGGTGATTTCCGTACTGGTGATGTCAGCGGTGCTGTTCGGGATGCTCAATATTATGCCGGACTGGTCGCAGGGAACGATGTTGTGGCGTTTACTGCGTCTGATGGCCGTCGTGGTGGCTGGGATTGCAGCTTACTTCGCCGCACTTGCTGTGCTGGGCTTTAAAGTGAAAGAGTTTGTGCGCCGGACGGCGTAACAGACATTGCCGGATGGCGGCGTTACGCCGTATCCGGCCTGCAGAACGCGCTGGCCTGAAAGCTGCGAACGATCAGGCTGGCATTAAATAGAGAATTTTTTCCCGCCGCGGTGCGCAGCAGAGGTTTGACCGTTTGCGCCATACAGCGCCGGTTCCTGGTGCGGTTTCAGCACTTGAATCGCTTGTTGATTACGCTCAATCTGCCCTTCCAGCAGCCAACCGTTGTGCTGGTTGAGGTCACGCAAATGCTGCGTTTTTTGGGTGATCGTCTGCCAGCGTTCAGCAATCTCATCGTTGGCGCTGCGCGTGGCGTCATGCTCCAGACGGCGCTGCTGCTCCAGATAATCAAGGGTTGCCAGCAAAGAGCTTTTTTCTTCTGTAATACGCTGTAGCTGGCTGCCGTTGATATATCCTGCGGAAAGCTGCTGCTGCTCAGCATCCATTACCGTTTTCAGGTCATTGAGGACGGTTGTCATCTGATCAAGTATTTCTGACAAACGAGTCATACTTTATTTACTCTGTAAGTAGCTCTGTGCCTCGCGAATAAGCGAGTCGGCAATTTTTCCGGTATCCATTTTCAACTCACCGTTACGGATCGCAGTTTTCAATGCTTCGACGCGTTCCATATTGATGTCATTGGTGCCGGGCTGCATCAGTTTGGCCTGGGCGTCGCTCAGCATGACGCTGGTGCTGTTTGTCGCGGTGGTTTTTTCCTTCCGCGCTTTTTGTACCGGCGCATCGCTGGTTTCACGTGGCTGAACGGTACTGACTGGCTTCAATGGTGAGGTACGATCAATGCTCATTTTGTTTATCCTCATCGAGGGGTTACGCTATAGCGGCCCGCTGTAATCATTGGTTGTTTATCTATCGGCACACGCTAAAAAATCTTTAACCTATTATAGGTTAATAAGAATATTCCCATCAGAATCGACGATGCCGCTCACCACCTGGCCTGAAATCATCCGCACTCGCGCATTCTGTGCGACGGCGGCATTATTCAGCGCTTTACCTTCGGCATTCACCCGAAAACCATCGCCGTTGGCGATAACCAGTACGCGTTGACCGGCTTTGATCCGCCAGGCCTGGCGCAACATTGAAAGCTGTATCGGCTGACCTGGAACGAGATCGCGTAGACTCACCGCGTCCTGCACCTGATTCAAATCTAACACGGCGCGCGGCGGCAGTTGGTCCAGCCGACCTCGCTTTAACGTCACGCTGGCCGAGGTCAGCGCGCTGCCCCGAGCGACGGGCGCGGCGGCAACCACGTAGTTTCCCGTGGCCTGCACATTCACCTGCAGATAACGTTTCTCGTTGGCGCAGCGGGCCAGCACGTTCACATTCCCCCACAGTTTCGCGTTGCCTGACACGCTTAATGCGGGTTGTTCGCAGCTGGGCAGTAGGTTAGGCGACGTACGGATAGTGACGACCACCTCATCGCTAAATCCGGCCAGACGTTGGGAAAACCATGTCGTCAGCTGTGAATTCAGGTCTTGCGCCAGCGTCATAGGGCTGAACAGCAGTGCTGCCACAACTATTCCACGTTTAAACGTTTGCATCAAAACCTCGCGCTTTTTCAGGTAGTGGCAGGATTTTACCTGTGTGACGCAGTCATCAACGCAACAAATAGCGACGCATTTTGCGTTTATTCCGGCGATAACGCGCGCGTAATGGGATTTAAGCTGTCGGCTGAATTTTGTCATTTGCGGAGGAGATATGCTCGATAAGCTCGACGCCGCCTTACGTTTTCAACAGGAAGCGCTGAATTTGCGCGCCCAGCGCCAGGAAATATTGGCCGCCAACATTGCCAATGCCGACACGCCGGGGTATCAGGCGCGCGACCTGGATTTCGCCAGTGAATTGAAAAAAGTCATGGTGCGTGGACGGGAACAAACCGGCGGCGTCTCGTTGACGCTGACCTCTGCACAACATATTCCGGCCCAAACCGCTTCTGCTCCCGCTACGGAATTGCTCTATCGCATTCCTGACCAGCCGTCTCTGGATGGCAATACGGTGGATATGGACCGGGAGCGTACGCAATTTGCCGACAACAGTCTCAAATATCAAATGGGGCTGACCGCGCTGGGTGGACAAATCAAAGGCATGATGAATGTGCTGCAAGGAGGGAACTAATTCGTGGCGCTGTTAAATATTTTTGATATCGCAGGCTCTGCGCTGACGGCGCAGTCTAAGCGCCTGAACGTGGCGGCCAGCAACATGGCGAATGCGGATAGCGTTACCGGACCCGACGGTCAGCCGTATCGCGCCAAGCAGGTTGTTTTTCAGGTTGATGCCGCGCCAGGTGCAGCTACAGGCGGCGTAAAAGTGGCTGACGTTATCGAAAGCCAGGCGCCGGATAAGCTGGTCTATGAGCCGGGTAACCCGCTGGCCGATGCGAACGGCTACGTAAAAATGCCGAATGTGGACGTCGTCGGCGAGATGGTTAACACCATGTCAGCCTCGCGTAGCTACCAGGCAAACGTCGAAGTGCTCAACACCGTGAAAAGCTTGATGCTCAAAACGCTTACGTTAGGCCAGTAAAGGAGGCGCATATGTCTATTGCTGTAACCATGAATGACCCGAGCAATACAGGCGTTAAAGCCGCCACCGGGAATAGCTCCCTGACGGGCAGTAATGCCGCTGACCTGCAAAGCAGTTTTCTGACGCTGCTGGTCGCACAGTTGAAAAACCAGGACCCAACCAATCCGCTGCAAAACAACGAACTGACCACCCAACTGGCGCAAATCAGTACCGTAAGTGGGATTGAGAAACTGAACACCACGCTGGGGTCTATTTCCGGGCAGATCGATAACAGTCAGTCGCTGCAGGCCAGTACGCTGATTGGTCACGGCGTAATGATCCCCGGCACCACCATCCTGACCGGTAAAGGTACGGAAGAGGGTGCGAAAACGACCACGACGCCGTTTGGCGTTGAGCTGCAACAGCCGGCAGATAAGGTCACCGCAACGATTACCGATAAAGACGGCAAAGTGATACGCACTATTGATATCGGCGGCTTGAAAGCCGGTGTTCATACCTTTACCTGGGACGGCACCATGACCGATGGCACGGATGCGCCAAGCGGTTCTTATAACGTCTCAATTGCTGCCAGCAATGGCGGAACGCAACTGGTGGCGCAGCCGCTTCAGTTTGCGCTGGTGCAGGGTGTTATTCGCAGTAACGGCGGTAATACGCTGGACCTGGGCACCTATGGAACCACCACCCTCGACGAAGTACGGCAAATAATCTAAGCCCACACACTTATCAGGAGTAAGTCATGGCCTTTTCTCAAGCGGTCAGCGGTCTGAACGCTGCAGCGACCAACCTCGATGTCATTGGTAATAACATCGCCAACTCCGCTACCTACGGTTTTAAATCTGGTACGGCTTCTTTTGCCGATATGTTCGCCGGTTCTAAAGTGGGACTGGGGGTTAAAGTTGCGGGTATTACCCAGGATTTTACCGATGGTACTACCACCAACACCGGACGCGGACTGGATGTGGCTATCAGCCAGAACGGATTTTTCCGCATGGTAGACAGCAACGGCTCTGTATTCTACAGCCGTAACGGTCAGTTCAAGCTCGATGAAAACCGCAATATCGTCAACATGCAGGGGCTGCAACTGACAGGTTATCCTGCTACCGGTACACCGCCGACAATACAGCAAGGTGCTAACCCGGCGCCGATCACTATTCCGAATACGCTGATGGCGGCGAAAACCACGACTACCGCGTCAATGCAGATCAACCTGAACTCCACTGACAAGGTGCCAACCAAAACTCCGTTTAGTCCAAGCGACGCGGACTCCTACAACAAAAAAGGCACCGTTACCGTTTTCGATAGCCAGGGTAACGCCCATGACATGAACATTTTTTATGTCAAAAACGCAGAGAGCAACACCTGGGAAATTCATACTCAGGATGCTTCAACTGGCGAAGCTGCAAAACCAGCCGGGTTTATGAAGTTTAACAACAATGGTGCGTTTTTAGGGATTAGCGCCACGGCAACTGGTACGCCAGGAGCAACGGACATCAACATCGAAACAGGGCAGATTAACGGTGCAGATACCGCAAAATTCTCCCTGAGCTTCCTGAACTCCATGCAGCAGAACACCGGCGCCAACAACATCGTCGCCACGAATCAGAACGGCTACAAGCCGGGCGATCTGGTCAGCTATCAGATTAACAATGACGGTACCGTGGTCGGTAATTACTCCAACGAACAGCAACAGGTACTGGGCCAGATCGTGCTGGCAAACTTTGCCAACAACGAGGGGCTGGCGTCTCAGGGCGACAACGTCTGGGCTGCTACACAGGCTTCTGGCGTGGCGCTGCTGGGTACCGCAGGCGAAGGTAACTTCGGCAAACTGACCAACGGTGCGCTGGAAGCATCAAACGTGGATTTGAGTAAAGAACTGGTGAATATGATCGTCGCTCAGCGTAACTATCAGTCGAACGCGCAGACTATCAAAACCCAGGATCAGATCCTCAACACGCTGGTCAACCTGCGCTAAGCGCCTGACGGGATGGCTTAATGGATCACGCAATTTATACCGCTATGGGCGCGGCCAGTCAGACGCTGAATCAACAGGCGGTGACGGCCAGCAACCTGGCAAACGCCTCCACGCCAGGGTTTCGTGCGCAGCTCAATGCGCTGCGTGCGGTTCCTGTAGAAGGATTGTCTTTACCGACGCGTACGCTGGTAGTGGCCTCCACGCCAGGGGCCGACATGACGCCGGGCCAGATGGACTATACCTCCCGCCCGCTGGACGTGGCGTTGCAACAGGACGGCTGGTTGGCTGTCCAGACCGCGGACGGTAGCGAAGGGTATACCCGTAATGGTGCCATTCAGGTAAGCCCTACGGGTGAACTGACTATTCAGGGGCATCCGGTAATCGGTGAAGCCGGGCCGATAGCCGTACCGGAAGGTTCCGAAGTCACCATTGCGGCTGACGGGACGATCTCGGCGCTTAACCCTGGCGATCCGGCCAATACGGTTGCGCCTGTTGGGCGTTTGAAACTGGTCAAGGCGACGGGGAATGAAGTGCAACGTGGTGATGACGGTATGTTTCGTCTGACCCAGGCCGCGCAGGCTACCCGTGGTGCGACGTTACAGGCCGACCCCAGCATTCGCGTTATGTCGGGCGTGCTGGAAGGCAGTAACGTTAAGCCGGTTGCCGCGATGAGCGACATGATCGCCAACGCTCGCCGTTTCGAAATGCAAATGAAGATTATCAGTAGCGTGGATGATAACGCGGGCCGCGCCAACCAACTGCTGTCGATGAGTTAACACAGGACATTTTATGATCAGTTCATTATGGATCGCCAAAACCGGCCTGGATGCGCAGCAAACCAACATGGATGTGATTGCCAACAACCTGGCAAACGTCAGCACCAACGGATTTAAGCGCCAACGTGCGGTGTTTGAAGATCTGTTGTATCAGACGATTCGCCAGCCTGGCGCCCAGTCTTCTGAACAAACAACACTGCCTTCCGGTTTGCAGATTGGTACCGGTGTGCGTCCGGTGGCAACCGAGCGTTTACACAGCCAGGGTAACCTGTCGCAAACCAATAACAGTAAAGATGTGGCGATTAAAGGCCAGGGCTTTTTCCAGGTCATGCTGCCTGATGGTACGTCAGCTTATACCCGTGACGGTTCTTTCCAGGTGGATCAGAACGGTCAACTGGTGACCGCGGGTGGTTTTCAGGTTCAGCCTGCCATCACTATCCCGGCTAACGCGCTCAGCATCACCATTGGACGTGACGGGATAGTCAGTGTGACCCAACAGGGTCAGGCTGCGCCTGTTCAGGTCGGGCAGCTTAACCTGACCACCTTTATGAACGACACCGGCCTGGAAAGTATTGGTGAGAATCTGTACACCGAAACGCAGTCATCCGGCGCGCCAAATGAGAGTACACCGGGGCTGAACGGCGCGGGTCTGCTGTACCAAGGGTATGTTGAAACCTCTAACGTCAACGTGGCGGAAGAGCTGGTAAACATGATCCAGGTTCAGCGCGCTTACGAAATCAACAGTAAAGCGGTATCGACTACCGATCAGATGCTGCAAAAACTGACGCAACTCTAAAGTGGGGTCCGGTGGGTTGAGAGCCTCACCGGCACACGGATTTTGAAGATGACCGCAATGCGAAAATACGCGCTTCACCCATACCCAATTTTAGCCCTGCTGGTGGTTTCACTGACAGGGTGCGCCTGGATCCCAGCCACGCCGCTCGTGCAGGGCGCGACGTCTGCTCAACCCGTTCCAGGCCCGACGCCGGTGGCGAATGGCTCAATCTTCCAGTCGGCGCAGCCGATTAACTACGGTTATCAGCCGCTCTTCGAAGACCGCCGTCCGCGCAATATTGGCGATACGCTGACCATCGTATTGCAGGAAAACGTCAGCGCGAGCAAAAGTTCCTCGGCAAACGCCAGCCGCGACGGCAAGACCAACTTTGGTTTTGATACAGTACCGCGCTACCTGCAAGGGCTGTTTGGTAACGAACGTGCCGACGTAGAAGCCTCCGGTGGGAACACCTTTAACGGTAAAGGCGGCGCGAACGCCAGCAATACCTTCAGCGGTACGTTGACCGTGACGGTCGATCAGGTACTGGTGAATGGCAATTTACATGTCGTGGGTGAAAAACAGATCGCCATTAATCAGGGCACTGAGTTCATTCGCTTCTCCGGGGTTGTTAACCCACGCACCATCAGTGGCAGCAACTCCGTACCGTCAACTCAGGTTGCGGATGCGCGTATTGAGTACGTCGGCAACGGCTACATCAATGAAGCGCAAAATATGGGCTGGTTGCAGCGTTTCTTCCTTAACTTGTCGCCGATGTAAGCGAGGTACCCGGTGTTTAAATCTCTTGTTGGAATGGTACTGGTACTGGCAACCGCCTTTGCGCATGCCGACCGTATTCGTGACCTGACCAGCGTGCAGGGCGTGCGGGAAAACTCGTTGATAGGTTACGGGCTGGTGGTCGGGCTGGATGGTACTGGTGACCAGACCACACAGACGCCGTTTACGACGCAAACGCTCAATAACATGCTGTCGCAGTTGGGGATCACCGTACCAACCGGCACCAATATGCAGCTGAAAAACGTGGCGGCGGTGATGGTTACCGCGCAGTTCCCAGCTTTTGGTCGCCAGGGGCAAACCATTGACGTGGTGGTCTCTTCCATGGGTAACGCCAAAAGCCTGCGCGGCGGCACGCTGCTGATGACCCCGCTGAAAGGGGTCGATAGTCAGGTATATGCCTTGGCGCAGGGGAATATTCTGGTTGGCGGTGCGGGCGCGGCTGCGGGTGGCAGTAGCGTGCAGGTTAACCAGCTCAATGGTGGACGCATCACCAATGGCGCGACCATCGAACGTGAGTTGCCCAGCCAGTTCGGCGGTGGCAACACCATTAATCTGCAGCTCAATAATGAAGATTTTACTATGGCGCAGCAGATTACCGACACCATTAACCGCTCGCGTGGCTTTGGTAGTGCAACGGCGCTGGATGCCAGGACCATACAAGTGCGTGTGCCAAGCGGCAACAGTTCGCAGGTACGTTTCCTTGCCGACATCCAGAATATGGAGGTGAACGTCACGCCGCAGGACGCGAAAGTCATTATCAACTCGCGTACGGGATCTGTGGTCATGAACCGTGAAGTCACGCTGGATAGCTGTGCCGTGGCGCAGGGTAACTTGTCGATTACGGTAAACCGCCAGGCAAACGTCAGCCAGCCGGATACGCCGTTTGGCGGCGGACAGACCGTGGTGACGCCACAAACGCAGATCGATCTGCGCCAAAGCGGCGGCTCGCTGCAAAGCGTACGTTCCAGCGCCAATCTGAACAACGTCGTGCGCGCGCTGAATGCGCTGGGGGCGACGCCGATGGATCTGATGTCCATTCTGCAATCGATGCAGAGCGCGGGTTGCTTACGCGCCAAACTGGAAATCATCTGATGATTGGTGACAGCAAACTGCTGACCAGCGCCGCCTGGGATGCGCAAGCACTGAACGAACTGAAAGCGAAAGCTGGTCAGGATCCGGCGGCGAATATTCGCCCCGTGGCCCGTCAGGTTGAAGGGATGTTCGTACAGATGATGCTGAAAAGCATGCGTGAAGCGTTGCCGAAAGATGGCGTGTTTAGCAGCGATTCAACGCGTTTGTATACCAGCATGTATGACCAACAAATTGCGCAGCAGATGACCGCAGGTAAAGGTCTGGGACTGGCTGAAATGATGGTTAAGCAGATGACGCAAGGGCAAGCGCAACCTGCTGATGATGTGCCACAGGTGCCGATGAAGTTCCCGCTGGAAACGGTGACCAGTTATCAAAACCAGGCGCTGACGCAACTGGTACGCAAAGCCATCCCGAGGGCGACGGAAAGTAATGATGAGCCGCTATCGGGCGACAGTAAAGACTTCCTCGCTCAGCTGTCGCTGCCGGCAAAACTGGCGAGTCAGCAAAGCGGCGTTCCGCATCATCTGATTCTGGCGCAGGCGGCGCTGGAGTCCGGATGGGGCCAGCGGCAAATTCGCCGGGAAAACGGCGAACCGAGCTTCAACATTTTTGGCGTGAAGGCTTCGGGAAGCTGGAAGGGACCAACAACCGAAATCACCACCACCGAATATGAAAACGGCGAGGCGAAAAAGGTGAAAGCCAGATTCCGCGTCTATAGCTCTTACCTTGAGGCGCTGTCGGATTATGTCGGGCTGATTTCCCGTAACCCGCGCTATGCGGCGGTGACCGCAGCCGCAACCGCTGAGCAAGGGGCGCAGGCCCTGCAAAATGCCGGTTACGCTACCGACCCTAACTATGCGAAGAAATTAACCAGCATGATCCAGCAGTTGAAATCGATGAGTGAAAAGGTGAGCAAAACTTACAGCACCAACATCGATAATCTCTTTTAAATAGCTCAAGTCTACCGATCTGCTGCCGATAATAACGAGTATTGAAGGATTACAAGGAACCTCCATGTCCAGCTTGATTAATAACGCGATGAGTGGACTCAGCGCAGCGCAGGCCGCGTTGAACACTGCCAGTAATAACATCTCCAGCTATAACGTCGCCGGATATACACGGCAAACGACAATTATGGCGCAAGCGAACAGCACGCTGGGTGCGGGGGGCTGGGTAGGCAATGGCGTCTATGTTTCTGGCGTACAGCGCGAGTATGACTCGTTTATCACCAATCAGCTGCGGGCAGCGCAAAACCAGAGCAGCGGTCTGACGACGCGTTATGAGCAAATGTCGAAAATCGACAACCTGCTGTCCAGCAAAACCAGTTCGATTTCAACCTCAATGCAGGATTTTTTTACCAGTCTGCAAACTCTGGTCAGTAATGCTGAAGACCCGGCGGCACGCCAGGCGCTGATTGGTAAAGCTGATGGTTTGGTGAATCAGTTTAAAACGACCGATCAGTATCTACGCGATCAGGATAAGCAGGTTAATACCGCTATCAAAGCCAGCGTCGATCAGATCAACAACTACGCGAAACAAATCGCCAGCCTTAACGACCAGATTTCTCGTATGACTGGTGTCGGGGCTGGCGCATCCCCTAATGATTTGCTCGATCAGCGCGACCAACTGGTCAGTGAACTGAACCAGATTGTCGGCGTGGAAGTCAGCGTTCAGGACGGCGGCACTTACAACGTAACCATGGCGAATGGTTATTCACTGGTACAGGGCAGCAATGCGCGCCAACTGGCGGCAGTGCCCTCCAGTGACGATCCTTCGCGTACCACCGTTGCGTATGTAGATGGTGTTGCCGGAGCGGTTGAGATCCCTGAGAAATTGCTGAATACCGGTTCATTGGGTGGACTGCTCACCTTCCGTTCGCAGGAGCTGGATCAAACGCGTAACACGCTGGGCCAACTGGCGCTGGCATTTGCCGATGCGTTTAACACCCAGCATAAAGCAGGTTTTGATGCCAACGGCGATAAGGGCGAGAATTTCTTCGATATCGGCAGCCCGGTAGTGCTCAGCAACACGAAGAATAAAGGGACTGGTTCGCTTGATGTCAAAATGACGGACAGCTCTGCCGTGCAGGCAACAGATTATAAAATTGTGTTTGATGGCAAAGACTGGCAGGTGACTCGACTTGCCGACAACACCAGTTTTAAAGCCACCGTCACCGGTGGGAAAATGTCTTTTGACGGGATGGAGATCACCGTTAATGCTGGTGCGAAAGCGAATGACAGTTTCACCGTGAAACCGGTGAGCGACGCCATTATAGAAATGAAAGTCAAGGTGACAGACGAGTCGAAAATCGCCATGGCGTCAGAGAAAAATACGGATCCTACTGCAGATACAGGTGCAAGCGATAACCGTAACGGTCAGAAACTGCTGGATCTGCAAACCAAAGAAACTGTTGGTAATAAAACCTTTAACGACGCTTACGCCACCCTGGTGAGCGACGTGGGCAACAAAACGGCGACGCTGAAAACCAGCAGTACCACGCAAAACAATGTGGTCAAGCAACTTTATAACCAGCAACAGTCGATTTCCGGGGTAAACCTCGACGAAGAATACGGTAATTTGCAGCGTTATCAGCAGTATTACCTGGCTAACGCACAGGTATTGCAAACTGCGAATGCGTTGTTTGATGCATTGATTAATATTCGCTAAGGGAGAGGGACACAATGCGTATCAGCACCCAGATGATGTACCAGCAGAATATGCGTGGCATCACTAACTCTCAGGCTGAATGGATGAAGTTCGGCGAGCAGATGTCGACCGGCAAACGCGTGATCAGCCCGTCTGACGATCCGATTGCCGCCTCGCAGGCCGTCGTGCTTTCTCAGGCTCAGGCGCAGAACAGCCAGTATACGCTGGCGCGCACATTCGCTACGCAGAAAGTCTCGCTGGAAGAGAACGTACTGAGCCAGGTAACAACGGCTATTCAGGCTGCGCAGGAGAAAATTGTTTATGCCGGGAATGGTACATTAAGTGATGATGACCGTGCATCGTTGGCCACTGATTTACAGGGGATCCGCGATCAACTGATGAACCTGGCGAACAGCACCGATGGCAATGGTCGCTATATTTTTGGCGGCTACAAAACAGAATCCGCGCCGTTTGCGCAGGCTGATGGTTCCTACAGTGGCGGTACCACAAATGTGACCCAGCAGGTTGATGCTTCCCGTACCATGGTCATTGGTCACACGGGCGATAAAATCTTCGCCAACCTGACCAGCAACGCCGTACCGGAACCACCGGGTAGCACTCAGGAAAAGAACCTGTTCAAAATGCTGGATAGCGCGATTGCAGAGCTAAAAATTCCTATTGCGGGTGATGATGTGGCAAAGGAGAAAGCCGCAGCAGCTATCGATAAAACCAATCGTGGCCTGAAAAACTCACTGAATAACGTGCTTTCCGTTCGCGCAGAATTAGGTACCCAGCTTAGTGAATTAAGCTCGCTGGATTCATTGGGAGCCGATCGTGCGTTAGGGCAAACCCAACAGATGAGTAACCTGGTGGATGTCGACTGGAATGCGGCGATTTCATCCTACGTCATGCAGCAGGCCGCACTTCAGGCTTCTTATAAAACATTTACCGACATGCAGGGAATGTCGTTATTCCAGCTTAATCGGTAATAACCCTTTTTGAACATATCTTGAAACTGGGTATGTTTGTCTGCCCGCTCCCTTAACACCCCGGAGCGGGCATTTTTTTAGGCTACCGTTGTTTTACTAATCGCCAGATTTCCCGTCAGTCTTATCACCAGCGCCAGCGCACCACTGATGGTTGCCAGCGTCACCACACCTTCCCAGTTTGCCAGCGCATAGACCTGACTCCCGAGAACCGACCCCAGCGCCATACCAATGAACACCATAGTAAACAGCAGCGCATTCAGACGACCCCGGGCCTGAGGCTCCAGGCTATAAACCAGGTTCTGGTGGGCAACCAGGCTGGATTGCAATCCGAGATCAAAACCGATCGCCGAAAGAGCAATCAGCAGCCATTGTCCTTGTACTGGTAGAGCAGGTAACAAGAACATCAGTGCGAAGGAGACGGTTACCAGCAAAGCACCTAACTGCGTCACTTTTGCTGCGCCCACTTTATCGGCAAGATGACCTGCCAGCGGTGCAGCAAGCGCACCGGCGGCTCCCGCGATACCAAACGCGCCCGCCATAGCGCTACCCATGTGGTAATGTTCAGATAACATCACCGCCAGCGTGGACCAAAAAGCGCTAAAAGCTATGGACAGAAAGCCCTGTGCCAGCGCCGCGCGGCGCAATGCGGGATACCGTTGCCAGAGCTGCGCCATAGAGAGCATCAATGACGGATAGCTCAGTGTGGAATGGGCCGTAAAACGAGGCAGCGCCTTCCACATAATTACGGTAATCATGGCAATACTGGCGGCGGCAAGTTGGTACATCTCACGCCAGCCAAACGCTTCACCCACCAGTCCGCTGACGGTACGCGAGAGTAAAATCCCCAACAGCAGACCAGTCATCACCGTGCCCACCGTTTTTCCCTGTTTACCTTCCGGCGCCAGAATAGCCGCCGCGGGAACGATATCCTGCGCCATCGTTGCCGCCATGCCCATCAACAGGCTCACTATTAGCAGTGAATGCAACTGCCCGGTAAAACTGCATGCCAGAAGCAATAGGGCAAGAGAGATACTTTTCAGCAGGATTAATGTCCGGCGGTCATAACGATCGCCCAATGGCAATAAAAACAAAATACCAAGCGCGTATCCCGCCTGGGTCAGCGTTGGAACCAGTCCCATGCCGGTGATACTTAAGTTCAGATCCTGACCCATTAAAGGCAGAAGGGGCTGGGCATAGTAGATAGCAGCGACACTGAATCCGGCACCTGATGCCAGAACGAAAATGACCCAACGGGAAAGTGCGGTGTGTGTGTTCACAAATGATTCCTCAATCACAGGATGTGCGGCTATTTTTATCCTTCTGCGGGTGGTGCGGTAGCGAGCGCAGTGGTAAAACAGTTATACGCCGGGCGTATGAAGAAAATGATATGATAAAAACTGAACGTATAGATAGGGTGGAGCTAATGCGCACGTTTGTGCGCATCGTTGAAGCAGGATCGCTTTCGGCAGCGGCAAAACAGATGGGAACAACGCAAGCGACCGTAAGCCGACGGTTACAATCCCTGGAAACCCTGCTGGGTGTGAAACTGATCATGCGTACCACGCATGCGATGAAATTAACCGACGATGGAGAGCGTGGTTACCAGCACGCCAAAAATATCATCGATGCCTGGCTGGCGCTGGAAGATGGACTTAATGTCACGGAAGATGAACCTGTGGGGACGTTGCGCGTACGGGCGCCGCATGCGTTTGGACAGCAACAGCTCCTTGAGCCGCTTTTGCAGTTTCTTTCGCGCTATCCACAGTTATCGGTGGAGTGGATGCTTAACGACAAAACCGTTGATTTTCTCAGCGATAATATTGATTGCGCGATTCGGGTTGGCGCGGAAGTCGATCCGGCCACGGTTTCAGTTTTACTGGCTGAAGTTCCCCGTAGCATGGTGGCGAGTCCTGTATTGCTGGAGCAATATGGTGAAATTTCGCACCCTGAGCAGTTATCCGTGCTGCCGTGGATTGCAGTAAACACGTTTTTTCAGCATAGCGTTTCGTTGCTACACCAGGCGCGCAATGAACCTGTCACGCTGACTATTTCACCCAGATTAAGTACTGACAGTATTTATGTGGCAAGAAATGCCGCGCTGGCGGGGCTGGGGGTGACGATTGTTTCAAGCTGGATGGTTGAAGAAGATATCGCCAACGGACGTTTAGTTATGCTGCTACCCGAGTGGCGGGCAGCCTCGTTGCCGGTGCATCTGGTTTATCCCTGGGCGCGTTACTATCCGACACGGTTGCGCAAATTTTTAGCGTTAATGAAGGATGTTATGCCGCAATTAACCGGGATGAAACGCGTAGAGCCGATATAAAAAAGCCGACCCTAAGGTCGGCTTTGAGGTTGATTATGGCTTATTCAACCGGCTGCGGGCGTGTTGCTGGCGCAGTGGCCTGATGCGTGGCGCTGTGTCCACCCGCAGCGCCTTTACCTTCAAAGGTGAACGCCGGGCGCTGCCAGTCGCTATGACGCGGCGCTTCTGGCACATATTCCGGCGCCGGAGCGCGGGTCATCGGCGCAGTCGCATGGCTGTGAAGGTGCTCGGCGTCAACGCTTGTTGCGACAACTTCAGCCTTAACGACCTCAGCTTCTGCAACCGGCGCGGCAACAACTTCCTGCGGCGCAGCGACTTCTTCCACAGTCGGCGCTACTTCCGCAACTTCTTCAACCACCTCCGGCTGGGAGACGACGATTTCCGCAGGCTCTTCAACCGCGACTTCAGCTACAGGTTCAGCTTCAGCGGCGATTTCTTCAGCTACAGGCGCGTCAGATTCAGCGATAATTTGCGGTTGTTCTTCTACCGGGGTCGCAATGACTTCCGGATGCGTGGTTTCAACAACGGCAATCTGAGGTTCCGCTACAACTTCCTCCGGCTGCACGGCTTCAACCGGCGCAGGAGTGTCCACAATGTGCTCAACGGCAGCCGCGGCAACCTGAGGCTCTACCGCGACAGAAGCAGTTTGCTCCTGGCGAATTTCCTGCTCGCGTTGGTCTCCAAACTGCTGCTCCTGCGGACGAGCAATAGGGTAGCTGATCCATACTTTACCGGACGCTAATTCAGGAGAAGCACAGGCGACGGTTAGCGGCATTGGAGACTGAACCGGATAACGCTCGTCACGATAACGACGACGACGCTGTCCACTTACGCGCAGATGGCGAGGGGAACGGCGGGAACGACGCGGCATACCGTTGGAGTCACGCGCTTCGCTGTTGTCTTCCTGCTCAGGTGCGACAACGGCTGGCAGATCAACTTTCGCCAGTTCGGTACGCGGAGCCTGTACGGACTGCTCAACGGGTTGAGCGACAACGACCTCAGCTGCCACCGCGGCAGTTGCCACTTCGGCTTCAACCGCCGCGCTGTCCGTGTAACGAACTTTTTGGTTCAACTGACGCTGTTTACGACGAGTCTGAGGCTGACGTACGCGCTCTTCCTGCTCGGTATCCTGCGCTGGCTGTTCAGCCAGGTTCAGCTCTTTAACTTCCTGCTGCGCCTGACGCTTGTCATCGTTGCGGCGGCGGTTGCGCTCACGACGTGGAGTCTGCTGCTCATCACCTGATTTCGCTTTGTCTGCGACATCACTGGACTGCTGGCGATTATCGCGTGCTTCCGCATTTTGCTGCTGGGCCTGACGACGGTTACGACGATTGTCATCGCGGTTTTCGCCGTTTTCAGCACGTTCGTTACGGTTATCACGATCGCCACGGCTATCGCGGTTATCACGACGATCGTTACGATCGCGGCGATTATTTTGACGCGGTTTACGGCGGTCCTGCTGACGTTCCGTCTTCTCTTCAGCTTTCGGTGCAGGTTGTTCAACCGGCTTCGCTTCTTCGTTACCGCCGAAGATAGACTTCAGTGCGCTGAAGAAACGGCTAATCAGACCTGGCTGAGAGGCTGTTGCTGCGGTGGCGGCAGCAGCTTTAGGCGCGGCGGCTTTAACAACGGGCTCTTGCACGGTTGGAGCTGGCGGCACGTCTGGCATAGCAAAGGTCGCGAGTGCTGGTTGCTCTGGCTGCTTACGCTCGACATACTCTTGTTCTGACGGCAGTTCCATTGCTTCTTCGTGCAACTTCGGCAGCAAGTAGCTCAGGGTTGGCGTTTCTTCGCCTTTGCGGACGCGCAGCACGGAATAGTGCGGGGTTTCCATCTGATCGTTTGGCACGATCACACAGCGTACGCCATTCTGACGCGTTTCTATAGCGTTGACCGCAGTACGCTTTTCGTTGAGCAGATAAGAGGCAATCGGCACAGGAACGATAGCGTGAACTTCCTGGGTATTCTCTTTCAGTGCTTCTTCTTCGATCAGACGCAGAATAGACAGCGACAGCGATTCGTTATCACGCACGGTGCCGGTGCCGGAGCAGCGCGGGCAGACATGATGGCTGGACTCACCCAGTGACGGGCTCAGACGCTGACGGGACATTTCCAGCAGGCCGAAACGAGAAATATGGCTGATCTGAATACGCGCTCGGTCCTGACGCACGGCCTCACGCAGACGGTTTTCCACCGCACGCTGGTGGCGAACCGGTGTCATATCGATAAAGTCGATAACAATCAGGCCGCCGAGGTCGCGCAGACGCAGCTGACGAGCAATTTCATCGGCTGCTTCCAGGTTGGTGTTGAATGCGGTTTCTTCGATGTCGCCACCGCGCGTAGCGCGTGCGGAGTTGATATCGATAGCGGTAAGGGCTTCAGTGCTGTCGATGACGATGGAGCCGCCGGACGGCAGACGCACTTCGCGCTGGAACGCAGACTCAATTTGAGATTCAATTTGGTAGTGGCTGAACAGCGGGATTTCACCGGTGTACAGTTTGATTTTGCTGCTGAAATCAGGACGACCCAGCGCGGCGATGTGCTGACGCGCCATCTCCATGACTTTTGGGTTATCGATGAGAATTTCGCCGATGTCCTGACGTAAATAGTCACGGAACGCGCGAACGATGACGTTGCTTTCCTGGTGGATCAGGAATGGAGCAGGGCGGCTGTCAGCGGCTTTTTGAATGGCTTCCCAGTGTTTCAGGCGGAAGCTCAGGTCCCACTGCAGCGCTTCGGCGGATTTGCCGACGCCTGCGGTACGCACGATAAGCCCCATGCCATCAGGCAATTCCAGGCTTGCCAGCGCTTCTTTTAATTCGGTACGATCGTCGCCTTCAATACGACGGGAGATGCCGCCCGCGCGCGGGTTGTTCGGCATCAGAACCAGATAACTACCCGCCAGGCTGATAAAGGTGGTCAGCGCAGCGCCTTTATTGCCGCGTTCTTCTTTATCGATCTGAACGATGACTTCCTGACCTTCACGCAACACATCTTTAATGTTGGGACGACCATGGGAGTTGTAGTTAGCGGGGAAGTATTCGCGGGCAATTTCTTTTAACGGAAGGAAACCGTGACGTTCAGCGCCGTAATCAACAAAAGCAGCTTCCAGACTCGGTTCAATACGGGTAATTTTACCTTTATAGATGTTGGCTTTTTTCTGTTCGTGTCCAGGACTTTCGATATCCAGATCGTACAGACGTTGCCCATCTACAAGGGCTACACGCAACTCTTCCTGCTGAGTCGCGTTAATTAACATTCTTTTCATCGTAACTTACTCATTATTCTTACATTGACGACTAAGCTGCGGGCAGAGTAATGCCTTTCCGGGTGTGAACCGATGGCCTCGTGTCTATTCGCGTCGCCAACCTCACGGTTATCGTCAGCTCAAAGAGGCGCAGAGTGTCGGTTGCCTGTATTTCATACGGAAACACAGCGCAATTATCAGGGGAACAGTCTGGGTGTTACTCTCCAGAAAAGCTTCCTTATTACCGGTAAGGACTGCAACCCGCAGCCCGCTAACTGCCTGAAAGATCAATACGTCTTACGCCATTGCTGCGTTGATGATCGGTCGGGCAAAATTGGGTCATTCCGGAAAAGGTCTTGTTTTAACAAGATTCAACACGGAAACAACCTCATTATTCCACTGCTAACCTTGTTATAGCAAGATGACTTTTGCCATTTATCACCCGGTTACTCACAGTTTTTTCACTTCCGCGTAGTGATTGGTTTAATAACCACCAAATCGGCTATGTCAAACTTAAGTAATAGGGTATAGCAGTTAATATAAGCATAGAAAAATGTGTGGCGCGAATCTTGATGGCTATTTAAAATCGGCCCCCATGAAAACAGAGACTCCAGCCGTAAAAACAGTTGCCATTACTGCCGACGAAGCAGGGCAACGCATTGACAACTTTTTGCGTACTCAACTCAAGGGTGTGCCGAAAAGTATGATTTATCGCATTTTGCGTAAAGGCGAAGTGCGGGTGAATAAAAAGCGCATTAAACCCGAGTACAAACTCGAAGATGGGGACATCGTGCGTATTCCACCTGTGCGTGTCGCCGAACGTGAAGAAGAGACTATTTCCCCAAATCTGCAGAAGGTTGCGGCGCTGACTGATGTCATTTTATATGAAGATGATCATATTCTGGTGCTTAACAAACCTTCAGGAACGGCCGTACATGGCGGAAGCGGATTAAGCTTTGGTGTTATTGAAGGCTTACGCGCGTTACGTCCGGAAGCGCGTTTCCTCGAACTGGTGCATCGCCTGGACCGGGATACCTCCGGTGTGCTGCTGGTTGCTAAAAAACGCTCAGCCTTACGTTCGTTACATGAACAGCTGCGTGAAAAAGGGATGCAAAAAGACTATCTGGCGCTGGTGAGAGGCCAGTGGCAGTCGCATGTCAAAACCGTGCAGGCGCCGCTGTTGAAGAACATTTTGCAAAGCGGCGAGCGTATCGTGCGGGTGAATCAGGAAGGCAAACCGTCGGAAACACGCTTTAAGGTGGAAGAGCGCTATGCGTTTGCCACGCTTGTGCGCTGTAGCCCGGTCACAGGGCGCACGCACCAGATCCGTGTGCATACCCAATATGCCGGGCATCCGATAGCCTTTGACGATCGCTATGGCGACCGTGAGTTCGATAAACAACTCGCGGATACCGGACTGAACAGGCTGTTCCTTCACGCCGCGGCGTTAAAATTCACCCATCCGGGGACGGGCGAAGTGATGCGTGTTGAAGCGCCGCTGGATAAGCAGTTGAAGCGCTGCCTTGAGGTGTTACGCAGCAAAGCCTGATGCGCGTTGCTTATCAGGCCTACAATCGCGTTATGTGCTGTAGGCCTGACAAGACGCATCGCGTCGCCATCAGGCAGATTAACTAGGCGTTCAGCGGGTTCATCTCTTCCCGGCGCAGCATTTGACACAATGCGATCAGCGGCAGGCCGATCAGCGTATTTGGGTCGCGGCCCTCAAGACGCTCAAAGAGAGCAATACCTAACCCCTCACTTTTAAAACTACCGGCACAATGTAGCGGGCGTTCTTTGCGCAAGTAATCATCAATTTCCGCTTCGCTTAAATGCCGAAAATGAACATCGAACGGCTCGACCTCAGTTTGTAAATGTCCGGTAGCTGAATTATAAAGCGCCAGTCCGGTGTAAAACGTCACAATATTGCCACGGGCTTTGAGTAATTGTTGGCGCGCATTTTCTTCTGTTAATGGTTTGCCGGTTATTTCACCATCAAGAACACAAATTTGATCGGAGCCAATAATCAGATGCGCTGGATAACGGTGAGCGAGAGATTGCGCTTTTTGTTGCGCCAGTCGCGAGACTAAATGGCGTGGTGCTTCGCCGGGTAACGGCGTTTCATCCACCTCGGGAGCCGCGCATTCGAACGGAATTGCCAGTTTTTCAAGTAAAGCGCGACGCCAGGGAGAGGTCGAGGCAAGTATAAGTTGAGGCATATTTTTCCCCTCGCATATAGCGTATTGATGAGAGCCATTTTAAACTATGGACTTCGTCCTACAAGCTGGCTGTATTGGCTTGTCTTGAGCGATTTTAAGTCGATGACCCGCAATGTGTGCGAATTATTGGCAAAAGGCAACCTCAGGCTGCCTTTTTCTTTGACTATATGACGTTACAAAGTTAATATGCGCGCCCTATGCAAAAGGTAAAATTACCCCTGACTCTTGATCCGGTTCGTACGGCTCAAAAACGCCTCGATTATGAAGGTATCTATACTTCTGATCTGGTTGAGCGCGTCGCTGATTCTGTAGTCAGTGTGGACAGTGATGTGGAATGCTCCATGTCGTTCGCTATCGATAACCAGCGCCTTGCCGTTATAACCGGCGATGCAAAAGTGTCGGTTACGCTCGAATGTCAGCGTTGCGGGAAACCGTTCCCACTTCATGTTCACACAACATATTGTTTTAGTCCTGTCCGTTCTGACGAGCAGGCTGAAGCACTCCCGGAAGCGTATGAGCCGATTGAGGTTAACGAGTTCGGTGAAATCGATCTGCTTGCAATGGTTGAAGATGAGATTATCCTCTCCTTGCCGGTAGTTCCGGTGCATGATTCTGAACACTGTGAAGTGTCCGAGGCGGACATGGTCTTTGGTGAATTGCCTGATGAAGCGCAAAAACCAAACCCATTTGCCGTATTAGCCAGCTTAAAGCGTAAGTAATTGAGGAGTAAGGTCCATGGCCGTACAACAGAATAAACCAACCCGTTCCAAACGTGGCATGCGTCGTTCTCATGACGCTCTGACCGCAGTCACCAGCCTGTCTGTAGACAAAACTTCTGGTGAACAACACCTGCGTCACCACATCACTGCCGACGGTTTCTACCGTGGCCGTAAGGTAATCGCTAAGTAATCACGCATGACTCAATGGATTTCCCGCTTCGGTGAGAAAGACAGAGAGCGCAAGCGTGATGAAGCTTAGTGAGGCTTTCCCCGGGTAACTGGGGAAACACCTAACCGGGCAGCGACGATACCTTGACACGTCTAACCCTGGCGTTAGATGTCATGGGGGGAGATTTTGGCCCTACCGTGACAGTGCCTGCAGCATTGCAGGCACTGAATTCTAATTCGCAACTCACACTTCTTTTAGTCGGGGATCCCGATACAATCACGCCATTACTTGCCAAAGCTGACTTCGAACAACGTTCACGTCTGCAGATTATCCCTGCTCAGTCAGTTATTGCCAGTGATGCCCGGCCCTCGCAAGCTATTCGCGCCAGTCGTGGAAGCTCAATGCGTGTTGCCCTGGAGCTCGTGAAAGAAGGTCGAGCGCAAGCCTGTGTGAGCGCCGGTAATACGGGCGCGCTAATGGGACTTGCGAAGTTATTGCTCAAACCTCTTGAGGGCATTGAGCGTCCTGCGCTGGTGACGGTTTTACCGCATCAACAAAAGGGCAAAACGGTGGTGCTGGATTTAGGCGCTAACGTGGATTGTGATAGCACGATGTTGGTGCAATTTGCCGTCATGGGTTCCGTCCTGGCAGAAGAAGTCGTTGGGATTGCTAATCCTCGCGTTGCGTTGCTCAACATCGGCGAAGAAGAAACTAAAGGTCTCGACAGTATTCGGGATGCTTCTGCAGTGCTAAAAACAATCCCTTCCATTAACTATATAGGCTATCTTGAAGCCAATGAGTTACTGACTGGCAAAACCGATGTGCTGGTCTGTGACGGCTTTACCGGCAATGTCACATTAAAGACGATGGAAGGGGTTGTCAGAATGTTCCTTTCACTGCTGAAATCTCAGGGTGAGAGCAAGAAACGGTCGTGGTGGCTGCTTTTATTAAAACGTTGGTTACAAAAAAGCCTGACAAGGCGATTTAGTCACCTCAACCCCGACCAGTATAATGGCGCCTGTCTGTTAGGATTGCGCGGCACGGTGATTAAGAGTCATGGTGCAGCTAATCAGCGAGCATTTGAGGTCGCGATTGAACAGGCAGTGCAGGCGGTGCAGCGACAAGTTCCTCAGCGAATTGCCGCTCGCCTGGAATCTGTATACCCAGCTGGATTCGAACTGCTGGACGATGGCGAAAGCGCAAACTCACGGGCGCACAGATAACAGTGCGTTTGTGAATGCTGCCAGCGTACCGGCGTTTTGCTCGTGGCGGTATATAACCAAAAAGTGACTGAGCGTACATGTATACGAAGATTATTGGTACCGGCAGCTATCTGCCTGAACAAGTGCGTACTAACGCCGATTTGGAAAAAATGGTCGAGACATCTGATGAGTGGATCGTCACTCGTACAGGTATCCGTGAACGCCACATTGCAGCGCCAAATGAAACAGTTGCGACGATGGGCTTTGCCGCCGCAAACCGTGCACTGGAAATGGCGGGCATCGACAAAGAAGAAATTGGTCTGATTGTGGTTGCCACCACATCATCCACACACGCATTTCCAAGCGCGGCATGCCAGATCCAAAGTATGCTGGGGATCAAAGGCTGTCCGGCGTTTGACGTTGCGGCCGCTTGTGCGGGTTTTACCTATGCCCTGAGTGTTGCTGACCAGTACGTTAAGTCTGGCGCAGTGAAGCATGCGCTGGTCGTGGGGTCTGATGTCCTGGCTCGTACCTGTGATCCAACCGATCGTGGAACGATCATTATCTTTGGTGACGGCGCGGGCGCGGTGGTACTGAGCGCATCCGAAGAGCCGGGCATTCTCTCCACGCATCTGCACGCTGATGGTCGCTACGGTGAGTTGTTGACGCTTCCTAACGCCGATCGCGTAAATCCGGATAACCCGATTCACCTGACGATGGCGGGTAACGAAGTATTTAAAGTCGCGGTGACCGAGCTTGCCCACATCGTTGATGAAACGCTGGAAGCCAATAATCTAGACCGTTCTGCGCTGGACTGGCTGGTGCCGCATCAGGCAAACCTGCGCATTATCAGCGCGACAGCGAAAAAGCTGGGCATGTCGATGGATAATGTCGTCGTTACACTGGACAGACATGGCAATACGTCCGCGGCTTCCGTACCGTGCGCACTGGACGAAGCCGTCCGCGACGGGCGTATCAAAGCCGGGCAGTTGATATTGCTTGAAGCCTTCGGGGGTGGATTCACCTGGGGCTCCGCGCTGGTTCGTTTCTAGTATAAGGATTTTAACATGACGCAATTTGCATTTGTGTTTCCGGGGCAGGGTTCCCAGACCGTTGGGATGTTGTCTGAAATGGCAGCAAGCTACCCAATTGTTGAAGAAACTTTTGCTGAAGCATCAGCTGCGCTGGGCTATGATCTGTGGGCGCTGACTCAGCAAGGTCCGGCAGAAGAACTGAATAAAACCTGGCAGACGCAGCCAGCGCTATTGGCTGCGTCTGTCGCGCTGTATCGCGTATGGCAGCAGCAGGGGGGTAAAACACCTGCGCTGATGGCAGGTCACAGCCTGGGCGAATACTCTGCGCTGGTATGTGCGGGCGTAATGGGTTTTGCCGATGCCGTCCGTCTGGTTGAACTGCGCGGCAAATTCATGCAGGAAGCCGTACCGGAAGGTACTGGCGGCATGTCTGCGATTATTGGTCTGGACGATGCATCTATCGCTAAAGCGTGTGAAGAGTCTGCCGAAGGGCAGGTCGTTTCTCCGGTTAACTTCAACTCGCCGGGCCAGGTGGTTATCGCCGGGCATAAAGAAGCCGTAGAACGTGCAGGGGCTGCCTGTAAAGCCGCTGGCGCCAAGCGTGCGCTGCCGTTGCCGGTCAGCGTGCCTTCTCACTGCGCGCTGATGAAGCCTGCCGCTGAGAAACTGGCCGTTGAATTGCAAAAAATCACTTTCAACGCGCCGACTGTTCCAGTTGTGAACAACGTCGACGTGAAGTGTGAAACTACCGCAGACGCGATTCGCGATGCGCTGGTTCGTCAACTGTACAGCCCGGTTCAGTGGACCAAAACCGTTGAATTTATGGCATCGCAGGGCGTAGAGCACCTGTATGAAGTGGGGCCAGGTAAAGTTCTCACCGGTTTGACGAAACGTATTGTTGACACCCTGACCGCTTCGGCACTGAATGAGCCGGCAGCGCTGTCTGCGGCGCTAGAGCAATAAAAGAGGAAGCCCATGAATTTTGAAGGAAAAATCGCGCTGGTAACCGGTGCAAGCCGTGGAATTGGCCGCGCAATTGCTGAGACACTCGTTGCCCGTGGCGCGAAAGTTATCGGTACTGCAACCAGTGAAAACGGCGCGCAGGCCATTAGCGATTACTTAGGTGCAAATGGTAAAGGTCTGATGTTGAATGTGACCGATCCGGCATCTATCGAATCTGTTCTGGAAAATATTCGCGCAGAATTTGGTGAAGTCGATATTCTGGTCAATAATGCCGGGATTACTCGTGATAACCTGTTAATGCGCATGAAAGATGACGAGTGGAACGATATCATCGAAACCAACCTGTCATCTGTTTTCCGTCTGTCAAAAGCGGTAATGCGAGCTATGATGAAAAAGCGTCATGGGCGTATTATCACTATCGGTTCTGTGGTTGGTACCATGGGAAATGCGGGTCAGGCTAACTACGCTGCGGCGAAAGCAGGTCTGATCGGCTTCAGTAAATCACTGGCGCGCGAAGTTGCGTCCCGTGGTATTACTGTAAACGTTGTTGCTCCGGGCTTTATTGAAACGGACATGACGCGTGCGCTGTCTGACGATCAGCGTGCGGGTATCCTGGCGCAGGTTCCTGCGGGTCGCCTTGGTGGCGCTCAGGAAATCGCCAGTGCGGTTGCATTTTTAGCTTCTGACGAAGCAAGTTACATCACAGGTGAGACTTTGCACGTCAACGGCGGGATGTACATGGTTTAACCACGATTGAAAAATATTTGCGTTATTAGTGGGAATGGCCTCAAAATAACGTAAAATCGTGGTAAGACCTGCCGGGATTTAGTTGCAAATTTTTCAACATTTTATACACTACGAAAACCATCGCGAAAGCGAGTTTTGATAGGAAATTTAAGAGTATGAGCACTATCGAAGAACGCGTTAAGAAAATTATCGGCGAACAGCTGGGCGTTAAGCAGGAAGAAGTTACCAACAATGCTTCCTTCGTTGAAGACCTGGGCGCAGATTCTCTTGACACCGTTGAGCTGGTAATGGCTCTGGAAGAAGAGTTTGATACTGAGATTCCGGACGAAGAAGCTGAGAAAATCACTACCGTTCAGGCTGCCATTGATTACATCAACGGCCACCAGGCGTAAGTGAACATCTCCAGGCGGTCATTCGACCGCCTGAGTTTTATCTTTTTATCCCACTTGAATTATTTTCCCTCCCTGGAGGACAACCGTGTCTAAGCGTCGTGTAGTTGTGACCGGACTGGGCATGTTGTCTCCTGTCGGCAATACCGTAGAGTCTACCTGGAAAGCTCTCCTTGCCGGTCAGAGTGGCATCAGCCTGATCGACCATTTCGATACTAGCGCCTATGCAACGAAATTTGCTGGCTTAGTAAAGGATTTTAACTGTGAAGACATTATCTCGCGCAAAGAACAGCGCAAGATGGATGCTTTCATTCAATATGGAATTGTCGCTGGCGTTCAGGCCATGCAGGATTCTGGCCTCGAAATTACGGAAGAGAACGCCCACCGTATTGGCGCCGCTATTGGCTCCGGTATTGGCGGCCTCGGTCTGATCGAAGAAAACCATACCTCTTTGGTAAACGGTGGACCACGTAAGATCAGCCCGTTCTTCGTTCCGTCGACGATTGTTAACATGGTGGCAGGTCACCTGACCATCATGTACGGCCTGCAAGGGCCAAGCATCTCCATCGCGACCGCCTGTACTTCAGGCGTACATAACATCGGTCATGCCGCACGTATCATTGCATACGGTGATGCAGACGCGATGGTTGCGGGTGGTGCTGAAAAAGCCAGTACGCCGCTGGGCGTGGGTGGCTTTGGCGCGGCACGTGCGCTGTCTACGCGTAATGATAACCCGCAAGCGGCAAGCCGCCCATGGGATAAAGAGCGTGATGGCTTTGTGCTGGGCGACGGCGCAGGCATGGTGGTACTGGAAGAGTACGAGCATGCGAAAGCGCGCGGCGCAAAAATCTATGCTGAAGTTGTTGGCTTTGGTATGAGCAGCGATGCTTACCACATGACGTCACCACCGGAAAACGGTGCAGGCGCTGCGCTGGCAATGGTCAACGCACTGCGTGATGCGGCTATCGAAGCGGGTCAGATCGGCTATGTCAACGCGCATGGTACGTCTACTCCTGCAGGCGATAAAGCTGAAACCCAGGCAGTGAAATCTGTCTTTGGCGATGCAGCGAGCCGTGTGATGGTAAGCTCAACCAAATCCATGACCGGGCACCTGTTAGGCGCTGCGGGCGCGGTAGAGTCTATTTTCTCTATCCTGGCGCTGCGCGATCAGGCTATTCCGCCAACCATCAACCTGGATAACCCGGATGAAGGTTGTGACCTGGACTTCGTTCCTCACGAAGCGCGTCAGGTGAGTGGTTTGGAATATGCTCTGTGTAACTCCTTCGGCTTCGGTGGTACCAACGGTTCTTTGATCTTTAAAAAGATTTAAGTCCCGTCAGTTGATGCGTTAGCAACGAAATAAAACTGAAAAGGTCCGCTTGTCGGGCCTTTTTTTATTCGGTTTTTCGCCCTTGTCCTGTGTTACTCATCCTGCCAAACTAGCGGACCAGATATAAGGAGCCTCCATGTTCTTAATTAATGGCCGCGAGCAAAATCTGCTGGCCGCAAGCGATCGAGCGACTCAATTTGGTGATGGTTGTTTTACTACCGCGCGAATTATCGACGGTAAAATTTGCCTCTTTGCAGCGCATCTTGCGCGTTTACAAGACGCTTGCCAAAAGTTGCTGATCTCTTTCGAACAATGGCCAGAGCTGCAAGATGAAATGAAAATCCTGGCGCAAGGACACGCGCGTGGCGTATTGAAAGTCATTATTAGCCGCGGTAGCGGCGGGTCACAACGCCACCCGTATTCTCTCTGTTTCAGCCTGGCCCGAACATTACGATCGTTGGCGCCATGAAGGGATTACGCTGGCGTTGAGTCCAGTGCGTCTGGGCCGTAATCCGCTGATTGCCGGACTTAAGCATCTGAATCGCCTGGAGCAGGTATTGATTCGCTCTCATCTTGAGCAGACGGATGCCGATGAAGCGCTGGTTCTTGACAGCGAGGGATGGGTTACGGAATGCTGTGCGGCTAATTTGTTCTGGCGTAAAGGTAATGTGGTTTACACTCCCCGGTTGGATCAGGCCGGAGTGAACGGCATTATGCGACAATTCTGTATCCGTATGCTGGCACAATCACCGTTCAGTCTTGTCGAAGTGTATGCCGGGTTGGAGGAGATTATGCAAGCCGATGAAATCGTCGTCTGTAACGCATTAATGCCGGTTATTCCCGTGCGGACCTGTGGCGGCACGTTGTTGTCTTCACGTTTATTATTCGATTTTTTAGCCCCACTTTGTGAGCACCCGAATTAGTCATGAAAAAACTGTTACTCGTTGTCCTGTTATTGCTGGTTGTGCTGGGCATTGCCGCGGGAGTGGGAATGTGGAAAGTTCGCCATCTGGCGGACAGTAAGTTATTGATTAAAGAAGAGACCATTTTTACGCTGAAAGCGGGTACAGGCCGTCTGGCTCTCGGTGAACAGCTATATGTGGATAAGGTCATCAATCGTCCGCGTGTGTTCCAGTGGCTGCTGCGTGTGGAACCAGACCTGTCGCATTTTAAGGCGGGTACCTATCGCCTGACGCCTGACATGACGGTGCGAGAAATGCTGCTACTGCTGGAAAGCGGTAAAGAGGCGCAGTTCCCGTTACGCCTGGTGGAAGGGATGCGCCTGAGTGATTACCTCAAACAACTGCGCGATGCGCCCTATATCAAACATACGCTGAGTGACGATAACTACGAGACTGTCGCTCAGGCGCTGAAGCTGGAAAACCCGCAGTGGGTGGAAGGCTGGTTCTGGCCCGATACCTGGATGTATACCGCTAATACGACCGACGTAGCACTGCTAAAACGTGCGCATCAAAAGATGGTTAAAGCGGTGGATACCGTCTGGGAAGGGCGCGCTGATGGCTTGCCTTATCAGGATAAAAATCAGCTAGTGACAATGGCCTCGATTATTGAAAAAGAAACCGCGGTTGCTAGCGAGCGTGACCAGGTGGCATCGGTCTTTATTAACCGCTTACGTATTGGCATGCGTTTACAAACCGATCCGACGGTGATTTACGGGATGGGGACACGGTATAATGGCAAATTATCGCGTGTGGATTTAGAAACGCCAACCGCCTATAACACCTACACCATCACCGGGCTGCCGCCTGGCCCGATTGCCATGCCGGGAGAGGCCTCGTTGCAGGCTGCCGCACATCCGGCAAAAACGCCGTATCTCTATTTCGTGGCAGATGGTAAAGGCGGCCACACATTTAACACCAATCTTGTCAGCCATAACCGGTCAGTACAGGATTACCTGAAAGTGCTTAAGGAAAAAAATGGGCAGTAACTATATCGTCATCGAGGGCCTGGAAGGCGCCGGAAAAACCACTGCGCGTAATGTGGTGGTAGAGACACTTGAGCAACTCGGTATTCGTGACATGGTTTTTACCCGCGAGCCTGGTGGAACGCAGCTCGCTGAGAAACTAAGAAGTCTGGTGCTGGACATTAAGTCGGTGGGTGACGAGGTCATTACCGACAAAGCCGAAGTCCTGATGTTTTACGCCGCGCGCGTACAGTTGGTCGAAACCGTTATTAAACCTGCTCTGGCGAGAGGCGCATGGGTCATTGGCGATCGTCACGACCTGTCGACCCAGGCGTATCAGGGCGGTGGCCGCGGCATTGATCAAAATAT
Organism: Citrobacter sp. wls710; assembly: GCF_005281115.1. Taxonomy (NCBI): domain Bacteria; kingdom Pseudomonadati; phylum Pseudomonadota; class Gammaproteobacteria; order Enterobacterales; family Enterobacteriaceae; genus Citrobacter; species Citrobacter sp. wls710. The sequence continues at coordinate 63,302 of NZ_SZXD01000062.1, forward strand.
GCTGGCAACGCTGCGTGATGCGGTACTCGGAAATTTTCGTCCGGACCTGACGCTCTATCTGGATGTCACTCCAGAAGTCGGATTGAAGCGTGCGCGTGCGCGCGGCGAACTGGACCGTATTGAACAGGAATCTTTCGATTTCTTTAATCGCACCCGAGCGCGCTATCTTGAGCTGGCTGCCAAAGACGCCAGCATTCGTACTATCGACGCTACGCAGCCGCTGGAGGCTGTGATGGCTGATATCCGCAATACCGTTACCCAGTGGGTGAAGGAGCAGGGCGCATGAAATGGTATCCATGGTTACGACCTGATTTTGAGAAGCTGGTAGCGAGCTACCAGGCCGGTCGTGGTCACCATGCGTTACTGATTCAGGCGTTACCCGGCATGGGCGACGATGCGCTGATTTACGCGCTCAGTCGCTATTTAATGTGTCAGCAGCCGGAAGGACATAAAAGCTGCGGACACTGCCGCGGCTGTCAGCTGATGCAGGCGGGAACGCATCCGGACTACTATTCGCTGCTGCCGGAAAAAGGTAAAAGCACGCTCGGGGTTGATGCGGTACGCGAAGTCAGTGAGAAACTGTACGAGCATTCACGCCTGGGCGGGGCGAAAGTGGTGTGGATCCCGGATGCCGCCCAGTTAACCGACGCCGCCGCTAATGCGTTGCTGAAAACGCTGGAAGAGCCTCCGGCGCAGACCTGGTTCTTCCTCGCCAGTCGAGAGCCTGCGCGTTTATTGGCCACGCTACGTAGCCGCTGTCGGTTACATCACCTTGCACCACCGGCAGAGTCGTACGCTATCTCCTGGCTTAGTCGTGAAGTGACGTTGTCACCGGAAGCATTGTTGAGCGCATTACGTCTGAGTGCGGGATCGCCGGGTGCGGCATTAACGTTACTGCAGGACGCAAGCTGGACGCACCGCACAGATTTCCTCGCTGCGCTGGCGAACACCCTGCATTCAGGCGACTGGTATATCCTGTTAACGGCGCTTAACCACGATCAGGCTGCCGCTCGTTTACACTGGCTGGCAACGCTGCTGACGGATGCTCTAAAGCGTCCCTATGGGGTTTCCCATTTAACCAATCCTGATGCTCAGGATCTCATCTCTTCTATCGCAGAGCGGTTATCCGTCGCCCAGATACAGGCGATACTCGGTGATGTTTGTCATTGCCGTCAGCAGTTGCTGAACGTGACGGGTTTAAACCGTGAACTGGTGTTAACCGATCTTATCCTTCGTATTGAGCATTACCTGCAACCGGGCACCGTACTGCCTGTTCCTCATCTTTGAGAGAGACATTATGTTTTTAGTCGACTCACACTGCCATCTTGATGGCCTGGATTATCAATCTCTGCATAAGGACGTGGATGACGTGTTGGCGAAAGCAGCCGCACGCGATGTGAAATTTTGTCTTGCCGTCGCGACAACCCTGCCGGGATACCGCAGTATGCGTGAACTGGTTGGCCAACGTGACAACGTGGTTTTCTCCTGCGGTGTGCATCCGTTAAATCAGGATGAAACTTATGATGTTGAAGACCTGCGTCGTTTTGCCGCCGAAGACGGTGTGGTAGCGATGGGAGAAACCGGGCTGGATTATTTTTACACGCCGGAAACGAAGGTGCGCCAGCAGGAATCTTTCATCCACCATATTCAGATTGGCCACGAGTTACAGAAACCGGTTATCGTGCATACCCGTGATGCCCGAGCCGATACATTATCAATTCTGCGCCAAGAAAAGGTGACGGATTGTGGCGGCGTACTACACTGTTTTACAGAGGACAGAGAAACGGCGGGCAAATTGCTGGATCTCGGCTTTTATATCTCGTTTTCCGGCATCGTCACGTTCCGTAATGCTGACCAACTGCGTGATGCTGCCCGTTATGTTCCTCTGGATCGTTTGTTAGTTGAGACGGATTCTCCGTACCTTGCGCCGGTGCCGCATCGTGGAAAAGAGAACCAACCTGCCATGACGCGTGACGTTGCGGAGTATATGGCCGTAGTGAAAGGTGTTGCCGTGGAAGAACTGGCGCAGGCAACCACTGATAACTTTGCCCGCCTGTTTCACATCGATGCTTCTCGCCTGCAATCAGTCCGTTAACTGACTTTTTTTAAAGCTCGTAATTAATAACTAAAGCGAGTAAAGTTCACCGCCACAAAATGGGCGGTGAATGACCAGTTAGACACATTCAGAAACTCATTTTATCGGAATGTGCGAATTTTGCGGCCATTCACAACTGAATTGTGATAGCCGTCAAACAAAAATAGACTGAATTATTTTACTCTGTGTAATAAATAAAGAGCACTTAGATGCTCTGTCCACGGCGAGGCTCTCCCCCCTTGCCAATGCGTGAGAACGTAGAATACACAAAATCATTCAAGCTGCATCAAGGCGGCAAGTGAGTGAATGACAGGAGCTTACTCGAGTAAGTGACTGGAGTGAACGAGCACAGCCAACGTTGAGGCGGTTTGAAGGATGAAGTGTATAAGCACAAATACTCAGGAGCACTCCTAATTATGTTTAAGAATGCATTTGCTAACCTGCAAAAGGTCGGTAAATCGCTGATGCTGCCGGTATCCGTACTCCCGATTGCAGGTATCCTGCTGGGTGTCGGTTCCGCTAACTTCAGCTGGCTGCCAGCCGTTGTATCGCACGTAATGGCAGAAGCAGGCGGTTCTGTTTTTGCGAACATGCCGCTGATCTTTGCCATCGGTGTTGCGTTAGGCTTCACCAACAATGACGGCGTATCTGCACTGGCGTCCGTTGTTGCCTACGGCATCATGGTTAAAACCATGGCTGTTGTTGCGCCGCTGGTTCTGCATTTACCTGCTGAAGAGATCGCCGCTAAACACCTTGCTGACACGGGTGTTCTCGGGGGGATTATCTCCGGTGCGATTGCAGCGTATATGTTCAACCGTTTCTACCGTATCAAATTGCCTGAGTATCTCGGCTTCTTTGCGGGTAAGCGCTTCGTTCCTATTATTTCTGGTCTGGCTGCCATCTTCACAGGCGTGGTTCTGTCCTTCATTTGGCCGCCGATCGGTACTGCTATTCAGACGTTCTCCCAGTGGGCTGCATACCAGAACCCGGTAGTGGCGTTCGGTATCTATGGCTTCATTGAACGCTGCCTGGTGCCGTTTGGTCTGCACCATATCTGGAACGTTCCTTTCCAGATGCAGATCGGTGAGTACACCAACGCTGCGGGCCAGGTGTTCCACGGCGATATCCCTCGCTATATGGCGGGTGACCCGACTGCGGGCAAACTGTCCGGTGGCTTCCTGTTCAAAATGTACGGTTTGCCGGCTGCCGCTATCGCTATCTGGCATTCTGCTAAACCAGAAAACCGCGCGAAAGTGGGCGGTATCATGATCTCCGCGGCGCTGACCTCGTTCCTGACCGGTATTACCGAGCCGATCGAGTTCTCCTTCATGTTCGTGGCGCCGATCCTGTACATCATCCACGCGATTCTGGCTGGTCTGGCATTCCCGATCTGTATCCTGCTGGGTATGCGTGACGGAACATCGTTCTCTCACGGTCTGATCGACTTTATCGTTCTGTCCGGTAACAGCAGCAAACTGTGGCTGTTCCCGATTGTCGGTATCGGTTATGCGATTGTTTACTACACCATCTTCCGTGTGTTGATCAAAGCGCTGGACCTGAAAACGCCTGGTCGTGAAGATGCTACCGAAGACAGCAAAGCGGGTGCGTCTGGCGAAATGGCTCCGGCTCTGGTTGCTGCATTCGGTGGTAAAGAAAACATCACTAACCTCGATGCGTGCATCACTCGTCTGCGTGTTAGCGTGGCTGACGTTGCCAAAGTGGATCAGGCTGGCCTGAAGAAACTGGGTGCGGCGGGCGTTGTGGTTGCTGGTTCCGGTGTTCAGGCGATCTTCGGTACTAAGTCCGATAACCTGAAAACTGAAATGGATGAGTACATCCGTAACAGCTAAGTAGTAAGAAGTTGGGGAGAACTAAGGCAGCCTGCGGGCTGCCTTTTTTAATGCCTTAATTGGCCTGAACACGAATGGGCGCAGTGGCGGCGAACAGCCACGGACGGGCTTCTGCGTTTACGCGTGGGGACAACGTCTCTCTGACCTGCTGGTGGTAATCATCAATCCACTGTTTCTCAGCATCGCTCAGCAGATGAAGTTCCACCAGGTTCAAATCAATCGGCACCAGCGTCAGCGTCGAGAAGCGGCAGAAGCCCGGACGGCTGTTGATAATCTCCACCTGATTCTCAATGCGGATCCCATATTGCCCGGCCAGATAATAACCCGGTTCGATGGTGATGATATTGCCCGCCACCAGAGGCCAGGGGTTAACTTTTTTGGCAATGCGATGAGGTTGTTCATGGATAAGCAACTGATGGCCCACGCCGTGCCCGGTTCCATGATCAAAATCCAGTCCCAAATCCCACAACGCCCGCCGACTAAAGGCATCCAGTTGATGGCCCTGAGTACCGCTGGGGAACTGCAGTGAAATAAGTGACAAGAAGCCTTTCAACACGGCGGTGTAGTGCAAGCGTCGCTGCGGATCCTGTGGGCCAAATGCGAGGGTACGCGTCGTATCCGTCGTACCATTATGATACTGACCACCGGAATCATTCAGGTACATGGCCTGCGAGGTAATTGGCGTATTGGTTTTTTCGCTGGAGTGGTAATGACACATCGCCGCATTGCTGGCAGAGGCTGAAATCGTGCTGAAGCTCTGCTCGATAAATCCCGGCTGCTGTTGGCGAAACTCCAGCTGTTTAGCCTGTGCTTCCAGTTCGGTGATCGGATTGCCTGCCGCTTCGCGTAAAGGGACCTCATGCGCCAGCCATGCGAGGAAGTTAACCCAGGCTGCGCCATCCTGTTCATGGCATTCCCGATAGCCTGCCAGTTCAACGTCATTTTTGTGCGCTTTCATTAACGTGATGGGATCGGGGGCCCACAGGACGTTGCCGCCATGTTCTTCTATGGCAAAACGCAATGCCACCGGAGCGTAGTCTTTATCGACCAGAAAGCGCTTCCCATTTGCCAACTGCTGGCAGCGAGCCAGGAAGTTCTCTTGCGGGGCCAGCGTAAGCGTATCCAACAGCGATGCGGGGAGCTGCTGTGTTTTGTTGCTATCCACAAACCATTCCAGTTCGCCGCTGCGATGGAGCAGGGCAAATGAGAACGGCACTGGAACCATAGCAAGATCCGAACCGCGGACATTGAGCAGCCAGGCGATGTTGTCCGGCAGCGTAATCGCCAGCACGTCGGCCTGATGTTGAGCGAGCTGTTCTACCACCCGCGCACGTTTCTGCGCGCTGCTCTCACCGCTGATGTCGAGGGGCATTTCGCGAATGATGCCGCAGGGCGCAGCCGGACGATCGAGCCATATCTGGTCGAAAGGATCTTGCTCCAGAGGCACCAGTTCGCAATGCGTCGCCGACAGCGCTTCAAACTGGCTGTTGACCATCAACAGCGGCTCAAAGCCAATACGCGCGCCCGCTGCAACGTGACACTGCAAATAGTCGGCCAGCGGTTCGTCGTGTAAATGATGAATTTCAAAATCATCCAGCGAGACTTCATTGCGCACCTGGACCTGATAGCGCCCATCGACAAACATTAATGCGCGATCGCGCAGGACCAATGCGAGTCCCGCAGAGCCGCTAAACCCAGTCAGCCAGGCCAGCTTATTATCATGCGGCGTACAATCTTCACTTTGGTGAGCGTCGGCGCGCGGGACAATCATACCGTCCAGTCCCTGCGCTATCAGCAGGTTACGCAGGGCGGAAAGAGGAGTTGAGTTGTGCATAGTTACCTTCAGGCCTTAACGGAACGGCGGTTCGTTGAATGTGCGTAATTTACGGGAGTGCAGTCGGTCGCCTTCGGCACGAAGACGATCGATAGCCCGGATACCTATTTGCAGGTGCTCGGAAATGGCGCCTTCATAAAAACGGTTGGCCTGACCAGGCAGTTTGATCTCGCCGTGCAAGGGTTTGTCGGAAACGCAAAGCAATGTGCCGTAGGGAACGCGGAAGCGGTAGCCCTGGGCGGCGATGGTGGCGCTTTCCATATCGATAGCCACCGCGCGGCTGAGGTTAAAGCGCAGCGCAGAGGCGGAGTAACGTAATTCCCAGTTGCGATCATCGGTGGTGACAACGGTACCGGTACGCAGGCGCTGTTTGACCTCTTCGCCGGGCATGCCGCTGACCTCTTTGGTCGCGTCATACAGCGCGCGTTGCACTTCAGCGATGCTTGGAATCGGGATATCCGGTGGGAGTACTGCATCCAGCACGTGGTCATCACGCAAATAAGCGTGGGCCAGAACATAATCGCCAATTGCCTGACTTTCACGCAGGCCGCCACAGTGCCCAATCATCAGCCAGACATCAGGGCGCAATACGGCGAGATGATCGCAAATAGTTTTGGCGTTAGACGGGCCGACGCCGATGTTTACCAGCGTGATCCCCTGACCATCCGCGGTAATTAAATGCCAGGCGGGCATCTGGTGCTTCTTCCAGGCGAGGTCAGAGATGGCTTCTTCTGGCGCTTCGGTTTCGGCGGTGATCCAGATCCCGCCCGCGCATGACAGCGCGATATACGGGCTGTCCGGGTCGAGGATCTGGCTGCAGCCCCAGCGTACGAACTCATCGACATAGCGGGTGTAGTTGGTGAACAGCACAAAGGGCTGGAAATGTTCAACCGGCGTGCCCGTGTAATGACGTAGTCGCGCCAGCGAAAAATCCACGCGTCGGGCATCGAAGTGAGACAGCGGAGAAAATTCCGCCGGATGAAAAATCCCGTCTGCCGTTTCGTCACCAATTTGGGACAATTCAGTGGTGGGGAAGTGGCGCGTTAATCCGGCGCTCATCGAGCGATCCAGCGTCAGTTCTGAACCGTCAATCACATAGGGATAGGGGATTTCATGCTGCGATGGCTCAACAGAGATATGCGCATCATAATCCTGATACAGCAGCGTAAGCTGTTCTTCAAGATAAGGACGAAAGAGCGATGGACGGGTAATGGTGGTGGTATAGCAACCCGCATGGGTAAAACGGCCATAGGCGCGGGTTTTCGGAGGATTGGTGGCGCTGCCATCCCAGGTGACACGAAGTGATGGGTAAACAAAAAGACCGTTATGGCGGGCGATTACGTCAGGGAGCGTCCCTGTTTCAATATACTTACCAATGGCGCTACGCAGTGATTTAACCGACTGTTCGTACAGCGCGTCCAGTTTATCCAGTGCCTGAGCCGGGGTCAGGCTGGCGCCCTTATTGTTCATGTCTGTCTCCTTGTTCCACAGATATACCGCTCTTCCGATAGTATGTCACAGGAATGTGAAACAAAAGTCAGACGATAAGGAAGATTGTGCGAAGACCGGACGACCCTCGCACCGGGGGTTTAACCGTGCTGCTTATCTCGCATTAACAGCGCGGTAGTGGCGGAGATAAGACAACCCGCCATCAGATAAATAGCTACGCTGTGCCAGTCTCCACCTGAGAATGTCACCAGTGCCGCCGCAATAAAGGGGGTAAAACCGCCGCCAACCACGCTGGCCACCTGATAACCAACGCCTGCGCCGCTGTAGCGATAACTTGCGCCAAACAGACCGGTAAACATAGGCTGCTGTACGCACACCACCATATCGTGCGCGATGTTGGCTAACATAATCGCGAAGAACACGATCCAGAAAATAGACTGTGCTTCCAGTGCCATAAAGAACGGGAAGGCGCTCAGCGTACCGACCAGTGCCCCGGTAATGTAGACGCGACGACGACCAAAGCGGTCGGCAAGCCACGCAAAACAGGGGATGGTCAGACAGCTCAGCCCGCCGACCAGCAATCCGATATTCAGAAACAGCTCGCGCGGCAGGCCCAGGTTTTGCGTCGAGTAGTTAAGAGCAAATGCGGTGACGATATACATCGTCAGCAGTTCACACAGGCGCAGGGCGATAATTTTTAAGAACGCGCCCGGATGGCGGATTAAAGCCTCGATGACCGGAAGCCGCTTTTTCTCCGGTTGCGGCGCCTGTTGCTGCTGTTCGAACTCGGCCGATTCATCCATTCTGTTACGCATCCACAACGCGCCTAATACCAGCACAATGCTGAACAAGAACGGAATACGCCAGCCCCAACTGAGGAACTGCTCATCGGTGGTTTGAGAGCTAATCAGCGAGACCAGGCCGGTAGAAAGCAGCAGACCGACGCCGTACCCGACCTGTACACCGCTGCTATAAAAGGCTTTTTTATTTTTCGGCGCACTTTCGACGGAGAGCAACGCGGCTCCGCCCCATTCACCACCCACGGCGAAGCCCTGAATAGCGCGCAGCGTCACCAGTAGAACAGGGGCCCACCAGCCAATGGTGTCAAAGGAAGGAATAATGCCAATCAGCGCCGTGGCGATCCCCATCATCCAGACGGTGAGCATCAGCATACGTTTACGCCCAAGACGATCGCCGAAGTGGCCGAAGATGACCCCGCCTAGCGGGCGGAACAGAAATCCGACGCCAAAGGTAGCGAAGGCGGCAAGTGTGCCCATCGCCGGACTGACCTGTGGAAAGAACTCGCGGTTAAAGACTAACGCAGCGGTGATGCCATAGAGCAGAAAATCATACCAGTCGACCACGGCGCCCGCGAAGCTACCAAGCGCAGCGCGTCGGGCACGGTTGAGCGAAGAGGTGTCCTGTTGGGAACCCGTGGAGGTGAGGGTGGAATCCATAGTTATCCTGTCTGTACTGTATTCTAGTTATTAGTATTTGAGTTGGGTTACACACATTGCAGCCGATAGATTACCGGCCGTTATGAGATTACCGCGACAGGCATGAAGAGGAAACGATTATATCCCTCGCAGAGGGCAACATGAATAATTAGACGAATGAGAAAATTGAAAAGCAAAAAGCCTGCTCGAAAGCAGGCTTTTCTGAATTTGGCTCCTCTGACTGGACTCGAACCAG
>NZ_SZXD01000059.1:0-22401 GCF_005281115.1 Citrobacter sp. wls710
GTTTCATGCCGTTTTCAATACGCTGCGCATCCCGTCGCGCGCGGCGCTCGCTGTGATGCCCGACCAAAATCGGCTGTCCGAACGGGATAACCGACGCCAGCGCGTCCACCTGCGCCAGTGTCTGCTCTGACTCCCCGGCGCGTTTTTCACTGTAGCCGCTGAAACGGTCGGCGCGTTGCTCCTGACGGTCAAACAGGGTGTTGTCATCGTCTTCAATATCCCCGGCAAGGGACAGAAGCACGTCCTCACGGGCTGGCGTCCAGGCTGGCGCGACAAACAGCGCCTGTTTCGGCGCCCAGCGAAAACCCACGGCATGGATTTTCTGATAGGTTTCATCATCAAGGCGCTCTGCGGCATACAGGCGCAACTTGTTGTCATCCGGGGAGTATGTCGCCCGGTACGACTGCGCGGGGGTGTCTTCAGACGCTGGCGGCGGGGTGATGCTGGCAGTCAGTGTCAGGGCGGTGGTCTGTGTCATGTGGGTTTCTCCTTCCTGTGGTTGCCGCCCCTCGCGGGGGCGGCTCACCTGATTAGTTACAGTCCGCGTTTCAGTTTCAGGGTGCGAAGCACCTGGCCTAACGCATCATTTTTCATCGCGGGAATATGAACCCCGCGCCGCTTGCAGATACGCCTGGCGATATGTCGCCCGAACGCTTTCAATTCGGGTTTAATCTCTGATGCGGATAGCTCGGCGCGACTGATGCGCTTATGCTTGTGGGGCTTTACAGCTCCGGCGGAAGGTGAAACAATAGAAACGGTCATATAGAGTTAACTCCTTCTGGTAGTTAATGAAGCCGTAAAAACCGTTGGTGCGATTTTTACGGAGTGGAGAAAGCAGGGTTTACCCTGCTTTTTTCATGTCTGCGAGTTGCTGCCCGCCCGTTCTGCCTCCTTCTGTACTTTGTCGGTAATGTCTTCGGGGTCGCCTAAAAGCCAGCCGCTGACGGGTTGATAACGTTCGATAAATGCCCTGACAGCCCGCTTTCCTGTAGTGGCGCTGATACGGGTAAACATCGGTAAAACGCCCTGTGCATCGCGTCCGCTGAACGCAATCTGATAAACACGCATCGCCTGAGCCTGCATTTTTCTTCCTCCTGGTTTTTAAAGAACATCACCCGTTGAGTTTCGGGAGCCGCGGTGTTGACGTTTGCGGGAACCTGCTGCGCTGTTCCCTCTGGTATTTAACTTCACCCGTTTGAGAACCTTCGCCGCAGGGGCGTAAACGAGCACGGGCGATGGCAGCTGTCCTGGGCGCGGTTTACCGCGTGCCATTTACCCTGGACGGCTGCCAGCGTTTGTGCTTGTCTCAGCCCGGGCGAAAGGGGCTTAAACGGTGAAAAGGCACCAGAAGTGGATGAGAGCAGGGGCCCGCCGCAACGTCGGGGCGCGGCACGCGAAACGGCGTTGCGCCTTACAGCCCGGCGTCAGTTTGCCGGGATGCGAAAAGCGCAGGCCACGGCGCGCCAGGGGCGGCGTGACCGGAACGGTCGCAGCAAGCCTGCTTTTGACGTTGCGACAGCCTGGGATGGAAACCCGCTGCCCTTCGGGCACTGCCCGAAGGGCCGGGCAGAGACAGCGCAGCTGGCTCGGTGCGCAGCATGACAGCCCCGGTTCCCGTCAGGGAAGTCGCCCGGCGTCAGCGAAATCAGCAGGGGAATATCAGAAGCAGAGGTAAAGCCAGAGGCAGAAACAGAGTGAGCAAGCACAGGCACAGGCACAGGCACAGGCACAGGCACAGGAACAGGCACAGGCACAGGAACAGGCACAGGCAGCGTATTATCACCGGCAGGAAAAAAACCACACACTGGCCAGAAAAAACCATCACCCGGCATGAGAAAAATCCGGCCGGCGACAGGCAGAATGCATCAGGAAAGGCGTTATTTTTTAACCTCATCCTCTTTTCTGGCATATTCCGGGGCATTTTTGTCCGGGAGCTGCGCACTGACCTGGCGATAATGCTCCAGCCGCGTCCAGAAATACTCTCTGAGATGTTCAGGCTGCTAGTTCCGCGACCACGGGCATTGCCAGTCTTTCTTTATACGCCACACCTGACGCGACCAGGTCAATGGCCACCTTATCCTGGTCTACTTTTGATTTTGCCGCGAGATTAAAACCGGACATGACATCCTCCGTTGAAATGGAAACCCGTTGTAAGTGTACGCCATCAGAGACTGAGAGGGGAAAGGACGGGGAGCGGCGCGAAGCGCGGCGCGGGTCCTTCCCCCGCAGGCGGAAGCCTGCAGGGTTTTTCGCGCGGGCTGACAGGCGGCATAACCGCCTGCCATCATGCTTACCTGCCCTTTCCTCCCTGCAAGATGAAGTGCCCGCCGATGTACACGGCACACTGACAGGTCATGTATTCGCAGATTTCATCCACCACCTGCGCGGTTGTCAGTTCTCGCTGACCGGCATCACGGCGGCGGGCATTAATCAGTGCTTTGTACTGGCGAAGAATTTCGCGGGTTTCCGGTTTAATATTCACGGGTTACTCCTTCTCAGGCGTCGATCGCGGTCTGTAACTGGCGCATAGCGTCCAGTTCTTCAGCCACAAATGCATCTGCATTACCACCCCCTTCTTCTGCCACGGCGTACAACCGATTTAGTTCACTGCCTGCCAGTAACATTATTTTTTGCAGCGCGCTGGCCGGAACGCTGACATCACGTAGCGCGCGGCGCTCGTTCTTCAGTGATGCGACGGATCATGCTCACATCGGCCCCCTGATCATACGTCACATCCAGCCGCTGCATGACGCACGTAATATCCTCATCGGACAAACACCATTCACTGGTTAACAGGCGGATATCCTCACGGGTAATACAGAGAACCAGCAATGCTTCATCAGATGACAGGTTATATTTCAGGAGATCGGTCATGATTTCTTTCACGGGTGCGTACATGGTTTTATCCTTTTTAAAAGGGGGCGGCATAGCCGCCCCGTCTGTTATTCAGCCGGACGCGGCGTAAATGGCACTGCCAGCAGGGTTTTGAGCGTATCCAGCGCGGCCAATTCTCCGGCGACCGTGTCCGGCGTCTGATAACGCGGGATGTTCATTCCGGCTTCCATCAGGGGTAAAAGGACACGCAGTGCATCTTCGGGTACAGCAATCTGGCGAGATGTCCGCGCAGCAGCAATTTTGCTGAGTTCATCGGCAACAAATTCCAGTCCTAACCCGTACCGCCACACGCCGGCACTGCCCGCTTTACCGATGACGCGGAGCACGTAAGACACATCGTCGTCGGTAGGGCTGTACTCAGCGCCCGCTTCCCGCACGTCCTCCGGCGTCCAGGTAATGACGGCGATTTTTTTGTTGCTTTCATGCTGTTTCAGCAAGGCAATACAGATTTCACTGACGGTTCCGTACATGGCATGTTTATCTTTAAATTGATGAATGGCGGTTACAGCGGGGCGGCATCGCCGCCCCGTCGGTTAATCAGTCGAGCGCGGCGTAAATGGCGTTGCATTCAGGGTGAAACGTAATGTGATTCCAGAGCTGGGTATCACGCAGCATATACAGGTGTGTGAGCGCGGCGTTGCCGCAGTCGTGATGCGTCCAGCAACGGCGGTTAATGGCGAGGGACGTCAGAATAATTCCGGCGGCGTCGGCGCTGACGGTACGATCAAACCAGTTTTCACCGTTGATCATGTGTACCCGACCGCAGTCGGGCATCATGTACCCGCCGCCCTCCGGCAGACGGATGAAATGCCAGAACCCGCCGTCATATTCGGGCATCCATTTTTTGGCCAGCGCATACACCTGTAATTCAGCCAGCATAAAATCAGTGCCGAACATATACGGCAGGAAAGACAGGCGGTCGGATTCTTCGACGCTGAGGGTGTGCTGACGTGCTGCATATTGCATGGTAAACCTCCGTAATCACATATTCCGCGACACCGGGCGGTGCCGTGCATCCAGACCAGTCGGGCGATCGGTCGGAGATACAAGGGCGCAAGGGAAGCCGCAGCCTGACGCGCACGGCAGACGGGAACTGGAGGGTGAGACCGTGAAACCTGAGCGGGCGAACGACCGGAAGATCGCGGCAGACGTGAAGGAAGGACCGGGTGACCGCAGCGGCGCCAGCGAACCCTTGTATCGACGACAGCCCGACTACGATGGATGCACGGCACAGCCCGCACACGACACCGGACTGACAGAGTGGAAAACCACCAGGCCACGTCACTTCGGGACGGGGCCGCCATAAAAGCGGAGCCGGCGACATCCTTTTCAGCATCTGCGTCACCGGCAGATAAAAAGAAGGGGGTTCCCCCTTCCCTCCCTGACTTAATCCCCGATCGGGTCAGTGTTGCGGACCTCGTTCAGCACATCCCGCAGCACGCGGCGGTCAAACCAGCGTCGGACCGGTTCCCCCGGGAAACGCAGAAGATCGGTCATCACCCCGGCTGCTTCGATTTCTTCCCGGGACTCATTCACCAGGGTGAGCAGGACCGGACAAAACCGCGCATCCCTGACCAGTACCCCGTCCAGCACCTGATCCAGCAGTGCCCCGTCCTCACTGTCCAGCCAGTTTTCGTGCTCATATTCGTCCGCAACCAGTCGCCAGTCTCCGAAACGTTTTTCCATCAGTCGCGGCCTGGCAGACGGCACCATAGCCGCCGCAAGGCGGTGCGCATCCAGGCGAACGATTTCGCATACCCGGTCAGAGAAATCTTTCAGGAAAGCCAGCAGGTCGTCGCATTCGGTTTTTGTCAGCCATTCCCGGGCATACGGCAGACTGATACACGTACAGTCAGGCAGGGCTTCGGGCCGGGGATAAGACTGTGCCGGGTACAGATGCAGCCGGGCGGGTGTCCCTGCCAGCCGTTGCGCACTGGCCGTCAGCAGGTGTGCCCGTCCCCCCATCTCGGTCTGGCAAAGACGGGTTGTCAGCGTCAGGATCTCGTCTGCACTGAGCACACCGCAGACGGACAGCCAGCCGGGAACCTCGTCCGGAGCAACCTGTGTCACCCCCACGGTTTCAGGCCAGCCGGAACGGTGCAGCAGATTTTCACCGTGGCGCACAATGAGGGCGTTAAGCGTATCGTTCTTCATGATTATTCTCTCTGTGTGTTGTACGGGAAGTGTCGCCCCGTCAGAACGGGCGGGGCGGTCAGTCACATCAGGCGGCCAGGAGCTGCCTGAGCCACGTAATATCGGCCTGAACATCAGCTAAAGACGGGCAATGCCGGCTGATAAGAAGCCAGGCCTGCGCATCCTCTGTGTCCAGCGCCAGCCCCGCGACGTCCGTCAGACGGGCCAGCAGGTCGGCAGGAACGATGACGGTCGGGATTTCGGCCCGTAATCCGGCATACATCTCCTGGACTGTGCGGTATGAAATGCCCTCTTCGGTATGTCCGGCAACACTGCCGATTTCCTGCAAAATCGCCCCGGCCTCGCTTTCCGTCATGTTTTCCACCTGGGCCATCACGTCCTGCTTCGTCCAGACCAGCAGGGCAAAGTGTTCATCGTTGTCAAACATGCGTTTCAGCTTTTTATTCAGTTCCTTACGGGTGCCATACATCATGATTTTATGTTCCTCTGAGTCGGTTCAGGCCACGCCGCCGGGGCGGCGTGGGGATGTCAGTTTTTCAGTAACGCGCGGACTTTCGCCACATCAGCCAGTCGGCGGGCAACGCTTTCCGGCACCGGATGGTTGTCATCCCGGGCGGTCCATTCCCGACGCCACAACGCCTGTTCGGCGGTCGTCAGCAGGGTTTCAAGCAGGTCAGCCGGCACCATCACTGCCGGCGCGGCCCGTTTCACCTGATCAATCAGATCCATCACCGCACAAGAAGGCACACCAAAATCAAGCCGCTGGTCTTTCGGTATGGCACCCAGACGCGCCAGTACCGCCTTTATGTCCTGGTCAGAAACGGCACACTCCATTCCGTCAGCCAGCCCTTCGATATCCGCCGGGGACCAGACAATCAGGGTCAGCGGGGTTTCTGCGGGATACTGCTCACTCAACAACCGGCAGAGGGTTTCACAGGTTCCGTACATGTTTTTTCTCCTTAGTCCTTAAAGCAGGCATCCAGCTCAAGAATTTCGTTGTACGCCGCCATAAACAGGGCATTGACGCGGAAAAGCGTCTGGCGGGTCAGACGTTCGGTCAGCACATCGGAGTCAAAGCGATAGCGGTGCTCCATGTCGTTCAGCGCGTCCCGCAGGTCACTCATGCTGTTGGCCAGTTCCGCCACGTCTGCGCGGAGTTTTTCGTGTCCGGCATAGTTCATTACGCGGCCTCCGGATAAAAGACGTCGTTGGCGGCCGGGCGCTGCATGGCGCGCTGCACGGCTGTCAGGCGCTCAATCCCGGCTTTGTGGTACTGCTCCATCAGTTCAATGCCGATATAACGGCGCCCTGCCTGGACGGCGGCCACGCAGGTGGAGCCTGAACCGGCAAACGGATCGAGAACAATGGCGTTCGGGTGTGTGAAGCTCTCGATCAGCGGTTGCAGGCTGGTAACAGGCTTTTCGGTCGGGTGGTGGCGGTTGCCTGAATATTTCCACGCAATCACGTCATTCAACGGGTTTTGCGGCAGGGGCGGACGGCCTTTCGCCAGGATGTAGGCGCATTCATGGCGGTAGCCCACATAAGCGGCTTTCGATGTGTAGGTTTTCGGGAAAACCAGATGCCCGACCACGCTGAACCCGGCACTTTTCCATGCGGCCATAAAGCGGTCGATGCGGTTCCAGCCGTAGAAGCTCACCATCAGTGCGTCTTTTTTGAGGACGCGGTACATCTCATTGCAGGCGGGTTGCAGCCATTCGTCGGTTTTGTCACCGGCAATACTACGGCCGGAACGGTCACGGAACCCGACCAAATACGGGGGATCGGTAAGGATGAAATCAACGGCGCGCTCCGGAAAGCCGGACATAATATCGACGCAGTTACCCAGGATAAAACGGGACATAGGGACACCTCGTGGTTACAGGGGGCACCCAGGAGGACGTCGGTACGACGTCCGTTCCCTGCTGCCCGGAGCCTGTACGCCGCGACCGGTAACGGGTCAAGCTGACCGTGGAATAACGAGCCGACAGTCCCCATCGTCGGCGAGCTTATGCCGCGAAAGCGGCTTGAAGGGCGCTCCTTAAAGTGCGAGTGGATGGCGTAAAATCACAGCGACGCCGGACAGGAGCGGAAACGCCGCCCGTCCCGTGTCCGTCCGGGCGCGGCACACTGGCTCCGGGCAGTGGATATCCCCGCGCCACGCGCGGCATGGATGAGGAGCTGCGCGACATCATTATTCCGCCCTGAAGTACCGGGCAGTCGCCCTGCCCGGCATCACGTCAGCGGGTAATATCCCGCCAGTCATTTCCCCACTCTTCGCGCAGTACCGGCGCATCCGGCGCGCCGGTCACTGTCCACGCATCGAGGAACTTCAGGCCGCGCAGGATACTGTTCTCCACATCGTCGAGCAGAACGATGCTGTTAAACCAGACCACACCGCCGGGATACTCCCACCGATGCCGGTCATCCTCGCGCTTCAGCGCTGGCCACCAGGTGCGCCCCATTTCCATGACACCCGCTTCGGCCTGCGCCAGGTCAGTCGCGGAAATCCATCGGTTCGGCAGCAGGTATGATGCTCTCCCCGTCGCACAGACTGTCCCACCACGCCTCCACCGGCGCAGGCCGGAAATTGTCCCCCCAGTCGAAAGATTTTTACTGGTACAGCTGACGGATGACCTTCTGTTCCGGCTCACTGAGGGTCGCCCAGCGGGCATGGCAGATGTGGCTGTTCTGCCAGCACTGGTGCAGTTTCTGGCAGGTTTCCACATCCAGCACAGCTCCGGCCATAAACATTGCCAGCCAGTCGCTGTATGCCTGCACTGACGGCCGGTTGTCTGCGGCCGTACCGTAAGAAACCAGTTTCGGATATGGCGCGTAACATTGCTCTGTCAGGGGGCGCAGTATTCCGGCACAGCCCGCAAGGAAAAGCTGGATACCTTCTTTTCTGGCGCGGAGATGCGGAGACAGCCCGCCTCCGGCAATCCACGTTTTGAGGGCGTCACTGTTTTGAATACCGTTGAACATCAGACGATTGGCACACCAGTTCGGCATGGGAAGCTCCTTATACAGTCAGCGTGGACAGGAGGTATCACCGCGATACCGTTCCCTGCCGCACGCTGCCTGTTCGTCGCGTCCGGTAGCGGGTCAACGCCGACCGTGGAATAACGAGCCGACAATTCTCATCGTCGGCGAGCTTATGCCGCGAAAGCGGCTTGAAGGGCGCCCTTAAACTGGCGAGGGCATGGCGTAAAATCACAACGACGCCGGGCCTGAGCGAGAAAGACGCCCGTCCCGTGACAGGCCGGACGCGGCACACTGGCAGCGGGTGGCAGTCAGCAGCAGGCGGTCAGGAATGGCCAGGATGAAAACAGGAGTTGGGAAAAAACACCAGAGAGGGGCAGATGACATACCAACAGTTCTGCGTCGATCCTCCACAGGGTTATTCACTGAATCTGTGGATAACCTGACATCTGTTTTTCCAGACAGAACAGTGACCTGACGGGAAACAGCAAATTTCACTTGCAGGACAGAAAATATCTTAAATAATACTGTATATAAAAACAGGCATTTTAAGAGGTATGCCATGTTACTTTTTGTCGCCCCCGAACAGGAGCCGGTGCAGTCCACTGCCCCGCTGTTCACAGAACGTTGCCCGGCGGGTTTTCCGTCGCCGGCCGCCGATTACACGGAGGAGGAACTGGACCTGAATGCCTATTGTATCCGGCGTCCGGCTGCAACGTTCTTCGTCAGGGCTATCGGGGATTCGATGAAAGAGATGGGCTTACATTCCGGCGACCTGATGGTGGTCGACAAAGCCGAAAAGCCGCTGCAGGGTGACATTGTCATCGCGGAGACTGATGGCGAATTCACGGTTAAACGCCTTCAGCTGACACCCCGTATCGCCCTGCTGCCGATGAACCCGGCCTACCCCTCACTTTATCCGGAAGACCTGCAGATTTTTGGGGTGGTGACAGCCTTCATACACAAAACACGGGGCATGGGCTGATGTACGCGCTTGCTGACGTGAATTCGTTCTATGCCAGCTGCGAAAAGGTTTTTCGCCCTGACCTGCGAAACAAACCTGTCGTCGTTCTCTCAAATAACGATGGCTGCGTCATTGCGAGAAGTCCTGAAGCGAAGCGGCTGGGCATCAAAATGGGGGTACCGTGGTTTCAGCTGAAGTCGATGAAATTTCCGGAGCCGGTTATCGCGTTCTCCAGTAATTACGCCCTCTACGCCTCGATGTCGAACAGGGTCATGGTTCACCTGGAAGAGCTGGCGCCACGCGTTGAGCAGTACTCCATTGACGAGATGTTTCTGGACATTCGCGGTATAGACAGCTGCATCGATTTCGAGGATTTCGGCCGGCAGCTGCGTGAACACGTTCGTTCCGGAACGGGCCTGACCATCGGCGTCGGCATGGGCCCTACGAAAACGCTGGCCAAATCAGCGCAATGGGCCTCCAAAGTGTGGCCACAATTTAGCGGCGTACTGGCGTTAACACTGGGCAATCCCCGCCGCACGGAAAAACTGCTGTCACTGCAGCCGGTGGAGGAAATCTGGGGGGTGGGCCGCAGGATCTCAAAGAAACTGAACACAATGGGGATCACCACAGCACTACAGCTGGCCCGCGCGAATCCGACTTTCATCAGGAAAAATTTCAATGTGGTTCTGGAGAGAACGGTCCGGGAACTGAACGGAGAGCCCTGCATCTCTCTGGAAGAAGCTCCGCCGCCAAAACAGCAGATAGTCTGCAGCCGTTCTTTCGGAGAACGCGTCACAACTTATGAGGCAATGCGGCAGGCCGTCTGTCAGCATGCTGAGCGGGCGGCTGAGAAACTGCGTGGAGAGAGACAGTTCTGTCGCCACATCGCTGTATTTGTGAAAACCTCACCCTTTGCCGTCAACGAGCCGTATTACGGAAATCTGTCCAGTGAGAAACTACATACTCCCACGCAGGATACCCGCGATATTATTGCCGCAGCCGTCAGAGCACTGGACCGGATTTGGGTGGATGGCCATCGATATGCAAAGGCGGGTTGCATGCTCAACGAATTCTCACCAACAGGGGTTTCGCAGCTGAATTTGTTTGATGAAGCGCAGCCGCGTGTACAGAGCGAACAGCTGATGAAAGTCCTGGATGGCATAAACCATTCAGGGCTGGGAAAAGTGTGGTTTGCAGGGCGCGGTGTTTCGCAGGAATGGCAGATGAAACGAGATATGCTTTCACCTGCTTATACGACACGCTGGTCAGATATTCCTGCAGCTAAACTGGCGTGAAATTTTGGCGATTTCACCTTGAAATTTTCAACATAAACTGTCTAATTACAATAAGTTAAATGTGAAATCGCCGTGGCGAAATTATTGGCTCAAATTTCTTTCAAGGACCTCGTTGATAGCCTTGTCCAGTTCATCCTGAACCACTTTTGACATACGGCTAAACTCATAAGTCAGCGTGCGCCCTTTCACACGCTTGCGCGCAAACTTGTCCTTTTCTTCAAAGGACCAGAGTGGGGAAATCACTGACTTTTCCTTGGGGGGGGGAGCTATCAATGCCTGCGATGCCTGAGAAATCAGCTTCAGTATACTGGCTTTCTGTTCGTCTTCTGGTCGCTCGCGATCACTCAAAATTGCATTGTGTTGATCAGAGACAGACTGAATGAGTTCTTCAGACGTTAAGCCCTTTTCACTGAGTTTTTCGTTAACCTCTAAAAGAATTTTATAGTCACTAAACGACAGCTCCGACTGAACCGGGAACAGAGAAATCAAATCTTGCGGTACTGACGCCGCCTGCAGTGCCCTGGTAACTTTAGCCTGAGATAACCCCTCTAGTTCAGCAATTTCCTTTTGATTGAATCCGGACTCTTTAAGAGCAATCAATCTCAGGCCGATCTCCCGAAGGTTATGCTCTTTAGCTGTCTGGATATCTTTAGCAAGTTGGCGAGCTTCATCAGCTGATAAATTTTCATCGGTAACCATTACATCAAGGCCTGTACGGATATAAATCGCTGAGGCTCGCCGTCTTGAACCATCCAGTATCTCAATCCTTTCACCTTGCTTAATACCAATACAGGGGAAGAACTGCTGAAACTTAATCGTCTGGATAATGGATTTCAGGGACTCCCTGGTCAGAGCAAGTTGATCTCTTCCGTTGTTTTCCTGGTTTACGAAGGTCTTACTTTCAACGTCAGATGCAGGTACCCGAACAAACCTGAATGTTACCTTCCTGCCGGTTTTTAAAGTAAATACCTGGCTTCTACTGGTACCAGTCATCTCGACCATTGACGCCTGAGTATTTAACTGTCTGCCGATGGTTTTTCTTCTCTCATTCGACATTACATACCTCCGTTAGTACGAATGAACTCAATGCGATCAAATACTGCTTTCGCAAAGTCTTCAGCTGCTGATTTTGCGCTTTTAAGCGCCTCTGTGCTTCCATCATAGGTCGCTGGATTTGCTGAAATAACTGTGTCAAAAGTCTCCCCGCAGCGTTCGAAACCATCCAGCCTCGGCAGAACCATGTCTAGCATATCGGCACCGAAAACCTCTTTAGCCTGACTATGGCAAATTTTGTGATCAGGCTTGTTCAGGATTTTGGACATGAAGCCGATATTACCGATGAGATTGCAGGTGTGCCCATCCATTTCGATCGAATCAATGAGGGCAGGGAGGCTGGCCACAAACTTCAGGGAAGAATGAAAATCAACCGTCGCCGGTGGGAGAGGGGTCAACATCAGGTCTGCCGCCCCAATGCAGTTTTTCAGGAACGCATCAAGATGAGGACCACTATCAAGGAAAATAAAGTCGTAGTCATACTGGAGCTTGTCGATAATGTTCTCTTTAAGCACTGCATGAATATTTTTCCCTGGCAGATGTTCTTCGCACAATCCCTTCCAGCCTTCAGCAAGGAATGCATCGTCAATGGAAGCGGGAATTACATCAACGCCAGGGATAATTGACGGCACTATAAAATCGGAAAGTAATTCTTCACGAGACACATTCTGGAGCATGGCCTGAGCAGCCGTATTTTCAACCAAGCCCACTGAATTCTCATGGCTCAGGAACATTGTCAGAGATGCCTGCGGATCGAAATCAATGGACAGAATACGCAGGTCTTCAAACAGAAGCTGAGGATGAGCCCGAAAAGCATGTGATAATGAAGCGGTAGAAACTGTCTTGGAACCACCACCTTTAAGATTACATACAAAAATCGTGAAGGCTTTATCGAAACGATCCCTGTACTTGGGTACTTTACGATGGAAATACAGATCGATGACATTCTGAATCGTCATCGCGTATTTCATCGTATTGCCGGAAGGTTTCTTTTTAAAAATGTAGCCACTAGCTTCCATTTCGGCCACAGCATACTCAACACTGCCTTTACTGAGCTTAGGCAGCTTATACAGGGCGGCTTTGCTGTATTCCTGATAGAACTCGGTAAGCTTCAATTCCTCTTTTTGCTGGCGGATATTTTCGCTCAAAGATGTCAGAAGTTTACCTGCACGTGTGGCGACTTTCCGTAACTGCTCAATATTTTCCATTCATCACCTCATGACGTTTTTTGTCATTTTGAACAAAAAACGTCATGTTGCAAGTAAAAAATCATATTGTTTTGATTTCGCTCTTGGACAAGCCCGCCGGGCACGTCAGGAGCATCAGCACTCACACTGCGCCTTTCAGCATGGCCGCCGCCTCAGCTTCCGGCATAAGAAACTGCACCCTGTGCCGCGCAGCAACATCGAGCGCAAACACTTTCGTATAGACCTCCGTCGAACTGATGCTCTTGTGGCCCATCAGACTTTGCAGCACCTTCAGCGGAATACCGTTGTACAACATATGCATGGCATAGGAATGCCGGAAAGTATGTGGCGACACCGGAACCGAGAATGTCACACCGTCGGCTGCAGCGGATTCAACCGCTTCATTCAGCCAGGTCCGGACGGTCCGGTCAGTAATTTCCCAGATACGTGCCTTCTCCATTCTGCCGGTACGTTTATTGCGACGCTCGAGCGGGATTTTCAGCGTGGCCACCATCATCATCCAGCTGGATGACGTACTGTTTATCTGACAGCGGCACCAGACGATGTGCCTGACTGCCGGCAGGTGTTCTCCCGGCACCTCTTGCCGCTTTTTCCGCCCGCTGTTTCAGGGTGGCCAACTGCACAAACGGATACGGCGGCGCGAGCGAAAAATCAGCCCGCGTAAGCGCCAGCGCTTCGTTAATGCGCGCGCCGGTATTCCACAGCGTGGCCAGCAGCATTTTGCGGTGCAGATCGGGGACATAATGGAGCAGGGCGCTCACTTCCGGCGCCAGCAGATACTTCGGCAGTTAGTCCTGGACGATCGCCATCTGACGCAGAGCCAGAGCAGCCGGGTAATCGATGGCCACGGGTAGCAGCATTTTTTCCGGAGCGTAAGCCTGTCCGGGAAGAGAAGGGTAATTCATGATACCTCGGGGGCTTCATCACTTTCTGGTGAAAATATCTGGCGGTCCCGGGAGTAATGAAAAGAGTGGAACTCATCCGGCATGATCAGCACGCGACGACCACTCTTCCGGGGAAACATCCTCCGCATCTCAGGGGTAAGCTGGTTACGTTCCCATCCGTAAGGGAAAATATCAGGGCCCGCAACGATACGCGCCACTTCCTGATTCAGACGATCTCCGTGCCAGCCATAAGATGTCAGACGCTTGCGGATACGCCCGATCGGAAAACGTTTATCAGAGTGACGGGGAAATATGAGCTTCCCGTCCTTACCCAGGGTGATACCAAACATATCCAGAGACTGGTTCGCGTGGGGAAATACTCACGCATAGTTTTCATCATATTTTCCATAACTGACTCCTGAAACATTACATGAAGATTTATGACTGCCCGCGTCCCTGCATCTGAAAAAGTTAGGTATCCGGGCATGCCATTCTGGCTCTGGATTTTCGTTGTTTCCGCCACTCCGTCCACAATACATGTTGTACAGACCAGCAACTGCCATTATCAAGATGTGAGGAAGGCATACCATTAAGCTTCCTCAATCGTTTGGCCAGTAAAACGGCACGCATCCCAAGCCGTGAATACTGATATCTGCGTTCCCTGAATGTCATTTGCCAGTCAGGTGGGGCATTAAACTCGTAGATAACGCTTATATACCGGTTGGCTTCAGGGATCAGTACTGTCAGTTCCCGGATGCGGTACATGATTCTGGCCGGTAGTACCCGCCAGTCGCCGTCAATATCATCGGCAGAAAATGCCTCTGCGCTTATGGTCGTCCTTGTGTATCCCTTATCATCTTCCTGACCTTCGTCTTTGACGACATTAGCACATTCTTGAGCGTAACGTTCGAGACGAAAGACCAGCTCCGTAGAAATGAAATACAGCTCAGCCTGACGTCTGGACGACGCAGCTTTTTCTTCGCGGCTGCGGGCATAGTGATGAGTCAGGCAAACACCACCCAGAGCAGCACCAATTGATGAAACCGCCGTGATGATCTGTGGTCACAGGCTGGCGCTGTCTTTAACTACTTTCACACCCTCGGTGGCAATAAACCAGTCCGCCATATTTTTTCCTTAAAGAGAAATCCCGCCGAACTACATTATCGATGTGACATGTGGCAGCCAATGGGAGTTCAGCCAACCACTCATTAAATGATGCTGCCGGTTATTAGTAGCGACCAAGCGTCATTAACTGGAAGCATCTTTCCCCAGAGAGCTCTCCTTCTTTCTTTGGGAGGGGGCCGGGAAAAAGAGTTACCACATCGACCTCTTCATATAACTGCCATGTGTCATTAGAATCATCCCACCAGGCAATTATGCAATTATCCCAGGTGCGTATATCACGGTAGCAGCTGTATCCCGGGAAATGGTCGAACTCCGTCTCTTCCATCCAGACTCTGCCATGACCGAGGATCATGAGTGCCTCAAACAATACATCTAAGTGGATTTTTATTTCCATCGTTGACTTCCTTATCGTTAGTTTTCTATTTGTTTTATTTATCATCACCCACGTAACATTCCGCTGTTCACGCTTAATGATTAGCCAGGTAATAATCACTACCAGTGATTACAAGACACTCCAATCCCGCACTTCCGAAAAATCCATATTAGCAGTATTTCCGGAAGTAATGAGAGAGATAGCCCGGAATGACCACGTTAAATAAGTGGGGAGTGTGAAAGAGGGGGGGGGTGCACTAAACAATTAATATTATATAACATTTTTTAATTTTACCCCAAAAAAAAAGCGTAAATAATCGCCTTGATCCGGAACCGGGAGTTTTCGGATCTGACCGTGATATGAGAAGGATTGTATGTAGATTCTGTATTGTATGTACGATATGTATAATATGTATTATCTGTATTTTGTGTATTATGTATTTTTTACACCGGGAGTACGATGACGTCCTACCCTGAGAAGCCGGAACCAGACCATGACCACCCTCTCCCCGGACACCGTCCGCCGTATTGAAGACGCCGCGGCCGCCCTGATCGCCGCCGGCAACCTGAACCCGACCAACGAGCAGGTCCGTCAGCACCTCGGCGGCGGTTCACTGTCCCATATCTCTCCCGTGATGCGCGCGTTCCGCGCCCGCCGGCGCGAGCAGGCCGCTGAGCAGAACACGCCCCTGCCGCCGGAGCTGGCACAGCTCCTGACCGGTCAGCTGGGGCTGTTGTGGCAGGCGGCCGTGAAACAGGCTGAAACGGGGGCCCTGGCAGCGCGCGAGCAGGCCGACGACGACATTGCCCGGGCCGACCAGGAGCGGGATGAGGCGCTGGCGAAAGTGGCCGCCCTGGAAAGCGAGCTGGCGGTGCTGCGCGAGGTGGTGGCCGAACGTGACCGCCTGCTGCAGGAGGTGCGCGAGCTGCGCGCGGAGGCGCTGCCGCTGCGCGAGCAGGTGGCCCGCCTGACCGCCACCGGCGAACACCTGGCGGCGCAGCTGCAGGACACGAAGGCGGAGCTGAAGGAGTCCCGGGAGGACGGCCGTCAGCTTCAGGCCGAACTGCTGACCCTGGCCCGCCATGACGGGAAGGTGAAGAAATGAGACCGGAAAGACTATTACGTATAAAGGCATTTCGACGGGCGCTGGAGCTTGGTGCCGGTGAACGGGCTGAAGGGTGTCGTCATTTTCGGCGATGGGAAAAGGAACTGAGGAATTTCCCGCGTGGCTGTTGCGATTTGGCCAGCAACACACTGGCGCAGTATTTGATGGATACTGAGAGATGCCATCCGTGCATCATTTTTATGGAAGGGAACGCAGGTTTCCATGAAGCGGAAAACTCAACGGTTCACGGGCATGTCATCGTATTGCTGGACGGGGAATATATAGATCTGACGCTGGATCAGTTTCCAGAATATCCGGAGTATATCCCGGCTGAAGCTATCGAGTCAGGTGGCCCACTGGGAAAACTTCTGCGCAATATCATGAAGCATGAAGACCCGGTAAAAACCCGCCGGGTTGATCTCGATGGCGGGGAAGCGCTGTATGACTGGTTACGCGATACCGCCGACGAAGTGCTGGCTGCTGATCCGGATTGGCAGGCCTGGGTACGGTCGATAGAAGAAGCAAGAGAAGCCGCTATTAAGGTGTTCCCGTTTCTGTCTGACATGCAGAAAACTGAGTGCGAACAGTGCCCGGGGAGTCAGGAGGCTGCCAGATGAAGATTTATCATTACACGGACCTGAACGGCCTGAAGGGCATCATCGAATCAGGCTCACTGTGGGCGACGCACTTTTCCTTCCTCAATGACAGCAATGAGCTGACTCACGGTATGAACTGCCTTGAGAATGCCCTGCAGTACCTGAGGGACGACTTTAACCCGAAAACCCTGAAGTTCATCGAACAGGCACTGACGCACTTCAGAATGCACCGGGCTGCTCATGTCTATAACCTGTCGTTCTGTCTCGAACCCGACCTGTTAAGCCAGTGGCGGGGTTATGGCAGCTCTCAGGGCGTGTGCCTAGAATTTGATGATGAAGAGCTACTTGCCTCCCTGGAATTAACTCAATATCAGGTGTTTAAAAACCGGGTGCTCTATACCAAAGAGGATTCCACGGTTGAAGCCCGGAACGAAATCCTCGCCTTCTTTCGTCAGCCACAGGTTCAGGCGGCAATAAATGCAGATGTAATGCATGAGATGATTCAGGCAACCAGACTGGCACACAGCCTGCCGCCTTTTTTCAAGAATGACGGTTTCAAAGAAGAGCAGGAGTTCAGGATGGTAATCCTCCCGGACAGCCCTTTTGAGGGTGTCAATTTTCGTGTCAATGACAGCGGTCTGGTGCCATATCTGATCATTAAAGCAAAAGATAAGCTGCCACTGACAAACATCAGAATTGGTCCCCGCAGTAACAGAGCAATGATGATGGACGGGATTTCATTCCTGTTGCAGAGCAGGGGGTATACCAGTACACGGATTTCGTTTACTGAGACGCCGTTCCGGTAAACTCAATTAAGAAGTACAAACTTCAAGGGATCTGTATGTTGAATAAAGTTTCTCAAATAAATTTGGCCAAAATCCTGGCAGATAAGTTTAACGAAGGCGACTGGAAGGAGCTGTTTGCTGTTACAGATTGTGAAGATGTTCCGGAAGGGCTGAATCAATTCTACCGGCATGTTCACTGGAACAACACGGAGTTAAAAGGGGTGGCCATCGCTGCCATAGAAACTACCCTGGCCAGAGACGCTGGTAACCTTTCTAAAATCTGGGCGCTGGATAATGTTCAACGCTATATCAGCAATGCCGATAATGATTTATTCAAAGAAATAAAGGACATTGTTAATCAGAATGGACAAAGAAACGTTTCCGCAACGCCAGTGAAACATGTGAACGAAAACATTTACCAGGCCTTAGAAGATGCGGAAGTATTGCTTCAGAAAAATGGACCACAGCGGGCATATGATCGTGTGCACACAGCTCTTCATGCATCATTAAGACAAATGTGTGTAAACCATGGCATTACGACCGATAGTACAAATAATAATGTTCCAGGCCTGCTTTCCCTGATAACTGCACATCTTAAGGCCCTGCCGGATGATGGAAGAAATGAAGATGTGTTTAAAATGTTGAAGTCTGCTGCCGCAATACTTCATGGAATTAATAACCTGCGTAACAATTCCAGCATGGCTCATCCTACAGAAAAATTGCTTAATGAAGCCGATGCGCGTTTTGCCATAAATCTGGTTCGTTCCATTATGACTTATATTGATGAATTGCTTTAATTGTAATAAAAATATGAGTCTCACAGCGAACAGATAGAACATTAAAGAAGAAGTGAAATACGGCCAGCATTTCGAACTCTGGCCGTACTCTTATTGTTTAACAATTGATGATCACCTGTGTAAGCGTTTAATAATTTTTTTTACTGACTTAACGCCTGCTGAATTTCCTGACGCAGTATCGTAAATGCATAAGGATCAAATCTGTTGGCTACCAGCCGACTGGGGTCAATGGGAACGTCAAAGGTCTCCTCGGACTTCATGTCATTGTTATAGGAAAACAGGATGGTACCTGGATTAAATATATGGAAATAGGTAACACCTAACTCAAAAACAGATTCGGAGGAATAAATCTCATACTGTTGTGTTTTATTGTTATAGGCAATCATATAAATATGATAATTCTCTTTCTTAAAGAATTCTGCCAGTAATTCAATGGTGTTGCGGGCATTTTGTGCAATCCCATTCGCATTGGGTCCCTGGGCGTTGTGTTCCCTTAACTCGGCCAAAGCATATTGAGCGCCGCTGAATATGCTTGCTAAAAATTTCTTACGTTCCATCATATTGCCTCTGGCTAAATCCCTTCTGGGACTGTAAAGAGTTCCGTCAACAATGATCCAGTCATCGTTAACCCACTTTGTAACTTGTTGAGGGGTAACGCTCATACTTTTAGCAAAAGCAGATTTATTCCCGTCAAAGAAAAGATCGATATGTTCAGAAAGCTTCATAACTAACCTGTTTGACTGTTTCAACACCAACACCATAATCAATATTTGATTATACATCAACAAAAATTGATTATGTTTTTCATGCAGCACCGGAACAGCCAAAAATCGGATCTGCGCCGCGGGAATCCGGCAAAAGATATGATAATTAAAACACATACATAAAATCATACTGAATGTGATATCTGTCATCATTAATAAAATCATATCTGATATGATTTTAACAAAATGAGTAATAAATAATATTAAGTGTGTTTTTTTTATACATCAGTATATTCATTCATGGAGTACAACATGAACAGACCACTGAACCTCACCTACGACGAACTGCTGGCCGAAACCAGAGCAGCGCTTAACGTGCTCATCACCACCTCCAGTACCCCTCCGGATGCGTTTGACCGGGGCTGCCGCAGCGGGACGATCAGTTTCTGGTATAAGCTGGCCATGAAAACGTCCGCGCCGGATGAGCAGTGCCGCGAAGATTACAGGCAGCTTTGTCTCCTGGCCGGTCAGGAGCCGCCCGTTGATGTCCGCTGAGAAAACGAGACGTCCGTCGCCGCTGCAGCGACGGGTGCTGATTGTGCTGGCCGCCCTCGATGCGAAACGGCCGGGACCGGTGGCCACGCGGGATATTGAGCGGGTGCTGGAGCAGGGCGGGGATGCCCCGGTGTACGGGCCGAACCTGCGTGCCTCCTGCCGGCGCATGGAAGCCGCGGGCTGGCTGCGCACGCTACGCGCTCCGAATCTGCAGCTGGCCGTCGAGCTGACGCCGGCCGGCCGTGCGCTGGCCGCCCCGCTTCTGGCTGACGAACAGGCGCGAGTCCTGGCGGAGCATCGCGCGACAGCGGTCCGGGTTCTGCCCCTGGTCCGGGTAAAGGCGGTGTATGCGTCTGACACGTTCGGTGACGACCGGCCGGTGGCGCTGGACTATCGCTGGCACCTGGCGTGCCGGGGCGACTACGTTATCCGCCTTGACGGTACCACCTGCCTGCAGCTGTGGAACGTGGCAGGGCAACTGACGCGCATGGAAGGCGACCCCCTGCAGGTGGCGGAGTGGTTACAGGCCTGCCACGATGCCGGCATTGATATTCGCCTGCAGATCAATGAAAGCACCATGCCGGAGCAGGGTTCTCCTGTCCTGAAAGATGCAGAGTTTCCCGGCGGACAGGCTTTATCCTCGACAGTAACCTGGTACCAGCAGCTGCTCAGGGCACTGCGACAACATGATGTGGCAGGGCTCTCCGTCACAAACCTGGATCACCTTAATGCAGTGAAACCCGGCAGGCGTAATAAGGAGCAACCGTTACAGGAACGTTTTCTGGCGCTGGCAAAAACGGTGGAGGCGACGCCTGGTGCCCTTCGATCGGATCGGTATGAAGAGGATGCCGGCCCGCTGCTGACAGAGATGCTGGACGGATTCGGGTTCACGCCGGACCAGGCTTCCCGCCTCATCCACCTTATCCGCTGGCCACTGATGAGTCAGGAAGAATATGACCGGCGTGAACTGAACAGCCTTCTGGACGAACTGGAACGGCGACAGCTGTACTGTAACCGCGAACAGCTGACGGAGATCGTGTTTTCGCCGGTCCGCAAACCCGGCGAGAGCTGGGCTGAACGCCTGCAGTGGCTCCTGATGACGGATGGATTCGGGTTCTGCAGTCCGCTGTCCCGGGAAACGGGCAACCGGGCCCTGGAGATCCTGGCTGATTACACGGGGAGGGAGGTGGCGGAGCATCTGGCCACGGTGACTGTCTGGAACGATGACTGCGCCGGGAGGCAGTCATGAGCAAGGGTTACGTCCATCTCATATTCACTTGCACGCGGCGTGAAACCGTAGCAGCAGGTGAAACGGTCTCGCCTTATGAACACGACGCAGACAATGCTTATAAATAATCGCATTTCAGCTTTTTTTGTACTTATTCTTGTCACCTTTAGTGTCCAGGCAGACATTGATGGTCTGGTTGTTCGTGTGCTGGATGGAGATACCATTGAAGTTGTGCATGATAACGGAGAAAAGAGTCGAATCAGACTGACTGGTATTGATGCGCCTGAAAAAAAGCAGCCATTTGTTCAACGTTCCCGCCAATCCCTGAGTGAGCTTGTATCACAAAAACATGTCTACATCACAGGACATGAATTTGATCGATATAATAGATTATTAGGGACTGTCTGGTCAGGGCGAACAGATATCAATGCAGCTCAGATCCACAGGGGCATGGCATGGGCCTATAGATTTAAGGGACAGATAAGCAACTCAGAATATGGAATACTGGAAAATGAGGCTAAAACTAATCGCACCGGACTATGGTCTGCCTCGTCACAGACTGAGCCCTGGATATGGCGAAAAAATCAAAAAGAATAAATACTTTAGCAGAGAGAAATGTTATGAATAATATCTGATATATCTAATTTAGCTTATGATTTATTAATTATTTTTAACACTTAATTTTAATTAAGGGTTTGTTTAGAAAACACTTTTCAATACTGTGATATTATCTGATAAATACCTGTGTTCACCATGCTTATAATTTATTTCTGCAGATGATGATAAATTCAGGGAGTGAAGATAATGAACGATTTTCATATGTTAGATATTTGCATTAAGAACAATGACCGTCTTGGCGCAATGAGATTATTACGGGATAAAACGGAGTTTGCGGTCCGTAAAGTTCTTGAAAAGTTAAAACTGAAAGTGACATTACAAACAGGGCGTTCTTTCTGGCTTTGGGTTCAGAACTGGATTAACAGTTCCTGCAAACATGAAAATACACCAAGTGAACCTGCATATGATAAATCACAAGATAAACTCCATTCCCCTGTTTCCAGATGCACTGAATCCGGCAGCACTGGATTTAGTGAAGCTGGCCGCACTAATAGCTATGTTTGTGGATCACGCAAACACACTATTCCTGGTAAGACCCGAACCTCTCCTGTATGCATTCGGAAGGATGGCTTTTCCCCTGTTCACGCTTATCTGGGCGATGAACGTGCAACGCGCGCCAGAACGTCTTCAGAAAAGAGCAAACAGACTGTGGGTATGGGCATTTATCACACAACCCTTGTTCTTTCTCGCTTTTCAGCATCATCAGCCGTGGTATGCGCTGAACATTTTATTTGTATTCGCCGGAGTGACGCAGCTGCTTGCCCTGAATTACCGGTACGGAAGAAAAGGAATACTCACTGGTATACTACTTCTGTGCTTAATGGTGTGGCCACTGCAACCTGCAAGTTACGGTTTGCCTGGGATCATGCTGGCAATCGGACTGGTGCTTGTTTATTCAGGACAGACTAATGGGATGTATCGAGCCGGCATCATCGTCTCCATGCTGTCGCTCTGTAGCCTGAATAGTGTTTCACAGATAATGAGTCAGCCAGCAGATATCCTGCTGTTTGCCACTCTTCCGACGTTTCTGTTACCCATGACTGTAGTATCACTGTGGATTTGCCCCTATATTTCCAGACACCT
>NZ_SZXD01000058.1:0-273992 GCF_005281115.1 Citrobacter sp. wls710
AGGTGTCTGGAAATATAGGGGCAAATCCAAAAACATGCGTTGGCTCCAGCCAGTTATCCGGCATTTGTACAGCCAGCACGCCATTGTGAGCCAGTAGCGATACCAGATGCGGGAACAAATCATAGTGATCGGGAACCCACTGCAACGAAGCATTTGCATATAGCAGTTCAAGAGGCTGCTCTGTCTGGAATTTACAGATATCCGCTTCAATAAAGCGGCATGTTGGTAATGCCTTGCGCGCCTCATTAAGCATGGCGGGTGAGGTATCAATCCCTGTTATTACAGCCGAGGGCCAGCGCTGATGCAGTAATGCCGTACTGTTTCCCGGACCACAGCCAAGATCGACGACTGAATGGACATTCTCTAACGCCACTCTGCTGAGTAAATCCGCAGCGGGTCTTGAACGTTCAGTTTCATATTGCAGATAAAGCGAAGGATTCCAGTCGGCCATGAATGAATCTCCAGTATGAGAGAAAAAGGCGGAAAGGGTTACATAAGTCCTTGCCGATGAGCCATTTCTTTTAGAAGATTATATGAAAATACAGGAGAAGGGCAGAAATATGCTGGAAACATCAAGACTGATTTTACGCCCGTGGGAAGCCAAAGACAAAGCCCCGTTTGCCGCGTTAAATGCCGATCCGGACGTGATGCGTTTTTTTCCGGCTCCGCTGCAACGAACGGAAAGCGACAACCTGACTGCCAGATTCCAGGAAGGCATTACAGAGCGCGGCTGGGGATTCTGGGCCGTTGAACTTAAAGAAACACACCAGTTTGTGGGGTGTGTAGGTTTACATCCACAACCTGATAAATTTCACTTTTCACCCTGTACCGAAATAGGCTGGCGTCTTGCTAAATCCTACTGGCATCAAGGGCTTGCATTGGAGGCCGCCGAGGCGTGCCTGACGTTTGCTTTCGAGGAGCTGGCGTTAAGTGAGGTGGTTTCATTTACTTCCGTACTGAATAAACCGTCAGAGCGTCTGATGATACGGTTGGGCATGAATAAAACTGAAGAGTTCGTGCATCCCGCGTTGCCCTCTGATCACCGGTTAGCACAACACATCCTGTATCGGAGGGTGGCAATTTGATTACCGTTATTACCTACTTGTCAAAGCTCACCAGAATTTTCTAATCACTGGCTCGTTAGAAATGTCCAAATGTTGAAAAGTCTGCTTAGCGCTGTGAGTTCAATGAGTCGATGCAACGCCATCCTTAATCAGGGGGGACGTTCATATGAACGGGCATCTCCGGTCATCTTCCCCCAGTACATTACGGTTATTTTGATGTCAGCAATTCATATTTTTATGCCCAGGCTTTTGCTATTTCAGATGAGCTGGTAACAAAAGCAATTACAGTACGGGCAGGCAACTGCGACCAGCTCACTGCCGTTTTTGCCACCGTATTCTCAGGCTTTTGCACCTCTTCGCGAATGAGAGTGAGGGTCATGATAAAGGACAGAAATATCAGCGCACCTGCACAGAAAAACGTGGTTCGAATACCGATCAGACCAGGAAGCCATCCTCCGGCAAGTGGACCGACAAGATTGCCAGCCATTACACCTGATGAAACAATCCCCAGCGCCCAGGCTGCACGGTCTCTGGGAGCCTGAACTGCGATAAGAATTGTCGCGCCGGATGAGTAGCCTCCAGCCAGGCCAACTTCTCTGCGAAAGCCGCCTCCGCCTTCTTGAGGCAATCAATTCAAGCAGACGTAGCCTAAGGGCGAGAGGTATTGCGATATCCTAATCAGTGTGGGACCAAAATCGGTGTAGCCGAGCAGCGTGCAGGCCGGACCACGATCCTCGAACCAGCGATGCTCACAGCCATCAATCTGGATGAGTTCTCCGGTGCAGGCCCGACGCGGTCGTGGCTGATGCACACGAGGCGGCCGCAACTTGCGGGGGATCCATAAACCAGCCTGTGTCATCGTATGCCGTCATGAGTCTCATCCTTTGAAAGCAGTGATCGCTGTGGTGAGACTGTAGCGCGGACATGTCTTATTGTCAGAAGACGGACATCTCAATTTAGCTACTACAACGTTAGTGCGCATAATGTATATTATGTTAAATTAAGTGATTCGCATAAAGTCATAGAATTAAGTCCCCATTAGTCTTTCGTTTGCTGGCATTTGGACATTGGTTGACACCACTACTAACAATCGCTTCTGAAGAGTTCTTCTATCGCGATTAGCCTGAAGTGTCAGGTTTGTCCGCCCTCTTCTTTTTACAGTTTCAGCGAACGTTCCTTGGAAGATCAGTGCCGATTTGGGCCATTGCTGGTCGTTCCGCTTTCTTGTAATCTGTCTCGTTGCATAACTGACAAAATCTGGAAATACCGAACTGGACTTCATATGAATGCTCGTACTTCAAAAGACCCTTTACATGGCGTAACGCTAGAAATGCAGGTCAATGCACTGGTTGATCGTTTTGGTTGGGCTGAGCTTGCTCAACGCATTAACATCAACAGCTTTAAAAATGAACCAAGCGTTAAATTCAGTTTAAAGTTTTTGCGCCGTACGCCGTGGGCGCGTGCTGAAGTTGAAGCGCTCTATCTTGATTCGCTGCATGACGTGACCCCGTTCAACAACACCGCACCTGCTATTGATCCCTGGGCTAACAGCCGCAACAAGAAAAAATAAGAGCAAAGTCTGATGCCAGCATCCGGTTTCTTTTCAGGAAAATATCAGAAAAAACTGGCGAATATCTTCGTCCGTTGCCATGCCAGATTACCGCGAACTAACCTGAAATGGTTCGCGGTACTTGTGGGCAGTATGTTGTTACTGGGCAGTTGCTCTTCACAGCCGCCCGCTCCCAAAGTCACCCCACTACCTCCGGTGAATAAACCGCAACAGATTAAGGAGCCGGTGCGCGGAATCTGGTTGGCGACGGTTTCCCGTCTGGACTGGCCGCCGATCTCATCAGTGAATGTCAGTTCCCCTGCCATCCGTATCAGCCTGCAGCAGAAAGCGTTGACGGATAAGCTGGATAACCTGAAACGTCTTGGCATCAACACCGTTTTTTTCCAGGTCAAACCCGATGGTACCGCATTGTGGCAATCTAAAATCTTGCCTTGGTCAGATACGCTAACCGGCACGATTGGTCAGGATCCGGGTTACGATCCGCTACAGTTTATGCTCGATGAAGCGCATAAACGCGGCATGAAAGTCCATGCCTGGTTTAACCCCTACCGCGTGTCCGTTAATATCAAACCGTCAACGATCACCGAATTAAACAGCACGCTGTCGCAGACGCCTTCCAGTGTTTATGTCCTGCATCGGGACTGGATCCGCACCTCGGGCGAGCGTTTCGTGTTAGATCCTGGTATTCCCGAAGTGCGCGACTGGATCACCAGCATCGTGGCGGAAGTGGTGGAACATTATCCGGTCGACGGCGTGCAGTTTGATGACTACTTCTATACCGAGTCTCCCGGTTCAGCGCTTAACGACAGCCAGACCTTCAGAAAATATGGTCAGGGGTTTGATTCCAAAGCTGACTGGCGGCGCGATAACACGCAACGACTGATCGCCCAGGTCTCGCGGACCATCAAGAAACTTAAGCCTGAGGTGGAGTTTGGCGTCAGCCCCGCGGGGGTGTGGCGCAATCGCTCTCACGATCCTGCGGGTTCCGACACCCGTGGCGCGGCAGCGTATGATGAATCCTATGCCGATACTCGTCGCTGGGTGCAATTAGGCTTGCTGGACTACATCGCCCCACAGTTGTACTGGCCTTTTGCCCGTGATGCGGCACGATACGATGTGCTGGCGAAATGGTGGGCAGATGTTGTGAAATCAACCAATACCCGCCTCTATATTGGTGTGGCGCTGTATAAGGTCGGCGAACCGTCTCGAAAAGAGCCGGACTGGACAGTTAAAGGCGGCGTGCCAGAACTGAAAAAGCAGCTCGATCTGAACGAGTCCGAACCACACATCAACGGCACCATCCTGTTTCGCGAAGATTATCTTAATCAGCCGCAAACGCAGGAGGCCGTAACCTATATTCGCAGCCGTTGGGGGCGTTAATGGTTATCTTTAGGCCAGTGTAGCGACTGTATCTGCATCACCGGGACAGTAATCGGCGGACATTATCATTAATTTGTTTCTGGATCGTATCCAGCGTGGTTTGCGTTATCTGATCGGGGTATTTGTCACTGGCGATAGCGCTCAGCCCTATCGCAAAGTGGCAGATCTTTTCGATTATGGCGTTCACCTCGTCAGCAGAGAGCTCAGCTTCCTGAACGCCAAGCAACTGAAGGTGCTTTCTTTCGATATCCAGCGCTTCCCCCAGCACGTCCATTTGGTGGTACCCGCCGGGTCCTTCACACCAGGTGACGTCGTAAGCCGGAGCCAGAGTCCAGTTTCCATCTGCTGACATTAAATAAGCAAAGTTCTTCGGATGATCGTCACGATTGTTGAATGCCACGTTGAAAACCACGCGTTCGAACGCTTTCGCTTTTTCTCTGACATCATTGGTACAGATCTGCGTGGCGCGCAGAAAATCCCGGTAATCTAAAGCGCCGGGTAACTGGTAATTTGCTCCGGTAAGTGCCGCCAGACTCTGCATTGGAATACGTATCGACTGGTCACGGTCGAAACGCCGGGTGGCAAATGCCGCTTGCCCGCCAGGCAGCTCAAAATATGCCGTATCGGGCGTGGTAATCTCACATTGACGCAAGCATTCAGCATAAACCGCTTCGATGGCACATACTTCAGCATGCTCATGCCTGGCGGGAAATTTAATCAGCCAGCTTTCGCTCCCTGGTAGCGGCGCAGTGGTAAATTTTGACGTGACAGTGTCACGATAAAGTAACGCTTTTGGCCTTGCCCCTTGTGGCGATCCGCCCATCTGAAGCAATTTTTGCAAGAATTCCCCGCCGTCTCCACTCAGGACTTCTTGCACCTCTGCGGCCAGTTGTTCGAGAGGAACATCCTCTTTTGAAATCTTCTCGACATCTGACTGAACGGGCTGGAATGTCATGGCGCCCATCGCGTTGTTGCCGACCCAGGTTAACCGCTCCAAAGGACCTATGCGCGCTGCGTTTAGTCCGCGACGTTTAAATAATCGGTCCATCAACAGCATACCCCAGCCATCAGGTAGCGAATCATAGACTGGTCCAGGTAATCCCAATTGATGAGCCGGGAAATCCCTGCGTAAACGTGGGCCGTTCAGTGGTAACATCAGCCGGGACAGTTCCAACCCTTTACGTATGGCGTCTTCACTGTATTCAAAGGCGATCAACGGGCGTCCGGTCAGGGCTGTGGAAGACACCAGT
Source organism: Citrobacter sp. wls710 (assembly GCF_005281115.1). NCBI lineage: Bacteria > Pseudomonadati > Pseudomonadota > Gammaproteobacteria > Enterobacterales > Enterobacteriaceae > Citrobacter > Citrobacter sp. wls710. Next base: position 5,265 of record NZ_SZXD01000058.1, read on the forward strand.
TTTCCCCACAACCATTTCTCACCCCAACCTTCATAAAAGACATCAACTTGTTCAGGCATCAGAATTTTTCCTTTTCACCCGCTGACGTACCGCGCTCTTCTCGTAACGCAAAATATCATCCAGACTGTCAATCCTGGGTTTGAATAAACCCTCCAGCGCATCGCCATAACCTAACACCATTGCGACTTTGACCAGATTCTCAAATCCTACGTTCTTACCTGTTTCCAGATTCGAAACGGTATTCACACCGACACCTGAACGCGCGGCAACCTCAGCCTGCGTCATTTGCCGCGCGAGTCGTTCTTTACGCAATCTGTCACAGAGTAGTTTGACGATATCAGCAGCCGTATTGAGTGTTAAATCCATAATATTGGCCCTTATTTGGATAAATGCCAGTTTACACACAATATTATAGAGTTAAGTCGAGATTAATACAAAGCGGATAACATATGTTTTAATGGATTTAACGCCACAAGTCCGTGATAAAACCCATTATAATGTATTTAAATCATGGTCGGGTGCGGTGATTAATCTGCCGCTATGCAGACTAAATGACCACGGTGCAGCTGGATCGCGCCCTGTCGTTTTAACCGGGCAAGCGTATCCATAATGGTGCTGCGAGAAAGTCCGGTTCGCTCCCTGATATATTGTACCGCCGGGATTCTTTTTTTGATGTCATCAGGCTCTTGTTGTAAAAGTTCAAGATGTCCCCAAACCATATCAGTTGCGGTTCGACTGGTGATTAGGCGATCGCGCTGGCTCATTACCTGAATAATATAGGCTTCAACTATTGCCACAGATTCCCAGAGTCGATCACGGTTAACGATAGTCATGAAATCCGTTTTCTTTACTACATGAGTAGTACATGGGCTGACCGCTTCAATATCATAAAAGTTATGCCCTGTAGGAAGAAAGAACTCGGCCATTCCCAGCATCATCGGTGCCTGCTGACTGGCCAGGATTAGCCCATCAGTGCGTCGGCGAATGACTATTCTACCTTCGGTCAACAACCAGATCCCGTTCTCCCCCTGAGAATCCATAATAAAAGAACCGCTACGATATAGCGATTGGGCTTCAGAAAGTGGCAGTAATGCGTTGAAAAGTTTGGTTATATTAGTCGCAAGGAGTTCTTCGCTGCTACCGGTTTGTTCAGTATTGCTGGTCATAGAAGGCTCAGTATAATTCACTAAATAATCTTATTAATGATTATCGGTAATAGAGAAAAAATCAAACCTGAAAAGTCCATTTTTGGATTTGATTATTAACATTAGCCTTACAAGAAAGTCTGATTTTATACTTGCAATACATTAAAACTACTTGCTAATAAAAATGCAGCGATAATGTCGGCCAATAAAAATGGTTCTTATTGGAGTTCCTATGTTGCTCAATTATTTATCATTAGCAATACTCATCCTGGTGTTCTTAATTATTTTTTATGGCGTATTAATCTTGCACGACATCCCGTACGAGATCGCTAAGAAACGCAACCACCCTCACCTCGATGCCATACATGTCGCGGGTTGGGTCAGTTTATTTACATTACATGCGATTTGGCCATTTCTCTGGATTTGGGCAACATTATACAGTGATAAGCATGGCTGGCATGGAAATACCTCAGGACATAATATCGCTGAGCTAAGCGCGCGGATTGCGATACTGGAAAAAACACATGAACAAACTAATAGCGCATACAGCCCGCAGGATCCAAAGGTAAATTAATCGTGGAAATATTATTAACATTAACCTACGCCGCTATCGTTTACGTCATTTTTAAAGTATTTAAGGTTCCGTTGAATAAGTGGACATTACCTTCAGCGGTATTGGGGGGCGTGGTCATGCTTGGGGCACTGATCCTTACCATGAATTATAATCATCCCTATACAGAAGATGCACAAAAATTGGTTGTGGGTATTCCCGTTGTTCCGCAAGTTACCGGGGTGGTTTCAGAAGTAACAGACAAAATTAACACACCAATAAAAAAAGGAGATGTCCTGTTTAAAATCGATCCTGCCCGTTATAAAGCTAAACTGGAAAAGCTTGAAGCGGACATTGTTACGGCAAAACATGATGTTTTGGCCCTTGAGGAGAAACGCAATAGCGCGCGACTGCAGCTAGAACAGGCCAGGGCTGAACGTGATAAATATTACAAAAACTATCAGCGCTACCAGAAAGGCAGTCAGGCAAAAGTGAACCCATTTACTGCCAATGATATTGATACTGCGCGCCAGGATTATCTGGCTCAGGACGCGGCGATGAACGCCGCCAATGCTGAACTGAACAGTATTCAGAAAGAACTCGACAGCACCATTCATGGACAAAACTCGCAGATCGCCAGTCTGCAAGCTCAAATTGATGAGGCTCGATTTAATTATGAGCAAACCATTGTTCGCGCCCCCAGCGACGGTTATGTCAGCCAATTACTGGTTCGTCCGGGAACCTATGCGTCGAGACTGCCTTTTAAGCCTGTTATGGTGTTTATTCCTGCGCACAAAAACCAAATTGTTGCGGCGTTTCGTCAAAATTCGATCTTACGTCTTAATGTGGGGGATGACGCTGAGATTGTCTTCAATGGCTTGCCGGGACAAGTAATACAAGGAAAAGTCGTCAGTGTTGCCCCCGTGATCCCTACCGGGGCTTATTATGCCCAGGGAACATTGCAATCCTTAAACGTCACACCGGGCAGTAACAAAGTGCTGGTCAGTATCGAAGTTGATAATAATCAGGCTGAACAGCAACTCCCAGACGGTGTTGCCGCTCAGGTTGCCGTCTATTCAGCTCAGCATTTTGAAGCATTATCATTGCTACGGAAAATACTCTTGCGCATGACCAGTTGGATGCACTACCTGTACCTTGATCATTAATCGACTGTCCGGGTGCAATGCCTGCACCCGGACTTCACTCGCTGCTCAGGCAGTAGTGGGTTCTGGTAATCTAAACGACGAGACCAGCAGCGCCAGTTGTTCCGCTTCCTCTTTTAGGGTCTGTGTACGTGCGGCGGCATCATCAATTAACGAGGCATTCTGCTGAACGGTGCTGTCCATTTCGGTAACGGCCAGCGTGACTTCGGAGACGCCTTTACGCTGTTCTTCGCCTGCAACGCGTATTTCCCCCATCAACTGACGCACCTGCCGTACGTTATTGACCAGTTCTCCCAGCCGTTCGCCTGCATTGTGAATTTGCTGACTTCCGCTACCAACATGAGATACAGATTCATCAATCAATGCTTTAATTTCCTGCGCGGCGGTGGCACTACGCTGGGCCAGCGTACGTACTTCAGAGGCGACAACCGCGAACCCTCTACCTGCATCGCCCGCTCTGGCGGCTTCAACGGCGGCGTTCAGGGCAAGAATATTGGTCTGGAACGCAATGCTGTCAATCACCGCGACAATTTCTACCATTCTCCCGGATGACGCGCTGACGTTATCCATTGTTGAGATCACGCCCTGCATGACATCACCACAGCGGTTGGCCGTTTGCGCGGTGCTATCGGATAGCTCATCTGCCAGTTGCGTATTACTGGCATTTTGGTGAACGGTCGCATTTAACTGTTCCATCGCCGCCGAACTCTCTTCCAGCGCAGCGGCCTGCTGCGTGACGCGAGATGAGAGTTCCATATTGCTGTCTGCCAGGCTGACGGCGTTATTCGCCACTACAACGCTGCTGCTTCTGACGGTGATCAGGATGGCTGATATTTTATCGACGAACAGATTAAACGCCTCGGCGATAGCCGAAATCTCATCTTTGCCGCGCACATCCAGACGACGGGTAAGATCGCCTTCGCCCTGCGCAATATCATCGAGCGCCTGGCGAGTATCATCGAGACGCGAAATCAGTCGGCGAACCACCAGCCAGGATCCCACCAGCAATAGCGTCATAATTGGGATCAACACTTCCAGCACGTCCTGCATCATCACTTTGGCGAGACCGACGATGCGTGATTCAGGCGTCACCAGCCCCACGACCCAGCCGGTATCCGCCATCGGGAATAGCATTACCCGGGTCGGCGTATTCAACACATTGTCGTTGGCAAGCGTAATCGTTTTCACACCATCTGCCGGACGTAAAGATTTAAGACCGTTTTCCACCGGGATAAGCCATTGCGCGCTTTGCGCCAGATCGTTAATGGTTTTGTGTTTTGTCAGGTCTGCCTGCGGGAAATAGAGAATTTGTCCCTGTTTATCCACCACGAACGCGTAACCACCGGTGCTGTTTCCCTGCTGTTGCATAAAGGTGGCAACGTTATCGAGACGAATATCGGTAGTGGCGACGCCGGCAAACTTACCGGCCAGTTGATAAGGAACGCTGCAGGTTACCATGTTGACCCCGGAACTGGCATCCTGGTAAACATCAGACCATAAGCAGCTGTTTTGTGAATGTCCCTTGGCATGCTGATACCAGCTTTCATTGTGGTATCCGCTTGATCCTTCGACGTTATAGTCGTTGGAGTACATCAGCTTTCCTTCAGCGTTACGCGCCCAGAAAAAGCTGCGCTTTTCTACGCCTGCGGTGAAAGCGTCTGGTTCTGGCCAAATGCCGCCGCCGGTAATGATCGACTCTTTATCTTCACCTATCAAATGTGGAACAACGCTTTGATATAGCGATTCATCGTTGGGCAGCACTTCGGCCAGTCGCGACAAACCGACGGTCTCACCTTCAATTCGCGACAACACGGTACTTAACTGACGGGTTAAACCTTGCCCCGTTTCTTCGATCAGGGCGGTATTGATTTCAACGACGCGCGGCTGCCCTCGCCAGAGCATAATCGCAACAATAACAAGTGTAGTGACTGCAAGCAGCAGAATGCCACCAATGGTTAAACGCGTTGAAATACGAGTAGGATACCAGGCCATACAAACTCCTTCTGCAAAAGGCTAACTTTTACCCAGTATCGGCACCGGCGTTTTTATCTTTATAAAGTTTCCTTAAGTATTGCAAAATAAATAAGTGACAGCGTCACAAATAGCAAAACCCAGCACTTTGGCTGGGTTTTAATAACGGTTTAATCTTATTTGGATAATTCTTTTTTGATTTCGTCTTTTATTTTGCTTAATTCGCTCTGCGGATGTTTTTTACAAAGCTCAACGGTCAGAGGGACAGCTGTAGTCACGGTTTCGTTATAGTCAACGTAATCACCACCTTTGAAATCTTCGTCTTCATTAAGCACCCAGAAAGCCACCGGAGCCATGGTCTGCGGGTTCAGATCGATGAACTCCTGGCAGCTCATGCCTTTCGGCGTCACTTCAGTTTTCGCGCTATCAGTGGCTGCATTGACGCTAACGCTGGTTAACAGCGCTGCGACCAGAATACCTGCTGTAGAAAGGGAGAATTTATTCATTGTAGTACTCCATTTATAATATAAATAATATCTACACTTGCGCTTCAAACCGTTAATGTAGTTCGCAAAAAATAATACCCCTACCGTCATAAGAATAAAGATTGCCATTATTGATATGGCTGAAAGTTATATTTCCCATTACTGATTCTGATGTTTGAGAGGAAATGTTGCCGACAATGTGATCGTTCCGACGAAATCAGCAGATTCATACCCCGCTCTTCTGTCGCTGCACCAAAACTGAACTACGCTGCACAAATGTTGATCATTAGTTAATGAATATGGTTTGTGTTTTAACAAAAACAGCCTGCGTGCCGCTGTCTGTGACTTGGCACGCGTCCTGCATTGTTAATTCACTAACAGTGAGCCGTAATCTGACAGACAACTAACAGCGAGAAGGTAATGACAGCGAAACCTGAATTATTTACCCGCATAGAACAGACCTTCAGCCAGCTTACGCCGAGCGAAAAGCGCGTAGCCGGGTGGCTGTTAGCCCATGGTGTACAGATCCCTTTTGAAACTGCGGATGGCATCGCTAAAGCGGCAGGAACCAGTGGCATTACCGTAGGACGCTATCTGCGTAAGCTGGGCTTTCGCAATCTGGAGGATGCAAAAGCCAGCCTGCGTGAGCTGCCGGTTGTCCCCTATCAACCCTGGGGAATGAACGAGCGGCTGGATTCCTGGCACCAGCAACAAAGCCTGCCGGATCGCGCACAGCAGTCGCTGTTACTGGAAATCGACGCCATTACCCACGTCTATCAACTCGCGCAAAGCGATACATTTTTACGCATTGCGCAGCAGCTGGCGCATGCGGAAGCGGTTTACATCCTTGGGATCCAGTCTACTCGTGGAATTGCTAACGCCTTTTTTAGTCACCTGGAATATCTGCGGCCTAAAGTCAGTTACTCCGAGGGGCTTTCCGGCAGTTGGGTCGAGTCGCTGAATTCGGGATTTAACCAGCCATACGTGGTGATCACCGACATGCGCGCCTACTCCGCCATCTCCCGACAATATTGCCGTGTTGCGACAGAACGTCAGATTCCGCTGGCGCTGATCACCGATGTGTGGTGTCCGTGGGCCAGGGATTATGACCTTGATTTACTTCAGGTAAAAACCGACACCGGACATTTCTGGGATTCTCTGGCTCCCGTGAGCTGTCTGTTCAACTTATTACTTTCTGCGGTGGTGGAGCAACTTGGTGATTCCCTCGCAGGACGCCTGCAAACCAATCGCCAGTTACAACAACAGTTTGGTCAATTCGAACAATAAACAGGAAATGTGCTATGTCAGAAACCCCAGAACTGGTCGATCTGTCGGTGATATTCCCGTCGCTGTATATCGATCTCAAATACGCCACTGCCGACAACATTACCGGCGCGCCTATCTACCGGGAAGCGCGCTGCCTGTTACACAGCGAGGCGGTAACCGCGCTGGCTAAAAGCATTAGTATCGCGCAACTGGCGGGCCTGAAGCTTGTAGTGTATGACGCGTATCGCCCCCAGCAGGCGCAGGCGGTGCTGTGGAATGCGTGCCCGGATCCCCAGTACGTCGTCGATGTGGCGATTGGATCCAATCACAGCCGCGGGACGGCCATCGACGTTACGCTGATGGACGAGCGTGGCAATGTTCTCGATATGGGCGCGGGTTTTGATGAGATGCACGACCGTTCCCATGCCTGGCACCCCTCTGTTCCACCAGCCGCACAGCGTAACCGGTTACTACTCAACGCCATTATGTTCGGTGGCGGTTTTGTCGGCATCAACAGCGAGTGGTGGCATTTTGAATTACCTGATGCCGCCCGCTACCCGCTGCTTGACGACCAGATAGCCTGTTTCCCTGTTCCCCCCATAACAACACAACATCCCTTTTAATTCTGGAGCCTGGTTATGAAGACTACACCTGCGTTAAATGCGTTTTTTCGCCCCGCTCTGATCGCCGTTGCGCTGGCATTTGCCCTGCCTGCCGCGCAGGCCGCCGTGCCTAAAGATATGCTGGTCATCGGTAAAGCCGCCGATCCGCAAACGCTCGACCCGGCCGTGACCATCGATAACAACGACTGGACGGTCACCTATCCCTCTTATCAACGTTTGGTTCAGTACAAAACCGAAGGCGGTAAAGGCTCCACGGAAGTTGAAGGTGATTTAGCCAGCGGCTGGAAAGCCTCTGACGATCAGAAAGAGTGGACGTTTACCCTGAAAAACGATGCCAAATTCGCCGACGGTACGCCCGTGACGGCGGATGCGGTGAAACAATCCTTTGAGCGCCTGCTCAAAATTGGCCAGGGACCCGCGGAAGCATTTCCGAAAGATCTGAAGATTGAGGCCATTGATGACAACACGGTGAAATTTACCCTCAGCCAGCCGTTCGCGCCATTCCTGTATACGCTGGCAAATGACGGGGCCTCAATTATCAACCCGGCAATCTTAAAAGAGCATGCCGCAGACGATGCCCGCGGATTCCTGGCGCAGAACACGGCAGGCTCCGGTCCCTTCATGCTGAAAAGCTGGCAAAAAGGACAGCAGCTGGTGCTGGTGCCAAACCCGCATTATTCCGGGCCCAAACCAGCGTTTAAGCGGGTTTCGGTAAAAATCATTGGTGAAAGCGCCTCCCGTCGCCTGCAATTGTCGCGTGGCGATATCGATATTGCCGATGCGCTTCCTGTCGACCAACTTGCCGCTTTAAAACAGGAAGGCAAAGTTAACGTAGCGGATTATCCCTCACTGCGCGTGACCTATCTGTATCTGAACAACAGTAAAGCGCCGCTCAATCAGGTGGATTTACGCCGCGCCATCTCGTGGGCCACCGATTATAAGGGCATGGTGAATGGGATCCTCAGTGGCAATGGTAAACAGATGCGCGGTCCGATCCCTGAAGGTATGTGGGGTTTTGATGACAAGGCTATGCAATACAGTTTTGATGAAGCCAAAGCGAAAGCTGCATGGGACAAAGTCACGAGCAAACCCGAAAGCCTGAGCTTCTTGTATTCAGATAATGACCCTAACTGGGAACCGATTGCCCTCTCAACCCAGGCCAGTCTCAACAAGCTGGGTATTAAGGTGAAGCTGGAAAAACTGGCGAATGCCACCATGCGTGACCGTGTGGGTAAAGGGGATTACGACATTGCTATCGGCAACTGGAGTCCGGATTTCGCCGACCCGTACATGTTTATGAACTACTGGTTTGAGTCAGATAAAAAAGGTCTGCCGGGTAACCGTTCGTTCTACGAAAATAGTGAGGTCGATAAGCTGCTGCGTAGCGCATTAGCCACCACCGATCCGGTCGCCAGAACCAATGATTACCATCAGGCGCAAACCATCGTGATTGATGAAGCGGCCTACGTCTATTTATTCCAGAAAAACTATCAACTGGCGATGAACAAAGACGTCAAAGGATTTGTATTTAACCCCATGCTGGAACAGGTCTTCAACATCTCCACCATGAGTAAATAAGCCACGTTGATGCGGAGCCACTCAGGCTCCGCAAGGGGAAGCTAATGACGTTCTGGAGCATTTTACGCCAGCGATGCTGGGGTCTTATTCTGGTGGTTATCGGTGTTTGCGTGATCACCTTTATTATTTCGCACCTGATCCCAGGCGACCCCGCGCGGTTGCTGGCGGGCGATCGCGCCAGCGATGAGATAGTCGAAAATATTCGCCAACAACTGGGGCTGAACCAGCCGCTATATGTGCAGTTCTTTCGCTATGTGAGCGATATCTTTCAGGGCGATTTAGGCATTTCCATTCGCACCGGTCGTCCGGTACTGGATGAGCTGCGTATCTTCTTTCCCGCTACTCTGGAGTTGGCTTTCTGCTCTTTGCTGCTGGCGCTGGTGATCGGTATTCCGTTAGGTATTTTATCTGCGGTCTGGCGCAACCGTTGGCTTGATCACCTCGTTCGCCTGATGGCGATTACCGGCATCTCCACGCCTGCATTCTGGCTGGGGCTGGGGGTTATCGTGCTGTTTTACGGTCATCTGCAAATTTTGCCCGGCGGTGGTCGGTTAGACGACTGGCTGGATCCACCGGCTCATGTCACTGGGTTCTACCTGATTGATGCCCTGCTGGAAGGCAATGGTGAAGTCTTTTTCAATGCGCTCCAGCACCTGATCCTACCATCACTGACGCTGGCTTTTGTGCACTTAGGGATCGTTGCCCGCCAGATTCGCTCCGCTATGCTGGAGCAACTGAGTGAAGATTACATTCGTACCGCGCGCGCCAGCGGGCTGCCGGGCTGGTACATCGTGTTGTGTTACGCGTTGCCGAATGCGCTTATCCCATCAATAACGGTTCTCGGCCTGGCATTGGGCGATCTGCTCTACGGTGCGGTACTCACCGAAACGGTATTCGCCTGGCCTGGAATGGGCGCCTGGGTAGTAACGTCGATCCAGGCGCTCGACTTCCCGGCGGTGATGGGATTTGCCGTAGTGGTCTCTTTCGCTTATGTGCTGGTCAACCTGGTGGTGGATTTACTCTACCTGTGGATTGACCCACGAATTGGACGCGGGGGTGCTGAATGATGCTCACCCAAGAAACACCGACCGCCCCGCAGACATCACGCCGTCGCACGGACTGGGCGAAATTGTTCTGGATGATGAAAAGCAGCCCGCTGACGCTGGTAGGCGGGGTCATCATTGTACTGATACTGTTGCTGATGGTGCTGTCACCGTGGATTACGCCTTACGATCCTAATGCCATCAATTTAAGTGCGCGCCTGCTGCCACCATCTGCCGCTCACTGGTTTGGTACCGATGAAGTGGGCCGCGATCTGTTCAGCCGCGTACTGGTCGGAAGCCAGCAGTCGGTCGTCGCTGGTCTGGTGGTGGTGGGAATTGCCGGTGGGTTGGGTTCGCTGCTGGGTTGTCTGTCTGGTGTCATGGGCGGACGCGCCGATGCCATCATTATGCGAATAATGGACATCATGCTGTCCATCCCTTCGCTGGTGCTGACGATGGCACTGGCCGCCGCGCTGGGACCCAGCCTGTTCAACGCCATGCTGGCAATTGCAGTCGTACGTATTCCTTTTTATGTGCGCCTTGCCCGCGGCCAGACGTTAGTGGTGCGCCAGTTTACCTATGTGCAGGCTGCGCGGACCTACGGCGCTTCACGCTGGCATCTGATTAGCTGGCACATTTTACGTAACTCTCTGCCACCGCTGATTGTGCAGGCATCGCTGGATATCGGCAGTGCGATCCTGATGGCCGCCACGCTCGGGTTTATTGGTCTGGGCGCACAGCAACCCAGCGCGGAATGGGGGGCGATGGTGGCGATTGGCCGCAACTACGTGCTTGATCAGTGGTGGTATTGCGCCTTTCCCGGTGCCGCAATTTTGATTACCGCCGTGGGCTTTAATCTTTTTGGCGATGGTATTCGCGACCTGCTGGATCCAAAAGCCGGAGGAAAACAGTCATGACACAACCCGTACTGGAAATTGAGGATTTGCATCTGAGTTTCCCCGGCTATAAAGCTGACGTGCATGCGCTGAATCATGTTTCGCTGCATATCAACCGTGGAGAAATTGTCGGCGTGGTCGGTGAATCCGGTTCCGGCAAGTCCGTGACGGCGATGCTTACCATGCGGCTGCTGCCGGAGGGCAGTTATCATATTCACCAGGGACGCGTTTCGCTGCTGGGTGAAGATGTGCTCAACGCCAGCGAAAAGCAGATGCGCCAATGGCGTGGCGCACGCGTCGCCATGATCTTCCAGGAGCCCATGACCGCGCTTAATCCCACGCGACGTATCGGCCAGCAGATGGTGGAAGTTATCCGCCATCACCAGGCGTTAAGCCGCGCGGATGCTCGCCAGAAAGCCATCGCTTTACTGGAGGAGATGCAAATTCCGGACGCGGCGGAAGTGATGAAACGTTTCCCGTTTGAGCTTTCCGGCGGTATGCGCCAGCGGGTGATGATTGCGCTGGCCTTTTCCTGCGAGCCGGAACTGATCATTGCCGATGAACCGACCACCGCACTTGACGTCACGGTACAACTGCAGGTGCTGCGTTTGCTGAAGCTAAAAGCGCGCGCCAGCGGGACAGCGGTGCTATTTATCAGCCATGATATGGCGGTGGTTTCACAATTGTGCGACCGGTTATACGTCATGTATGCCGGAAGCGTGATTGAGAGCGGCCCAACACCAACCGTTATTCAGCATCCGACGCACCCCTATTCCATCGGCTTGCTGAAATGTGCGCCGGAACACGGCGAACCGCGCGCATTGCTGCCTGCCATTCCCGGCACCGTACCGAATTTAACCCGCTTACCGACCGGATGCGCATTTCGTGAGCGCTGTTTTGCGGCTGGCCCTCGCTGTGACGAGACGCCTGCATTAAGCAGTCAGGGAGGCGCGGATCAACAATCTGCCTGCTGGTATCCGCAACTGGAGACAACACATGTCTGAATTTTTACTGGCCCTGCAGGATGTTCATGTCAGCTTTCCCGCGCGTAAAAACTGGCTCGGCAAGGTTACCGAACGGGTGCATGCGATCAACGGTCTGAATTTACAGATTCGTCAGGGAGAAACGCTGGGGATTGTCGGTGAGTCGGGCTGCGGAAAAAGTACGCTGGCGCAACTGCTGATGGGGATGCTGCAACCGAGTCAGGGAAACTACTCTCGCCACAATGACAAGCAGCACAGCGGCATGCAGATGGTCTTTCAGGACCCGCTTTCATCGCTTGATCCGCGTTTGCCGGTGTGGCGAATTATCACCGAACCGGTGTGGATCCAGAAACGAAGCTCCGAGCGTGAACGCCGCATTCTTGCCGAAGATTTGGCGCAACAGGTAGGGATCCGCCCTGAATATCTCGACCGTCTGCCGCATGCGTTCTCCGGCGGGCAGCGTCAGCGTATTGCCATTGCCCGGGCGTTGTCGTCTGAGCCGGACGTGATCGTACTGGATGAACCCACTTCGGCGCTGGATATTTCCGTGCAGGCGCAAATTCTTAACCTGCTGGTGTCATTGCAGGCCCGCAGAAATCTGACCTATGTGCTGATATCGCATAACGTGTCGGTGGTTCGCCATATGAGCGATCGCGTGGCGGTGATGTACCTTGGGCAAATTGTTGAACTGGGCGAAACGCAGCAGGTTCTTACTCATCCTGCTCATCCCTACACGCGATTATTACTGGACTCCGTCCCTAAAACGGGAGCACCGCTGGCGGAGGATTTAGTGTTACGGAAAACCGAACTACCGGGGAACCGAACGCTGCCTGAGGGCTGTTTTTTTCGTGACAGATGTCCGTTGGCGATCCGTGGCTGTGAGAATAAACAGATCTTGCGGTCCAGCGAATCAGGATGTGAGGTTCGCTGCTGGCGGGCGGTTAACGTGAGCTGAACGCGGCGGAAACTCAGGCGCAATACGCCTTTTTCAGAGTATCCACCAGCACTTCTGAGGCAGTAGATAACTTATGATGTGCCGAACGCAGAACGCCGATCCGACGCTGGATCACCGGCGTGTCCAGATCGATACAGGTTGCGCCTAATTCTGTCATTTGCGTACGGCACAGCGCGGGTACGGCGCTGCCGCCCAGGCCCTTAGCCACCAGCCGGCCAACGGTCACCAGTTGATGGCTCTCCAGCGCCACCTCCAGCGAATGCCCGCTTTGCACCAGCTGTTCTTCCAGCATCAGACGCACGGCGGAAGGACGTTGCAGGGTGATGAAATCCAGCGTCAGCAGTTCACGCCATGCAATACGATCCCGCCCTGCCAGTCGGCAGGTTGGCGGGACAATCGCAATAAAACGATCCACGCCAAGCGGGGTGAAATGCAGATGCCCGGAATAGTCCGGTTCGAAGGCAATGCCCATCTCCACCCGCCCTTCACTCACCATCTCAATGACCTGTTCGTTAATCACATCGTGCACCGTTACGTTGATACCGGAATAGGAATCACGAAACGTCTTCAGTACTGACGGCAGGACGTTAGCAGCAAATGAAGGCATGGCGGCAATAGAGATTTTACCGCGTTGCAGCGTGAATCGCTGGCGCATTGCCTCTTCCGTGTTCTCCCAGTCCGCAAGCAGCTGTCGCCCCATGTTCAGCAACGTTTCCCCTTCCTGCGTCAGGGTCACTTTGCGGGTGGTTCTCAACAGTAAAGCTCCACCTAACGAATCCTCCAGTCCTTTGATCGCCAGGCTTAATGCGGGTTGCGACATATTCAGTCTTTCACTGGCATGAGCGAAATTCAGAGTGTGAGCTACCGCTAAAAACGCGCGTAACTGTTTGATGCTCATTCCCATTTCGCATTCCTTTAACTTGTTGAATACCTTTAATTAACATTAAATTGATAAAAAAACCCAATGAGTGAGTCACAAATTTAAAATTAACAAATCATTTTTCTCCCCCAATGATGTCGGCAAGGACAACAGGAGGGGCAAGTATATGGCTGGACTGGATAAACGGGTCGCCACGTATCAAGAGGCGCTGGAAGGACTGACCGACAACATGACGCTGCTGGCGGGCGGTTTTGGCTTGTGTGGGATCCCTGAAAATCTGATTGCCGAAGTACGTCGTCGGGAAGTTCAGGGACTTACCGTGGTGTCAAACAACTGCGGCGTGGACGGTTTTGGTCTCGGCGTGCTGCTGGAAACGCGTCAGGTGCGCAAAGTGGTCGCATCCTATGTGGGTGAAAACGCGCTGTTTGAAAAGCAGGTGCTTAGTGGCGAACTGGAAGCCATCCTGACGCCGCAAGGCACGCTGGCGGAGCAGTTGCGCGCTGGCGGCGCGGGGATCCCCGCTTTCTTCACCGCGACCGGATACGGTACTCCCGTGGCCGAAGGAAAAGAGGTGCGCGAGTTTGCCGGACGTCCGTACATTTTAGAGCAGGCCATAACCGGGGATTTTGCGCTGGTCAAAGGCTGGAAAGCCGACTGGTACGGCAATGTTATCTATCGCCATACCGCACAGAATTTTAATCCGCTGATGGCCGCTGCCGGGCGCATTACCGTAGTGGAAGTCGAAGAGATCGTCCCCCCTGGCGAGTTGGATCCCTCTGCGATTCATACCCCCGGAATTTTTGTTAACCGCATTATTCAGGGGCAATTTGAAAAACGTATTGAACAACGCACCCTGCGCCAGAAAGGAGCCTGACCATGTTAACGCGTGAACAAATGGCAATGCGTGTCGCCCGTGAGCTGCGCGACGGTTATTACGTCAACCTTGGGATTGGTATTCCCACTCTGGTAGCGAACTACATCCCCGATGGTATGGACGTGATGCTGCAATCGGAAAACGGTTTGCTGGGTATGGGGCCGTTTCCCACCGAAGACGAAATTGATGCGGACATGATCAACGCCGGAAAACAGACCGTGACGGCGCGCAAAGGCGCAGCGATTTTCGACTCGGCGCAATCCTTCGCGATGATCCGCGGCGGCCACGTTGACCTGACGGTGCTCGGCGCGTTTGAAGTCGATGTTAACGGCAATATCGCCTCGTGGATGATCCCCGGAAAAATGGTGAAAGGCATGGGGGGCGCAATGGACCTGGTGGCCGGAGCCGACAACATCATCGTTGTAATGACCCATGCCTCCAAAAGCGGTGAGTCAAAATTACTTCCTGCATGCACTCTGCCGCTGACCGGCGTGGCCTGCATCAAACGCGTGCTTACCGATCTGGCGCTGCTGGAGATTGCTGATGGGGCGTTCATTCTGCGTGAACGCGCCCCGGGTATCAGCGTGGATGAAATCGTCGCCAGAACCGCCGGCAAGCTGATCGTGCCTGAAAATGTCCCCGAAATGCAATTTAACTGAGGAGCTGACCATGCAGGATGTTGTTATTGTCGCGGCAACGCGCACCCCGATTGGCAGTTTTCATGGCGCGCTGGCGCCGCTTTCGGCGGTTGAACTCGGTTCGGTGGTGATCCGTTCCCTGCTGGAAAAAACGGCGGTGGCACCAGAGCAAATTGATGAAGTGATTTTGGGTCAGGTGCTCACGACGGGCTGTGGTCAAAACCCTGCCAGACAGACGGCGTTACGTGCGGGTTTGCCGGCCACTACGCCAGCGCTAACCATTAATCTGGTGTGCGGCTCGGGTCTGAAGGCGGTGCATCAGGCGGTACAGACGATTCGCTGCGGTGATGCGCAAATTGTGATTGCCGGTGGGCAGGAGAGCATGAGCAACGCGCCCTATTTTCTCGACGGCGCGCGGGCAGGTCTGCGCCTGGGTCATGCCAGCCTGAAAGACAGCGTAGTACATGACGGTTTGTGGGATGCCTTCAACGACTATCACATGGGCATTACCGCGGAAAATCTGGCAGATAAGTTTGTTATCAGTCGTGAGCAACAGGACGCATTTGCTCTGCACTCCCAGCAAAAAGCGGCTGCCGCAATGGAAGCCGGTCGTTTTAGTGCGGAGATTACCCCGGTCAGCGTTCCGCAGGGGAAAAAACCGCCGCGTGTAGTGGACCGTGACGAACAGCCTCGCCCGGATACTCAGGCCGATAAGCTGGCGCAGCTCAAGCCAGCGTTTCGGCCAGGAAACGGCACGGTGACCGCCGGGAATGCTTCTTCAATCAATGATGGCGCCGCGGCGGTGATGCTAATGAGCGCCGCCAAAGCCGCAGAACTCAATTTGCCAGTTCTGGGACGGGTGGCGGGCTACGCGGTTTCCGGCGTCGATCCGGCCATTATGGGCATTGGGCCAGTAGAAGCGTCACTTCAGTGTCTGAAACGGGCTGGCTGGACGCTGAACGATGTTGATCTCATTGAAGCCAACGAAGCATTTGCCGCACAAGCGCTGGCGGTTGGCGAATCACTGAACTGGGACAGCAGCAAAGTTAACGTCAATGGCGGCGCGATCGCGCTGGGTCATCCGATTGGCGCGTCCGGGTGCCGGATTCTGGTGACCCTGCTGCATGAAATGGCCCGCAGCAACGCCGCCAAAGGGTTGGCCACACTGTGCGTAGGCGGTGGTCAGGGGGTCGCACTGGCAGTAGAACGTCCGGGAGGATCTCATGAAAAATAAGCAAATTTGCGTACTGGGCGCGGGTTTAATGGGCGTCGGCATCGCCACCCACTTTGCCCGCTTTGGTCACGATATCTGGTTGTACGACACCGATAGCAGCCGAATTGCGGAAATTAGCCATAATGCCAGCGATATTGTGGATGAGCTTATTGCTACTGAACAATTTGCTCTAAGCGAAAAAGCATCGGTTATGAATCGTCTACACGGTACGACGTCGCTACAGGATATTGCCGCGTGCGGATTGCTGATTGAAGCCATCCCGGAACGCCTCGAACTTAAGCATGCGCTGTATGCGCAACTGGAAAAGCTGATCGCACCGGAGGCGGTGATCGCCAGTAATACCAGCGGACTGCCACCTGATGCTCTGGCAGAAAAACTTGCCCATCCTGAGCGGTTGCTGATCGCCCATTTCTGGAACCCGCCGCACTTTATTCCGCTGGTTGAAATTGTGCCGGGGACGGCAACGAAGGCGGAATATCTTCATGAATTACAACAACTACTGCTGTCGATGCAACTGGAAGCGGTCGTGCTCGATCGCGCCGCGCCAGGGTTTGTCGGCAACCGTCTGCAATTCGCCCTGCTGCGTGAAGCGTTGCATATCGTTAAAAGCGGTATCGCCAGCGCGGAGGTGGTGGATCAGGTAATGCGTGCCTCGCTCGGACGACGCTATGCCATGGTTGGCCCGCTGGAGGCGGCTGATATGACCGGTCTTTCTACGGTACAGGACATTTGTCGGCATCTGTTACCGGAGCTGGCAACAGGTAGCGACATGATGTCGCTGGTCGCTGACAAGGTCGCCAACGGTGATACCGGGTTGCGCAGCGGCCAGGGATTTTATCGCTGGGATGATTCGCGCAAAGAGTACATCCAACAACGCAGAGAGCATCAACTGCGCTTTGCCCTGAAACCGTAACTTCTCTTTCTGTACCCCACTATAACAATGATATTGAGGAGTCATGATGAGTGTATTAATCGCCCTGGCAGCGCTGGGCCTGCTGATGCTTGCAGCCTATCGCGGATATAGCGTCATCCTGTTTGCCCCCATCGCGGCATTAGGTGCTGTATTGCTCACCGAACCCAGCGCCGTCGGCCCTGCCTTCACCGGCCTGTTTATGGAAAAAATGGTCGGTTTTGTGAAGCTGTACTTCCCGGTGTTTTTGCTGGGAGCGGTGTTTGGCAAGTTAATCGAGTTATCTGGTTTTTCCCGCTCAATTGTTGCCGCCGCCATCAATATCCTCGGGCGGCGTCACGCCATCCCGGTGATCGTGCTGGTGTGCGCGCTGTTAACCTACGGCGGGGTATCGCTGTTCGTCGTGGCGTTTGCGGTGTATCCATTTGCGGCGGAGCTGTTCCGCCAGAGTAATATTCCTAAGCGCCTGATCCCGGCCACCGTCGCGCTGGGCGCGTTCTCCTTCACGATGGACGCCTTACCTGGCACGCCGCAGATCCAGAACATTATTCCGACCAGTTTCTTTGGGACTAACGCCTGGGCCGCACCGTGGCTGGGGCTGATAGGCTCACTGTTTATTATTTTCGTCGGTCTGGTTTATCTCGAACGTCAGCGTCGTAAAGCGCAGGCTAAGGATGAAGGCTATGGCACTGAACTGTTAAACGAGCCGGAAACGCCGGATAACATTAACCTGCCAAACCCGATAATCGCTATCTCTCCGCTGATTCTGGTTGGGGTGTTTAACCTGCTGTTTACCCGTTGGATCCCACAGTGGTATGGCGCAACACATCAACTGGAACTGCCAGGCCTTGCCAAACCGATTACCACCGAAGTCGGTAAAATCACCGCTATCTGGGCAGTGGAAGCGGCGCTGATTTCAGGGATCTTACTGGTGGTGCTGTTCGGCTATCGCAACATTAAAGGCCGCCTGGCGGAAGGCAGCAGAACGGCGGTTGGCGGCGCGATCCTCGCGGCCATGAATACCGCGTCGGAGTATGGTTTTGGTGCGGTGATCGCTGCCCTGCCGGGTTTCCTTGTGTTGTCAAAAGCGCTGGCGGCGATCCCTGACCCGCTTCTTAACGAAGCCATCAGCATCACCACGCTGGCCGGGATCACCGGCTCGGCATCGGGTGGGATGAGTATTGCCCTTGCCGCCATGTCTGACACTTTTATTGCCGCTGCCCATGCCGCCAATATTCCACTCGAAGTCTTCCACCGCGTGGCGTCAATGGCCAGTGGCGGCATGGACACCCTGCCGCACAACGGCGCAGTCATTACCCTGCTGGCTATTACCGGCCTCAGCCATCGTCAGGCATATGGCGGGATTTTCGCCATCACCGTGATCAAAAGCCTGGCCGTGCTGTTTGTTATCGGCGTCTTCTACACCACCGGAATTGTTTAAGGAGAATCATCATGAACTTAACGGGAAAAACCGCGCTGGTTACCGGCTCGACCAGCGGTATTGGATTAGGCATCGCTCAGGTGCTGGCACAAGCGGGCGCTACGTTGATCCTCAACGGATTTGGTGATGTCGAAGCCGCCAAAGACGCCGTGGCGCAGTATGGCAAAACGCCAGGCTACCACGGCGCGGACCTGAGCGATGAGGCGCAAATTGCTGACATGATGCGCTATGCTGCAAGCGAATTTGGCGGTGTGGATATCCTGGTCAACAACGCCGGGATCCAGCATGTGTCTCCGGTAGAAACCTTCCCGGTTGAAAAATGGAATGCGATTATTGCTATTAACCTCTCCTCCGTTTTTCACACTACGCGGCTGGCGCTGCCGGGTATGCGCGCACGAAACTGGGGACGCATCATTAATATCGCCTCGGTTCACGGCCTGGTGGCTTCTAAAGAGAAATCCGCTTACGTAGCGGCGAAGCACGGCGTGGTGGGATTAACCAAGACCATTGCGCTGGAAACCGCGCAGACGGGCATTACCTGCAATGCGCTGTGCCCCGGTTGGGTGCTCACACCGTTGGTCCAGCAGCAGATTGATAAACGTATTGCCGAAGGCGCGGCTCCTGACGTCGCACGTGACGCCCTGCTGGCGGAAAAGCAACCGTCGCGTGAATTTGTCACGCCGGAGCAATTAGGGGAACTCGCGTTATTTTTATGTTCAGACGGTGCGGCACAGGTGCGCGGCGTTGCGTGGAATATGGATGGCGGCTGGGTGGCGCAATAACATCATCGGGTGCCGGATAAGACGTAGTCGCATCCGGCACGCCACGATTAAGACTTCAGCTGATAATCCAGTGTAATTTCCGCGTTCAGTACCTGCGAAACAGGGCATCCGGCTTTCGCTTTCTGGATGATGCCGTCAAACGTGGCGGCGTCTATCCCCGGAACGCTTACTTCACTGTGCAGCGCTACTTTGGTTATCGCAAAACCCGCATCCACTTTATCCAGAGAAACATCGGCAGTGGTATCAATGGCATCTGGCGTAAAGCCCGCTTCACCCAGCATTAACGAAAGCGCCATTGAGAAGCAAGCCGCATGAGCCGCGCCAATCAACTCTTCAGGATTGGTGCCTTTTACCCCTTCAAACCGGGTATTAAACCCATACGGTTGCTGATTCAGCACGCCGCTTTCAGTCGATACGGTACCTTTACCGCGCTTAATGTCGCCTTCCCAGTGTGCCTGACCTTTCTTATGGATAGTCATTACCGTTCTCCTGTGTTGTCGTTGAAGTTACAAGTATAGGACGCCTGAGAAAATGCATGACACATACGGGATAGTTCTGCATTTACCGCTTAAGCATTGACCTTTCAGATAAAATGACCGACCATCCTGAAAGCCGTTATTTTAAACATCGGCTTTCTATCAGGTTGTATTTCGTCCGTTTTTATACGGACTCGCCCTTGAAACCAGAAACAGGATTAAGGAGTTAGAATGAAATCGAACCGCCAGGCCCGTCATATTCTTGGACTGGACCACAAAATCTCAAACCAACGTAAAGTCGTGACCGAAGGTGACAAAACCAGTGTGGTCAACAATCCTACCGGAAGAAAGCGCCGCGCTGACGGCAAATAGCCTTTCGCTGGTCTGACTGAATAACGAGATAAACACCATTGCAACCGCAGTGGTGTTTTTGCTTATAAAACCCCTTAACCCATTCACAATGCTTTATACTTCGCCCGTTTCCCTGGCGGACAGGCCACACTCGATCATAAAGAACGCCAGGGACGGTTATTCAAAAAAGAGTGAGTGACATGGAAAACGAAACTAAAAAACTGCGTTCCCTTTACATCCCCTACGCTGGCCCGGTACTGCTGGAATTCCCTTTACTGAATAAAGGGAGCGCTTTCAGTGTGGAAGAACGCCGTAACTTCAACCTGCTGGGGTTACTGCCGGAAGTGGTCGAGACGATTGAAGAACAGGCTGAACGCGCCTGGATCCAATATCAGGGATTCAAAACCGAAATCGACAAGCATATTTACCTGCGCAACATCCAGGACACCAACGAAACCCTGTTTTACCGACTGGTGCATAATCACCTTGATGAGATGATGCCGGTTATCTATACCCCAACGGTAGGTGCTGCCTGTGAGCGTTTCTCTGAGATCTACCGTCGCGCGCGCGGCGTATTTATCTCTTATCAGAACCGCCACAATATGGACGATATCCTGCAGAACGTGCCTAACCACAATATCAAAGTCATCGTCGTTACCGACGGTGAACGTATTCTGGGCCTTGGCGACCAGGGGATCGGCGGGATGGGTATTCCGATCGGTAAGCTGTCGCTGTATACCGCGTGTGGTGGGATTAGTCCGGCCTACACCCTGCCGGTCGTTCTGGACGTCGGTACCAACAATCAGCAACTGCTGAACGATCCGCTGTATATGGGCTGGCGTAACCCGCGTATCACTGATGATGAATACTACGAATTTGTCGATGAATTTATCCAGGCTGTGAAGCATCGTTGGCCGGACGTACTGCTGCAGTTCGAAGACTTCGCACAGAAAAATGCGATGCCGTTGCTGAACCGCTATCGCGATGAAATTTGCTCATTTAACGACGATATTCAGGGCACCGCAGCCGTTACCGTTGGTACGCTCATTGCCGCCAGCCGCGCGGCGGGTAGCCAGTTAAGTGAACAGAATATCGTGTTCCTCGGGGCGGGCTCCGCCGGTTGCGGGATTGCCGAGCAGATCATCGCGCAAATCCAGCGTGAAGGTTTAAGCGAGGAAGCGGCGCGTCAACGCGTGTTTATGGTCGATCGCTTCGGCCTGTTAACCGACAAAATGCCGAACCTGCTCTCCTTCCAGACCAAACTGGTGCAAAAACGCGAAAATCTGCAGCACTGGGATACGCAAGAGGATGTGTTGTCGTTGCTCGACGTAGTGCGTAACGTTAAGCCGGACATCCTGATTGGTGTTTCCGGACAGACCGGCCTGTTTACCGAAGAGATCATCCGCGAAATGCACAAGCATTGTCCGCGCCCGATCGTCATGCCGCTGTCTAACCCGACTTCACGCGTGGAAGCTACGCCACAGGATATTATCGCCTGGACCGAAGGTAACGCGCTGGTTGCGACCGGTAGTCCGTTCGCGCCGGTAGTGTGGAAGGAAAAAGTCTTCCCGATTGCCCAGTGTAACAACGCCTATATTTTCCCGGGTATCGGGCTGGGTGTTATTGCTTCTGGCGCATCGCGCATTACCGATGAAATGCTGATGTCAGCCAGTGAAACACTGGCGCAGTATTCTCCGCTGGTGTTGAACGGCGAAGGACTGGTGTTACCAGAACTGAAAAATATTCAGATCGTTTCCCGCGCGATTGCCTTTGCCGTGGGTAAAATGGCCCAGCAGCAAGGCGTGGCGGTGAAAACGTCCGCCGAAGCGCTGCAACAGGCGATTGACGATAATTTCTGGCAGGCGGAATATCGCGACTACCGTCGTACTTCTATTTGACGGTTTGCCCGGCAGCTGTGTCTGCCGGGCAATTTTAAGCGTTCGATGAACGAAATACTGTATGTAGATTACTGTTCTGAAAGTTCAAGTTCAGCAATAACCGGCAGGTGATCGCTCGCCGTAGACCACGTAAACTCTGGCGAATTATGTGGGATTTCCAGGTTTTTGACGTTCCACTTCTGACCTTTAAACGTGAAAATATGGTCTATATCGATCGCAGGATTAACGGCTGGCCAACTGCGCGTATCAATTCCTTCTTTCGTCACTTCATTGAAAAAGTAACGTATTTCTTTAAGTGGCTGCTCATCCCGGGTCGAATTAAAATCCCCTGCAAGGATCTTAATTGAGGAGGCGATATCCGGGAAATCTGATGTCGCGTCGCCAATGCTGATATCTAACAGATAGCGGGCTTGTTCCGTACGCATGGTGGGATCTTTTTGCCAGTCGAGATGAGTCACCATAATGATGGGAGCAGAATCAAACCCAGGAACGTCAACCTGCGCCAGTAACGCCACGCGTTGTTCAGCATTACCCGACGGTAATTTTACCACCTGCGTATGCAATATTTTATATTTGGAAAGCAGTCCTAACCCGTACTCACCGCCATCAAAATCGAGTGCTTTACCGAAGGCGTAATACAGTTTATTGGCATCAGCGATTTTTTTGAGTTGATCAATCTTTTGACTGCGCCCTGTTTTATTATCAACCTCTGGTACAGCAATAATATCTGCATCTATTCTTTTTATGGCCGAATTAAGTGCCGTAAAATCCGCCACATCAGCAGATGCTTCATTTTTACCAATGTTATAGGTGGCAATCTTTAAATGTGGTTTATTCTGCGTGTAAATTTTGTCAGGAACACCACCTTTTTGCACTTTAAGTATCTCATTACCCGCTAGTTTTTCACTTGCTTGTGCATTTGCAAATAAACATCCCAGCGCAATCATCGTCAATGTCATTGTTTTTTTCATGTCATCTATTCTCCAAATAATAAAATAGTGCGCGACAGGATACCGGAGAATGTTGAGCGTTATTGTGATCATTAACTCAAGCTTTCGACGCGAAGAAAATTAACTTTTGCATGATTTATTTGTCTTGTAATCTGCTGGGCGTTCAAAGCTTGCGCTACTGCGTATGTTGCGATTACACTTTCATCACCTATTAACATTCTGAAAAACAAAAGGAGGATACTTATGCTGTACTGTGAACGTTTTATCGTTTCACATGCTTTTGGCGATCGCCAGTGCTCAAGCGTTATCGGTATCGTGCTGCGATAACTTCTGCTTGAGCGAAGCTAACTTCTCAATCCCCTTCTCTCGGGCTTACCGGGTTATCGTCAGCGATGTTTGACGAGGCGTTTTTACGCCTGTAACTCTTGAGTAAGCAACAATGAGCACATTACTAACCGCACAATCCTTACACGTTGATACGGCATTCGGTACGCTATTCGACGATCTTTCTTTCACCCTGAAAAAAGGCGACCGCATCGGACTTATCGGTTACAACGGCTGCGGCAAAAGTACGCTGTTAAAACTACTCGATGGCACGATTTCACCCACCAGCGGGACAATTGCGCAGGCGAATCACTGTCATCTTGCGCGTGTGGAGCAACATTTACCTGACGATATACTGCCGCTGACGTTGCAAGAGGCGGTGCTTGCTCAACTTCCCGAGCATGAACGCGCGAGCCAACAATGGCGAGTTGAAGCGTTGCTGGCCGAAATGGGTTTCACGCCGGAGAATTTATCTCTGACAGCACAAACGCTGAGCGGCGGACAACACACGCGTCTGTTATTAGCGCGGGCGCTGATGCGAAACCCTGACCTGCTACTGTTGGATGAGCCAGGTAACCACCTGGATTTGCCCACATTACTGTGGCTGGAACAGTTCTTACAGAACTGGTCTGGTAGTTTTGTGGTTGTTTCCCACGACCCGCAGTTGCTGGATGCCGTGACTCACGGAACCTGGATCCTGCGCGATCGCACCCTGCATGCCTTCGATCTCCCCTGTAGCGCGGCGCGTCAGGCTCTGGTAGACAGAGACACCAGCGATGCCTTGCGCCATAAGGCTGAACAAAAGGAGATCGATCGCGTCACCGCCAGCGCCAAACGGTTGGCGACCTGGGGACGGGTCTACGACAACGAAGATCTTTCCCGTAAAGCAAAGCAGATGGAAAAACAGGTGTTGCGCCTGAAAGAGGTACAGACCGAAGTAACCTCGGGAAGTCAGTGGACACTAACATTGCAGGGTGACGCCCTGCGTGCGGATCGTTTGCTGGAGATGACTCATCTGTCTGTGGCCCCTGCTCCTGGCGCCGATACGCTGTTTTCGATTGCCGGTATTCGGGTAAAAAGCGGCGATCGCGTGGCGATTGTCGGGCGCAACGGTTGCGGGAAATCATCGTTGTTAAGGCTTATCTGGCAACAGTTTCAGTCACAGCTGGCATCGCCTTCATTGGTGTTACACCCGCGCGTTACGCTGGGGTATTACGATCAGACGCTGCACCAACTCGCTGATGACGATTCGCTGTTTGACGCGCTGGAAGCGTTCGCTCCTCAGCCTGATATCCGCAAAATGGCGCTGATTAGCGCGGGCTTTCCATGGGTTCGTCACGCGCAGCGGGTCAGTACATTAAGCGGTGGTGAGCGCTCCCGGTTATTGTTTGTTGGACTGACTCTGGCGCGTTATAGCCTGCTGATGCTCGATGAACCGACCAACCATCTGGATATGGAAGGCAAAGAGGCGCTGGCTGAAACGCTGCAAAGCTATCACGGAGGCGTGCTGCTGGTAAGCCACGATCGCCAGCTTATCAGCAAAAGTTGTAACCGGTTCTGGTTTATTGATAACGGCGAACTCAGCGAATGGCACGATCTGGACGCGATCAACGCGCGAATTCGGGAAACATCTGCTGAGATACCTGTCCCGAAAATGGTGGTCGAAGCGAGAAATGAAATAAGCTGCGACAGTGATGCGTTACTGGAACAACTTCTCGAACTGGAGCAGCGGCTGGCCGACGATCTCGCTCGTAAGCCGAAGCATCAAAAACCGCTGTTACAGGCACAATGGCGTAAGGAGATTGCGCGGCTGAACTCACAACTGGAGTAAACCGCATTGCCGGATGGCGGCCTACATCAGCAAAATGTGCGTGTAGGCCCGTCATCCGGCAATTCTTGCGTGACGCTTTCCAGATATTCCCCTTCTCCCTTTTTCTTTGTGCACATTCGCCGCAAAATTTAAAACATCGCAATCCTGGTGTTGCGCTTAAAGGAACATTAATGGTAATGTTCCTCTTGAAGGAACAAGGAAGATATGGATGATCATGAACTTCAGACACAAAGGATTGCGTGACTTGTTTCTTCATGGGCGAACATCAGGCGTTATGGCGAAGCATGTCCGACGATTACGACACAGACTTGCTGTTATTGATGCGGCAAGTAAGGTTACAGATATCAATATGCCCGGTTATAAGCTTCATTCTCTTATAGGCGAGCGTGATGGAGTTTGGGCAATTTCTGTTTCAGGTAACTGGCGTATTACGTTTGAATTCGTCAATGGCGACGCGTACATACTGGACTACGAGGACTATCATTGATGAAAATGGCAAATCATCCCCGCCCTGGGGATATCATTCAGGAAGCACTGGACGAACTCAATGTCAGTCTGCGCGAATTTGCCAGGGCGATGGAGATTGCACCTTCGACGGCAAGCCGACTATTAGCCGGGAAAGCGGCCCTCACGCCTGAGATGGCGATCAAACTCTCTGTCGTAATTGGTAGTTCACCCGAAATGTGGTTAAACCTGCAAAATACCTGGAGCCTGGCAGAGGCCCAAAAAAACGTGGATACTTCACGCCTGCGCAAACTGGCAGTGCAGTGATAAAAGTTGAATGCCGGATAAACTTTTGCCATCCGGCATGCCATTTATTACTTTGGTTTTTTCTCTTTCCAGGCATCCCAGGCCTGTTTGATCTCTTGCTTAGCCGTGGCGGCGTCGTTGAAACCGTTTAATTCGACCTTCTTGCGCCCTTCCGGCAGATCTTTGTACACGCGGAAGAAAGATTCCAGGCGTTGCACTTCAATCTTGGGCAGATCGCTCAGCTCTTTGATGCCATCATAAGTCGGGTCAATTTTACTGGCCGGAACGGCGACAATTTTGTCGTCCTTTTCTCCGCCGTCGATCATCTTCAGCACGCCAATGGCGCGCAGCTTAATCAATGTTCCAGGGGCCAACGGCGCACGGGTATAAAAGATGACGTCCAGCGGGTCGCCGTCACCGGCTAAAGACTGGGTTAGTGAACCGTAGTTGGCGGGATAAGCAACCGGCATAGACTGGAAACGGTCAGCAACGATAAAACCAGTTTTGGCGTCGGTTTCATATTTAATCATTCCACCTGCCGGAATTTCAGTTACGGCATAAAACTCTTCCGGGTTATTTTCCGGCTGAGGAAATTCGAGGATGTTCTGCGCCTGAGCGGACGCACAAAGAAACACGCTAACTGCGAGTAATTTTTTCACCAGATGCATTGTCTTTTAACTCTTCTATTATTGGAAAGACAACACCTTACGTTTAGCAGATGACAGTAACATGACGTTTTTTTGGCAAAAAAATGGCGCTACCGAGGTAGCGCCATTACGTGGAGAACGTCTGGGATTAATTAACCCCTTCCTCGCTCTCTTTTTTCGCTTCTTGTCTTTCGACTTCGCGATACCAACGCGGGTGGTGCTTCTTCGCCCAGCGACGGCTCACTTTCCCTTCCACCATGCCTTTAATCGAACCTTTCACCCAGAATGCCATATACATATGAATGAGGATGGCGTGCATCAGGATAATGCCCGCCGCAGCATGGATCAGCAGGCTGTAACGCACGACCTGCATCGGGAAGAACTGCGCAAAGTACGGACGCCAGATAATAATGCCGGTAATCAGCAGCACGAAAATCATGCTCATGATCGACCAGAACATCATTTTCTGTCCGGCGTTGTACTTGCCCACATCCGCCACTTTATGTTCATTGCCTTTCAGCACTTCCACAATGTTTTTCAGCCACGGGATATCTTTTTTATCCGGGATATTGTGGTGAACAAAGCGTACAAACATGAACATTAACGCCACGAAGATCAGCAGTCCGAAGAACGGGTGTAAAATACGCCCCATCTGCGGTGTACCGAAAGTCTGCGTCAGCCATTGCAGAGTCGGGAAGAAAAAGGAAATTCCCGACAGCGCCACCAGGAAGAAGCAGATCACCACCGTCCAGTGACAGGCGCGGTCGATAAACTTCGTGCGCACAATCATTTTCGACTTACTCATGATGATCCTCCTCGTCGTCCACTTCCTTATTCGGACCAATACCAACGTAGTGATAAATAAGTCCGGCGAAGGTGGCGATAAATCCGGCAGCAGCCAGCGGTTTCAGCGCCCCTTTCCACAGATTGATAGAGGTATCGATCTGCGGTTCTTTCGGCAGGCCGTGGTACAGCTCCGGCTGGTTGGCATGGTGCAGAACGTACATCACATGCGTTCCCCCAACACCTTCCGGGTTGTAGAGACCGGCGTGTTCATAACCGCGTGCTTTCAGTTTGGCCACCCGCTGTTCGCCCATTTCCAGCATTTCCTGCTTAGTGCCGAAATGTATTGCCCCGGTCGGACAGGTCTTGACGCAGGCAGGTTCCTGCCCGACGCTGACGCGGTCCACACACAGCGTACATTTATACACGCGGTTATCCTCTTTATTGAGGCGCGGAATATTAAATGGACACCCGGCAATACAGTAGCCACAGCCAATGCAGTGCTCTGACTGGAAATCGACAATCCCGTTGGCGTACTGAATAATCGCCCCGGCAGACGGGCACGCCTTCAGGCAGCCCGGATCTTCACAGTGCATACAGCCGTCTTTACGAATTAGCCACTCCAGCTTGCCGTTCTGTTCGGTTTCGCTAAATCGCATTACCGTCCAGGATTTGGCGCTGAGATCGGCAGGGTTGTCATACACCCCGACGCAATGGCCGACTTCATCGCG
Organism: Citrobacter sp. wls710; assembly: GCF_005281115.1. Taxonomy (NCBI): domain Bacteria; kingdom Pseudomonadati; phylum Pseudomonadota; class Gammaproteobacteria; order Enterobacterales; family Enterobacteriaceae; genus Citrobacter; species Citrobacter sp. wls710. Next base: position 33,423 of record NZ_SZXD01000058.1, read on the forward strand.
GATATCGTTCCACTCTGAACATGCCACCTGGCAGGCCTTACAGCCTATACAGGTGGACACATCGATCAGTTTCGCGACCTCTGCTTTGTAATCACGGGCCTGAGGCGGCGGCGTGATGGAGTTTGTTGCGGACCGTTTGATGATGTCCTGCGTTTCCATAGACATATATTCGCCCCCTTACGCCTTCTCGATGTTAACTAAAAACGCTTTGTATTCCGGCGTTTGCGAGTTTGCATCACCGACATTCGGCGTCAGGGTGTTGGCGATAAAGCCTTTACGCGCGACTCCTTCAAAGCCCCAGTGGATCGGGATCCCAACCGTTTCGACCTGCTGACCGTTGACGTTCAGAGTACGCAAACGACGTGTCACCACCGCAACTGCGCGAATAAATCCACGTTTGCTGCTGACTTTCACGTGATCGCCGTTATTAATACCTTTCGCTGCCGCCAGCGTTTCGCTGATTTCCACAAACTGTTCTGGTTGGGCAATCGCATTCAGCAATGCGTGCTTGGTCCAGGTATGGAAGTGTTCGGTCAGACGATAAGTCGTCCCAACGTACGGGAAATCCTGTTTGGTGCCCATACGTAGCTTATCCGCCTCGTACAGACGGGCTGCCGGGTTGGAGATTACGTTCGGGTGCAGCGGATTTGTACCCAGCGGCGTTTCCATCGGCTCGTAGTGTTCCGGGAACGGCCCTTCCGCCATCTTATCAATGGCGAACAGACGTCCCAGACCTTCCGGTTGCATGATAAACGGATTGGTGCCGCTGCCTGGTGCCGCGGTGTTGAAGTCCGGGATGTCATTCCCCGTCCATTTCGTACCGCTCCACTGGATCAGCATGCGTTTTGGATCCCACGGTTTACCCTGCGGATCCGCTGACGCGCGGTTATACAGAACGCGACGGTTCAGTGGCCATGCCCATGCCCAACCCAACGTATTACCCAGCCCTGACGGGTCGGAGTTATCGCGGTTGGCCATCTGGTTGCCCTGCTCGGTCCAGCTCCCGGTATAAATCCAGCAGGAAGATGACGTAGTACCATCATCACGCAGCAGCGCAAAGCTATTGAGCAACTGGCCTTTCTTCGCAATCAGCACACCGTTGGCATCATAGAGATCTTCCAGCGCGTAGCCGTTGTTCTCTTTCGCCACTTCCTCTGAATGTGGTTCGTCCGGCTGCTTATAGTTCCAGCTCATTTTCAGTACAGGTTCTGCGGCTTTACCGCCCTCGGTGCGATACATATCGCGCAGACGGTGGTATATACCGGCCAGAATTTCGCCGTCGTTACGGGCTTCGCCCGGCGCGTCCTGACCTTTCCAGTGCCACTGCAACCAGCGACCGGAGTTGGCAATTGAACCGTCCTCTTCCGCAAAGCAGGTTGACGGCAAACGGAAGACTTCGGTCTGGATAGATGCCGGATCAACATCGTTTGATTCGCCGTGGTTTTGCCAGAACGTTGAAGTTTCTGTCACCAGCGGATCGATAACGACCAGATACTTCAGTTTGCTCAGGGACTGCACCACTTTGTTTTTGTCCGGGAAGGACGCAACCGGGTTAAAGCCCTGACAGATGTAACCGGTGACTTTTCCGCTGTCCATCATGTTGAAGTACTTGATCACGTCGTAGGACTGATCCCACTTCGGCAACCACTCAAAGCCCCAGTCATTCTCTTTCTGCGCCGCATTGCCGTAGAAGGATTTCATCAGGCTAACGAAAAACTTCGGATAGTTGCCCCAGTAGTTAACCTGATCGGCCAATGTCGCTTTTGGCGTGTTCGCAGCCAGATAGGTTTGCAGATCTGTCTGTTTCTCTGACGGCAGCGTCAGGTAGCCCGGCAGGCTGGTAGAGAGTAGACCTAAGTCGGTTAACCCCTGAATGTTGGAGTGACCGCGCAAGGCGTTGACACCACCACCGGCCATCCCCATATTACCGAGCAGCAGCTGGATCATCGCCATGGTGCGGATGTTTTGCGCCCCGACGGTATGCTGCGTCCAGCCCAGCGCATACAGGAAGGTGGTGGTACGATCGGGCGCGCTGGTGGAGGCCAGCACTTCGCAGACTTTCAGGAAGTCTTCTTTCGGCGTACCACAGATGTTTTCCACCACAGCCGGCGTGTAGCGGGATACATGCTGTTTCAGCAGGTTCCATACGCAGCGCGGATGGCTTAATGTCTCATCGCGTTTGGCGTAGCCGTTTTCATCGAACTGATAGTTCCAGGACGATTTATCGTACTGACGCTTTTCCGCATCGTAGCCGCTGAACAGGCCGTCTTCGAACGTAAAGTCTTCCCGCACCAGCAGGCTGGCGTTGGTGTAATGCTTAACGTATTCAGCGTTGATTTTGTTGTTTTCAATCAGGTACAGCAAAACGCCGGACAGGAACGTAATGTCCGTGCCGGAACGGATCGGTGCGTAAATATCCGCCACCGAGGCTGTACGTGTAAAACGAGGGTCAACAACAATCAGCGTGGCGTCATTGTTGTTTTTAGCTTCCATCGCCCAGCGGAATCCCACCGGATGTGCTTCAGCGGCGTTACCGCCCATCACCATCACGACGTTAGCATTTTTAATATCAACCCAGTGGTTGGTCATCGCACCGCGACCAAATGTTGGAGCAAGACTTGCTACCGTTGGTCCGTGTCAAACGCGCGCCTGGTTGTCTACTGCCAGCATGCCGAGTGAGCGCACAAATTTTTGCGTCAGCATGCCGGTTTCATTACTGGCTGCAGATGCACACAGCATCCCGGTGGAAAGCCAGCGGTTAACCGTTACGCCCTGCTCATTTTTCTCAATAAAGTTGGCGTCACGGTCAGTTTTCATCAGCTTCGCGATGCGGGAGAAAGCTTCATCCCAGCTGATACGCTGCCATTTGTCGGAACCTGGAGCGCGATATTCCGGGTAACGCAGACGGTTTTCACTGTGTACGTAATCCAGTAATCCTGCGCCCTTAGGACATAACGCCCCTCGGCTCACCGGATGATCCGGATCCCCTTCAATATGGTAAATCGACTCTTTGGCGTTTTTTGCTCCATCACCCAGGCTATACATTAATAGCCCGCAACCTACGGAACAGTATGTGCAGGTGTTTCGGATCTCTTTGGCGCGTAATAACTTATAGTTTCGCGCCTGAGCCAGTGCCATTTTGGGTGCAAAACCCAGAGCGGCTACTGTTGTTCCCGCCATACCGCCCGCGCAGATTTTAAAAAATTGTCTGCGGCTGACGTCCATTGCTTTCCTCTTTTTTGCAGGGATTCGTACAAGAAATCTCTCAAAGCGCGTAATCGAGGCAGCCTGAAAGATGACATGTACAACTTCGCGACGAAACTATCAGCTATATCCATATTTTTTTTGCGTCAAATCAAAAACGAAACGGTTCCGCTACTAAATAGTGCACTTTGTTTAACCCTTATACCCATAAGGAGGTATGTAAAAGGTAATTAATTAGCGCGCTACGGTGTAAAAGTGCTATAAATTTCAGCTTATTTTTTGCCAGTGGCATGGACAGAGAAACAGAATGACAAAACAAAAAGCAACGTTAATTGGTCTGATTGCCATCGTACTCTGGAGCACGATGGTTGGACTTATTCGGGGAGTGAGTGAGGGACTGGGACCTGCTGGCGGCGCAGCGATGATTTTTTCATTAAGCGGCCTGTTGCTCATATTTACCGTCGGATTTCCAAATATCAGAAAAATTCCTGTTCGTTATTTAATCGCCGGTAGCGTGCTTTTTGTGAGCTATGAAATTTGTTTAGCGCTGGCCCTGGGTTATGCCGCTACCCGTCATCAGGCTATTGAAGTGGGGATGGTAAATTATCTTTGGCCAAGCCTGACGATATTGTTCGCCATATTATTTAATGGTCAAAAATCAACCTGGCTGGTCATTCCTGGATTAATTATCGCATTGACCGGCGTTTGTTGGGTACTGGGCGGTGAAAATGGTCTCAATCCAGGCGAAATTATCAGCAATGTTGCCAGTAGTCCACTCAGCTATTTTCTCGCCTTTCTGGGATCTTTTATCTGGGCCACATATTGCACAGTGACCAATAAATATGCAAAAGGCTTTAACGGCATCACGGTGTTCGTTTTACTGACCGCCGCAAGTCTGTGGATTTACTATTTTGTCACCCCACAGCCGGAGATGGTTTTCAGCACTCCGGTGACGATTAAGATGTTCACTGCAGCATTAACATTAGGATTTGCCTATGCTGCGTGGAATATTGGTATTTTGCACGGTAATGTCACCATTATGGCGGTAGGTTCTTATTTTACTCCCGTACTGTCCTCCGCGCTGGCCGCCGTGCTACTCAGCGCCCCGCTCTCACTTTCTTTTTGGCAAGGCGCGCTGATGGTCTGCGCTGGCTCACTGCTCTGCTGGGTGGCAACTCGCCGCGCCTGAAAAAAACCGGGTTTTATCACAAACAAATAAAATCCGGCTATACTTTAGCCAGACTGATGGATAATTATGCTCATTGCACTTGTGTTTTATGTTTATATTTGTTTAATTAAATGTTAAATATATGATTATTAGTTAACGCGTGAAAGTATTTCATGTTTATCTATAACCCTCCGCATGTATATATTATACAAGCGAAACTAACGCCATTTAAATCATAGTTGCCATAATAGTCCCCTGCGTAAATATATCTAACCAGATCTGTCACATATTAAGATTAATATAATCAGCTGTATTATGTAGATCTGGATCACACAACTTCAAATATTTCGCAATATTATGAAACTTATTATTGAACTTATACCACTGCGTCATTTAAAAATGGTTTGCCATTGACGAACCCCTTCGTTTAGCAATGGTTTAGGAAACACACCAAGAAAAAATTATAAGGATTATTTAGAATGAAACTTAAATTAGTTGCAGTGGCAGTGACTAGCCTGTTGGCGGCAGGTGCAGTAAACGCGGCTGAGGTATATAACAAAGACGCAAACAAACTGGATATCTACGGTAAAGTTCACGCTCAGCATTATTTCTCTGATGACACCAGCAGCGATGGCGACAAAACCTATGCGCGTCTGGGCTTCAAAGGCGAAACTCAGATCAACGACCAGCTGGTTGGTTTTGGTCAGTGGGAATATGAATTCAAAGGCAACCGTTCTGAAGATCAGGGTTCCGAAGCAGACAAAACCCGTCTGGCATTTGCTGGCCTGAAATTCGCTGAATACGGTTCTTTCGACTACGGTCGTAACTACGGCGTAGCTTACGACATCGGCGCATGGACCGACGTTCTGCCAGAGTTCGGTGGCGATACCTGGACCCAGACTGACGTATTCATGACTGGTCGTACTACCGGCGTTGCAACCTACCGTAACACCGACTTCTTCGGTCTGGTTGAAGGTCTGAACTTTGCTGCTCAGTACCAGGGCAAAAATGACCGTAGCAACGACAAAGAAGCTAATGGCGACGGTTTCGGTCTGTCTTCTACTTACGAGTATGAAGGCTTCGGCGTAGGTGCTACCTATGCGAAATCTGACCGTACTGACTCTCAGAGCCGTGCTGGCAGCGCGTTCAAAGCTGACGGTAAAAACGCTGAAGTATGGGCTGCTGGTCTGAAATATGATGCGAACAACATCTACCTGGCAACCACCTACTCCGAAACCCGCAACATGACCACCTATGGTTCTAAAGTTAACGGTATCGCTGATAAAGCACAGAACTTTGAAGTTGTTGCACAGTACCAGTTCGACTTCGGTCTGCGTCCGTCCGTTGCTTACCTGAAATCCAAAGGTAAAGACATCAACAATTACGGCGACCAGGATCTGGTTGAATACGTAGACCTGGGTGCTACCTACTACTTCAACAAAAACATGTCTACCTTCGTTGATTACAAAATCAACCTGCTGGATGACAATGCCTTCACCAATGCTGCCGGCGTAAGCACTGACAACATCGTGGCTGTTGGTCTGAACTACCAGTTCTAATTTTGTTGTAGTCTGAATACAAAGCCAGTCCTTTCAGGGCTGGCTTTTTCTCTTGATGTAGTCTCGGTCATAAGGAGTATGCCGTGCAGACGTTCACTGGTCGTTGTCTTTGCGGACAGAGTCATTTTACCGTTGACGTCGAAATGCTGGATGTCTATGCCTGCCACTGTACGTTGTGTCAGAAATGGTCGGGTGGCATCGCTATGTATCTGGAGGCCAGCGCTCATCCGCAGATGTCGCCGGATTCAGCCCAACCCTCGCACTTTCCTTCTTCAAATCGTGGTGAACGTTTCTTCTGTTCAGGCTGTGGGTGCCCGCTGTGGTTTACCCTGACGGGTAGCGAACGCTATTTTGTGCCGTGGACGCTACTGGAACTTAACGAGGTAGATCGCCGCCGCCTGGTGTTAGCGGCAGAGATCTATACGGAAACTCAACCTGCATTCTGGAGACTGACGGGGCAATACGCTCGCTTGAGTGGAAAAGAAGTCGAAGAGATGGATTACCCCTGTCATTTAGCCCACTAGTTATTGACGCTGTATCTTTGCCAGACTGAACCACATCCCTATCGCTAATACGATAAGCATACTGCCAGCGCTGCTTAAGGCCACGCTATGTGACCAGGTAAAGGCTTCTCTGGCAGCCGCCAGCAATGCCTCACTCAGCGACGACGGGAGCGAATGCGCCAGTTGTACCGCTTCACCCATTGATGATGAGGCGCGCTCTATCTCCTGCGGATTGAGTCCGGCTGGCGGCAGAATTGAGGCAGAAAAGCTACGGCTCAACAGTAAGCCAAAGATAGCGATGCCAAGCCCGGCGCCAAGTTCATAAGCCATCGTCTCAATGGCGCCAGCCGCTGCCGCTTTTTCTGCCGGTGCTGCTGCCATGATTGCCGCAGTTGAGGCCAAAAGCGCACTTGCCGCACTGAATCCGAGCAAGGCCATCAATATCCACGCTTGTATTTGCTGCGTACTGAAATCCGTCATCGCCAGACCGTAAAAACTGACGGCGCTGAGCGCCATACCCGCCGTTGCCACACAACGTAACCCCAGACGTGACACCAACATGCCGGCAATGGGTCCACTGAAACCGCTTGCCAGCATCACCGGCAGCATAAACAGACCAGCCTGATACGGCGTCAAACCGTGGACAAACTGGAGCTCCTGAGCCATCAGCAATTCGAAACCAACCAGCGTAATCATCGCGGTCATCGCCATTACTACGCCGCTTAAGATAATGCGATGCGTGAACAGCCGCATATCAATCATTGGCCGGGAAGCCGCTAGCTGGATACGGACAAACTGCCCCAACAGCAATGCTCCGGTTAACAATGTCAGCACGATGGCAATGGTCGCCATATGACCTTTCAGTGCGGTTTTGGCGCTATAGACCAGCAGCAGAATAGCGACAATCAGCATTATCGCATGACCGAAATTTAACGATTGATCTCGACGTCCAGCCTGGCGCGGCACGAAACGAGCCGTCAATGCCATTACCACCACAACAATAGGCACATTGATTAAGAACACGGATCCCCAATAGAAGTGCTCCAGCAGTATGCCGCCCACTAATGGCCCAAACGCCGCGCCGCCGGACCCAACGGCGGCCCAGACGCCGAGCGCCATATTGCGATGACGCTGCTCGGCAAAGGTGGAACGAATACCCGCCAGCGTAGCCGGAACAATCATCGCCGCCCCGATCGCCAATACCGCCCGCGTGGCAATCAGCCAACTGGCGCTGTGGGCAAAAGCGGCGGCCAGCGATGCCAGACCAAATAAGCCCCCGCCCAACAGCAGCAGACGTTTAAAACCGATGCGATCGCCCAATGCCCCCATTGGCAACACCATGCCGGCCATTACCAGCGAATAAATATCAATAATCCACAGCAGCTCGTTGCCACTGGCACCCAGCGTCATACTCAGCGTGGGCGCGGCAACGTGCAGCACCGTTGCATCAATCGCAACAGGGATGTAGACCAGTACAATAATGACTAACGTTAACCACTGACGAAACATAAAACTCCCTAACGAAACCGAAACTGGACACATGTCCAGCTTTAGCGATCCTACGGAAAATTGAACATATGTCCAACTTTTTGTTAGACTGCGTGCTATTGAGATACAGGAGGAATGATGAGCTATCTGAATCGGGATGAACGTCGGGAAGTGATTCTGCAAGCGGCAATGCGCGTTGCGCTGGAAGAAGGGTTTACTGCCATGACCGTACGACGTATAGCGGCGGAAGCCCATGTGGCGACGGGTCAGGTGCATCATCATTTTGCCTCTGCCGGTGAACTCAAGTCTCAGGCTTTTGTGCGCCTGATCCGTACCCTGCTTGATGCGGAACTGGTCAGTGAGGATGCCAGCTTCCGTGAGCGACTGCATGCCATGCTGGGCAGTGAAGATGGCGGCTTCGAACCCTATATTAAGCTGTGGCGTGAAGCGCAGGTTGTAGCCGGTAAAGATCCAGAAATCAAAAGCGCCTATCTGCTAACCATGCGGATGTGGCATGAGGAAACGGCCAATATCATCATTCAGGGACAGAAAGCCGGTGAGTTTTCATCCACCCCAGATGCCGCTGACGTCGCATGGCGTTTAATCGCACTGGTGTGCGGCCTGGATGGTATGTATATGTTGGGCATCGAGGAAATGGCCGATCCTGCTTTTGATCGCCACCTGGATCGTATGATTACGCTGGAGTTATTTAGCTAATGTTATAGATGAATAAACAATACCTCTTTTAAGTTTACAATTAGTAACACTTAACCAACATGTAATTCTCCCCTCATCCCGCGTTATTGCACTTTTTTATCTATTCTTTCAGTCAATATTCCCAAAACCTTTCAATAGTTTCTAAAAAGAAGCCGCGCGGCCTGTATGCGTTTATTTCTTTTTCATGAACGGCATGTGCATGGAGAATAATATGTCATCATCAAATGAGAAAAATAATCGTTATCTTTTGACTGACTGGAAACCAGAAAACCCCGCCTTTTGGGAAAACAAAGGCAAGCACATTGCCCGTAGAAATCTTTGGATATCAGTAAGTTGCCTTTTACTTGCCTTCTGCGTCTGGATGCTGTTTAGCGCCGTAGCCGTCAATCTGAATAAAATTGGTTTTAATTTCACCACCGATCAACTGTTTTTATTAACGGCATTACCCTCCCTTTCTGGGGCAATATTGCGCGTTCCCTACTCCTTTATGGTACCTATATTTGGCGGTCGCCGTTGGACCATTTTTAGCACGATTATTCTGGTTATTCCCTGCGTCTGGCTGGGATTTGCCGTGCAAAATACCGCTACTCCGTTTGGAGTATTTATTATTATTGCGCTGATGTGCGGTTTTGCTGGCGCTAACTTTGCCTCCAGCATGGGCAACATCAGCTTTTTCTTCCCCAAAGCAAAGCAAGGCAGTGCGTTGGGGGTTAACGGCGGCCTTGGCAACCTCGGCGTCAGCGTGATGCAGCTAATCGCGCCGCTGGTGATTTTTCTGCCCATATTTACCTTTTTGGGCGTCCAGAGCGTACCGCAAGCTGACGGCTCATTACTGTCGCTGGCCAATGCCGCATGGATTTGGGTTCCACTTCTGCTGATAGCCACCCTGGCGGCAGGCATGGGAATGAATGATATTGCCAGTTCGAAGGCTTCTATTGCTTCCCAGCTACCGGTCCTCAAGCGTTTTCACTTGTGGCTGTTAAGCCTGCTGTATCTCGCGACTTTCGGGTCATTTATCGGCTTTTCGGCTGGTTTTGCCATGCTGGCGAAAACCCAATTTCCTGACGTGAATATTCTGCAACTGGCGTTCTTCGGCCCCTTCATCGGCGCGCTTGCGCGATCGGCGGGCGGCGTTATCTCTGACAAGTTCGGCGGTGTACGCGTCACGTTAATTAACTTCATCTTTATGGCACTGTTCAGCGCCCTGCTGTTTCTTACTCTGCCGGGCTCAGGAGAAGGAAACTTTGTCGCCTTCTATCTGGTGTTTATGGGGCTGTTCCTGACCGCGGGTCTGGGAAGCGGGTCGACCTTCCAGATGATTGCGGTGATCTTTCGCAAAATCACGATTTACCGGGTGAAACTGCGCGGTGGCACAGAGGAACAGGCCCAGCGTGAAGCGGTAACCGACACCGCCGCAGCGCTTGGATTCATCTCTGCCATCGGCGCTGTGGGGGGCTTCTTCATCCCCAAAGCGTTTGGTTCATCCCTGGCGCTTACCGGCTCTCCGGTGGGGGCTATGAAAATATTTTTGGTGTTTTACATCGTCTGTGTGCTGGTGACCTGGCTGGTCTATGGCCGTAAATCACAAAAAAAATAACGAAATGGATACCGCAGGCTCGGACATTCAGGCAGACCTGGTGTGCGATTCACCGTCGGCAATATTATCGAAGCAGGAGTTATGTCATGAGTAAACTGTTAGATCGCTTTCGCTACTTTAAACAAAAGGGCGATACGTTTGCCGAGGGGCATGGGCAAGTGATGCACACCAACCGGGACTGGGAAGACAGTTATCGCCAACGCTGGCAGTTCGATAAAATTGTGCGCTCTACCCACGGCGTGAACTGTACCGGCTCATGTAGCTGGAAAATCTACGTCAAAAACGGACTGGTAACCTGGGAAACACAGCAAACTGACTACCCGCGTACCCGACCTGACCTGCCTAACCATGAACCCCGCGGCTGTCCGCGCGGCGCCAGCTACTCCTGGTATCTTTACAGCGCCAACCGCCTGAAATATCCGTTAGTGCGTAAACGCTTGATCGAATTGTGGCGCGACGCCCTGACCCGCCAGTCCGACCCGGTGCTGGCCTGGGAATCGATTATGAACGACCCGCAAAAATGCCAGAGCTACAAGCAGGTACGCGGTCGCGGTGGTTTCATCCGTTCCAACTGGAAAGAACTTAATCAGCTGATTGCTGCCGCCAACGTCTGGACGGTGAAGACCTACGGCCCGGATCGCGTGGCCGGCTTCTCCCCAATCCCTGCGATGTCGATGGTCTCCTATGCCGCAGGCACGCGTTATCTTTCCCTTCTTGGCGGCACCTGCCTGAGTTTTTATGACTGGTATTGCGACTTACCGCCTGCGTCACCGATGACCTGGGGCGAGCAGACTGATGTTCCTGAATCCGCCGACTGGTATAACTCCAGTTATATCATCGCCTGGGGATCTAACGTCCCGCAGACCCGTACGCCGGACGCGCACTTTTTTACTGAAGTGCGCTACAAAGGCACCAAGACGATTGCCATTACGCCCGACTACTCGGAAGTCGCCAAACTGTGCGATCAGTGGCTGGCACCTAAGCAAGGGACCGACAGCGCGCTGGCGATGGCGATGGGCCACGTCATCCTGAAAGAGTTCCACCTCGACAATCCCAGCGATTATTTCCTCAATTACTGTCGCCGCTATACCGACATGCCGATGCTGGTTTTACTGGATACCCGGGAAGATGGCAGCTACGTGCCTGGACGTATGATGCGCGCCTCAGACCTTGTCGATGGTCTCGGCGAAAGCAACAATCCCGAGTGGAAAACCGTGGCCTTTAACAGTGAAGGTGAGCTGGTCGTGCCGAACGGCTCCATCGGCTTTCGCTGGGGTGAAACAGGCAAATGGAACCTCGAGTCGTTGGCCGCTGGGGCAGAAACAGAACTTTCCCTCTCGTTGCTGGGTCAGCATGATGAAGTGGCTGGGGTAGCATTCCCCTACTTTGGCGGCAACGAAAACCCTCATTTTCGCAGCGTCAAACAAGAACCTGTGCTGGTACGGCAACTTCCGGTAAAACGTCTCACCCTCGCCGATGGCAGCCGTTGCCCGGTGGTGAGCGTTTATGATCTGGTGCTGGCGAATTATGGCCTCGATCGTGGTCTGGATGACGTTCATAGCGCACAAGATTACAGCGAAGTGAAAGCCTACACTCCGGCCTGGGGCGAGCAAATTACCGGCGTGCCACGCCGACATATCGAACAAATCGCCCGCGAGTTTGCCGATACGGCGCATAAAACGCATGGCCGTTCGATGATCATTCTCGGGGCTGGCGTCAACCACTGGTATCACATGGATATGAACTACCGTGGGATGATTAACATTCTGGTGTTCTGTGGTTGCGTGGGACAAAGCGGCGGAGGCTGGGCGCACTATGTGGGCCAAGAGAAACTGCGTCCGCAAACCGGTTGGTTACCGCTGGCCTTTGCGTTGGACTGGAACCGTCCGCCGCGTCAGATGAACAGCACTTCATTTTTCTACAACCACTCCAGCCAGTGGCGTTATGAAAAACTCACCGCTCAGGAACTCCTCTCTCCGCTGGCCGACACGTCGAAATTTAGCGGACATTTAATCGACTTTAACGTACGCGCCGAAAGAATGGGCTGGCTGCCGTCCGCCCCGCAGCTTAACCTCAACCCATTGACCGTGAAAGCGAAGGCTGAGCTGGCTGGCTTGTCTCCTGTGGAATACACCGCACAAGCGCTGAAATCGGGTGATATCCGTTTTGCCTGCGAGCAGCCGGACAGCGGCCACAACCATCCGCGAAACCTTTTTGTCTGGCGCTCTAACCTGCTCGGTTCCTCCGGTAAAGGGCATGAATACATGCTCAAGTATTTACTGGGTACCGAAAGCGGGATCCAGGGAGAAGCGCTCGGTTCAAGCGAGGGTATTAAACCTGAAGAGGTGGAATGGCAGTCCGCGGCGATTGAAGGCAAGCTTGATCTGCTGGTCACGCTCGATTTCCGTATGTCGAGCACCTGTCTGTTCTCCGATATCGTTCTGCCGACCGCGACCTGGTATGAAAAAGACGATATGAACACCTCGGATATGCATCCGTTTATTCACCCGCTGTCAGCGGCGGTCGATCCGGCGTGGGAATCGAAGAGCGACTGGGAAATTTATAAAGGCATCGCCAAAGTGTTCTCAGAGGTCTGTGTCGGGCACCTTGGGCAAGAAACAGATGTCGTCCTGCAACCGCTGCAACACGACTCACCGGCAGAACTGGCGCAGCCGTTTGACATCCTCGACTGGCGCAAAGGCGAATGCGATCTTGTTCCAGGAAAAACTGCGCCTAATATTGCTGTCGTTGAGCGTGACTACCCTGCCACCTACGAACGTTTTACCTCGCTCGGCCCGCTAATGGACAAACTCGGAAACGGTGGCAAAGGTATCTCCTGGAATACCCAGACCGAGGTCGATTTCCTCGGCAAGCTGAACTACACCAAGCGCGAAGGTCCGGCGAAAGGTCGCCCGCTGATCGACACCGCACTGGATGCGTCGGAGGTGATCCTCGCCCTGGCGCCGGAAACCAACGGTCAGGTGGCGGTCAAAGCCTGGGAAGCGCTGGGGGCGATGACCGGACGCGACCATACGCATCTGGCGTTGAACAAAGAAGATGAGAAGATCCGTTTTCGCGATATTCAGGCGCAGCCGCGCAAAATTATCTCCAGCCCTACCTGGTCCGGCCTTGAAAGCGAACATGTCTCCTATAACGCAGGCTATACCAACGTCCACGAGCTGATCCCATGGCGCACCCTGTCCGGTCGCCAGCAGTTGTATCAGGATCACGCGTGGATGCGTGCATTTGGTGAAAGCCTGGTGGCGTATCGTCCGCCAATTGATACCCGCAGCGTCAGCGAAATGCGTGAAGTTCCACCAAACGGTTTCCCGGAAAAAGCGCTCAACTTCCTGACGCCGCATCAGAAATGGGGCATCCACTCTACCTACAGCGAAAACCTGCTGATGCTGACGCTGTCGCGCGGCGGACCGATTGTCTGGATCAGCGAGACCGATGCCAAAGAGTTGGGTATTGAAGATAACGACTGGATTGAAGCCTTTAACGCCAATGGCGCGCTCACCGCGCGTGCAGTGGTGAGTCAGCGCGTGCCACCGGGAATGACCATGATGTATCACGCTCAGGAACGAATCATGAACATTCCCGGCTCGGAAGTCACCGGGATGCGTGGCGGGATCCATAACTCGGTCACCCGCGTCTGCCCAAAACCGACGCATATGATCGGCGGCTATGCGCAGTTGGCGTACAGCTTTAACTATTACGGCACGGTCGGCTCTAACCGCGATGAGTTCATCATGATTAGAAAAATGAAAAATATTAACTGGCTGGATGATGAAGGTCGCGACCAGGTACAGGAGGCGAAAAAATGAAAATACGCTCACAGGTAGGAATGGTTCTTAATCTGGACAAGTGTATCGGCTGCCACACCTGCTCCGTCACCTGTAAAAACGTCTGGACCGGGCGCGAAGGGATGGAATATGCATGGTTTAACAACGTCGAGACCAAACCAGGGATTGGTTATCCGAAAAATTGGGAAGATCAGGAGGAGTGGCAAGGCGGCTGGGTTCGCGATGTTAACGGCAAGATAAGACCGCGTCTGGGCGGCAAGATGGGGGTGATTACCAAAATTTTCGCCAACCCGGTGATCCCGCAAATCGATGATTACTATGAACCGTTTACCTATGATTACCAACATCTGCATAGCGCACCGGAAAGCAAAAACCAGCCCACTGCGCGTCCACGTTCGTTGATTGACGGCAAACGGATGGACAAGATTATCTGGGGCCCCAACTGGGAAGAACTGCTCGGCGGCGAATTCTCAAAACGCGCCCGTGACCGTAACTTCGAGAAAATGCAGAAGGAGATGTACGGTCAGTTCGAAAACACCTTCATGATGTATTTGCCGCGACTTTGTGAACACTGCCTGAACCCAAGCTGTGTCGCTACCTGCCCGAGCGGTGCCATCTATAAGCGTGAAGAAGACGGCATTGTGCTGATCGACCAGGACAAATGCCGCGGCTGGCGCTTGTGCATCAGCGGCTGTCCGTACAAGAAAATCTATTTTAACTGGAAGAGCGGTAAGTCAGAGAAGTGCATTTTCTGCTACCCGCGTATTGAATCCGGCCAGCCGACGGTATGTTCGGAAACCTGCGTCGGGCGCATCCGCTATCTCGGCGTATTGCTGTACGACGCCGACCGCATTGAGGAAGCGGCCAGCACCGAGCATGAGACCGATCTGTATGAACGTCAGTGCGATGTGTTCCTCAATCCGCACGATCCGGCAGTTATCGAAGAGGCGTTAAAACAAGGCATTCCGCAGAATGTTATCGACGCCGCCCAACGTTCGCCAGTCTACAAAATGGCAATGGACTGGAAGCTGGCGCTGCCGTTACACCCTGAGTATCGCACCCTGCCAATGGTCTGGTATGTGCCGCCGTTGTCACCGATTCAGTCGGTGGCTGATGCCGGTGGCCTACCGCACAATGGCAACATTTTGCCGGCGGTGGAATCACTACGTATCCCGGTACAGTACCTCGCCAACATGCTCAGTGCTGGCGATACCGGTCCGGTATTGCGCGCGTTGAAACGTATGATGGCGATGCGACACTATATGCGCTCACAAACCGTCGAAGGCGTGACGGATACCCGCGCCATTGAGGAAGTCGGTCTTACGGTTGAACAAGTCGAGGAGATGTATCGCTATCTGGCTATCGCCAACTATGAAGACCGCTTCGTGATCCCGACCAGCCACCGTGAAATGGCGCGCGACGCTTTCCCGGAGAAAAACGGTTGTGGTTTCACCTTTGGCGACGGCTGTCACGGTTCGGATACCAAATTCAACCTGTTTAACAGCAGCCGTATTGATGCCATCGACATCACCGAAGTGCGCGATAAAGCGGAGGGTGAATAATGCAAATTCTGAAGATTATCGGACTGCTGCTGGAATATCCGGACGAGTTGCTGTGGGAGTGTAAAGACGACGCGCTGGCGCTGGTGTCCAGCGATGCCCCAATGCTTACCGAATTTAGCCGGGGACTACTCAATGCCCCATTACTGGATAAGCAAGCCGAATGGTGTGAGGTGTTTGATCGGGGGCGCGCCACCTCACTGTTGCTTTTCGAACATGTCCATGCCGAGTCACGTGACCGCGGCCAGGCGATGGTTGATCTGCTGGCGCAGTATGAAAAGGTCGGGCTCCAGCTTAACTGCCGCGAGCTGCCGGATCATCTACCGTTGTATCTGGAGTATTTAAGCGTGCTGCCGGAGGCCCAGGCCAAAGAAGGATTACAGAATGTCGCCCCCATTCTGGCGCTGCTTGGCGGTCGCTTAAAACAGCGCGATACGCCGTGGTATCAGTTGTTTGACGCCCTGCTGCTGCTTGCCGGAAGTTCCCTTTCAAGTGACAGTGTCACCAGGCAGGTTGGCACAGAAACACGTGATGATACCCGTCAGGCGCTGGATGCAGTCTGGGAAGAGGAACAGGTGAAGTTTATTGAAGATAACGCCACCGCTTGTGACAGTTCACCGTTACAAAACTATCAACGACGCTTTAGCCAGGACGTGGCGCCGCAGTATGTCGACGTCAGCGCGGGAGGTCCGAAATGATACAGTATCTGAACGTCTTCTTTTACGATATCTACCCGTATCTGTGCGGCACGGTGTTTATCCTCGGTAGTTGGTTGCGATACGACTACGGGCAATACACCTGGCGCGCCTCTTCCAGCCAAATGCTGGACAAACGCGGTATGGTATTATGGTCAAACTTGTTCCATATCGGCATTCTGGGGATTTTTTTCGGTCACCTGTTTGGCATGTTGACCCCGCACTGGATGTACGCCTGGTTCCTGCCGATTGCGGTGAAACAGCAAATGGCAATGATTCTCGGCGGTGTCTGCGGCGTGTTAACGCTGGTTGGGGGCGCGGGTTTGCTGGTGCGCCGCCTGACTAATCCACGCATTCGCGCAACATCATCCACCGCCGATATTCTGATCCTGTGCATTCTGCTGGTTCAATGCATTCTCGGCTTAACCACTATTCCGTTCTCCGCACAACACCCTGACGGTAGTGAAATGCTGAAACTGGTCGGTTGGGCGCAGTCGGTGGTGACTTTCCAGGGCGGCGCATCTGCGCATCTGGATGGCGTGGCGCCGATATTCCGTGCTCATCTGGTGTTAGGCATGACGATATTCTTACTGTTTCCGTTCACACGTCTGGTCCACGTGTGGAGTGCGCCGTTTGAGTACTTCACCCGCCGCTATCAAATTGTGCGCTCGCGCCGCTAATTGTCTCTGATGTCTTATCCGGTCCGTAGACCGGATAAGACGCAGGGCGTCGCCATCCGGCATTTTGCACGCTATGATGCTTCTCTATCTCAGGGAGAACGCTAATGAAACCACAGGTTTACCACGTCGATGCCTTTACCTCGGTCCCCTTTCGCGGCAATTCAGCGGGAGTGGTGCTGCATGCTGACGGACTGAGCGAAGCGCAGATGCAGCTGATTGCCCGCGAGCTGCGTCATTCGGAAACCGCATTCCTGCTGACCAGCAACGAGAGCGATGTACACATCCGCTATTTCACGCCGACGGTCGAAGTCCCCATCTGTGGACATGCTACCGTCGCGGCGCACTATGTGCGGGCCAATGTGCTGGGGCTGGGCAACACTACCGTCTGGCAAACCTCGATGACCGGACGTCATCGGGTGGATATCGAAGCCATCGGGGATGACTATCGTATTAGCCTTGAGCAAGGAATACCTGGATTTGAGCCTCCGCTGGAAGGCGCTGTTCGTACTGCAATTATCCACGCGCTGCATCTGAGCGAAGACGATATGCAGCCAGGGCTGCCGATCCAGGTTGCCACCACCGGCCATTCGAAAGTGATGATTCCGCTAAAGCCTGAGGTAGACCTGGACGCCCTTTCCCCAGATTTGCAGGCGCTGGCGACAATCAGCCAACAAATTGGCTGTAACGGTTTCTTCCCTTTTCAAATCCGTAAGGGCGAAAACGCCACCGATGGACGCATGTTTTCTCCCGCAATTGGTATTGTGGAAGATCCAGTCACGGGCAATGCCAACGGGCCGATGGGCGCGTGGCTGGTTCACCACCGGCTGATGGCGCATGATGGCAAAACGTTACGTGTTCAGGGGCATCAGGGCCGTGCGCTGGGTCGTGACGGTATAGTTGATGTGACGGTCGCTATTCGTGATAACCAGCCGGAAAAAGTCACCATTACTGGTTCGGCGGTGATCCTGTTCCATGCAGAGTGGGCAATAGATTTTTAATCTATTCCTGTGGGCCGGATAAGACGATTACGCCGCATCCGGCACTATTCCCGATGGCGTTATTTCCCCGCTTCCGGGTGCGTATCAAACGCCGCCATTACCGTCGCCAATTCTGCTTCAGTAAATCCATGCTTCACATCATCCACGCCCAATCCAAACCGCGCCTGCAATAAGGCGTACAGGCTGGCGACGTCGGGCAGATTAATCTGCTCTACCGCATGGCCATCCTGATAATGGGTAAAATGAAAATTGGTTAACGTAAATTTACCGCCGTCTGGCAGATGACGGCACATTAGCAGATGATGACGAAAATGCGACTGCGGCCAATGCGCCGACCAGAAGTTGCCCATCAGATAATCGCTCTGATGCTGCATAACCAGGTCAAAACGGTACATTGATTGCCAGTGTTCGTGATGACGGAACTGCAAAATCCAGTCTTCACCGTCCTGAATCAGACGATACTCCCCGTGTGGTGTGTGCTGTGCAACATCTGCCTGCAGACGAATCGGTGCGGTCAGCGTTTGCCCACCAAATCCGACGTCAGCGATCCACTGTTCTCCCTGTAGCTCAACCAGCAGCAGACGATGCGTGCGTGGCGGTAGGCTTGACGGATTTGCCAGCACCACACGTCCAAGTAAACTGCGGACGGTAAAACCGATTTCGCGGAGCGCCCGCTCAAATAACCCATTTTGCTCAAAACAATAACCGCCGCGACGCGCCGTCACTAGCTTCTCTTCCAGCGATGCGTCGTCGAGTTGCATTTCGCGTGGCAGCAGCACATCGAGATTTTCAAAAGGAATGGCGCTGTTGTGCAGTAAATGCAGCGCTCGCAGGGTTTCAATGTTGGCGTTGGCCGAACCTGACCAGCCAATACGGGCAAAATAAGCGTTTAAAAAAGGCGTCATACCAGCTTCCTGTTTGTGTAATGTTGTACTTATAACGCATTTTTAATTTTACGCCCTCGATTTTGTGCGTTGTTCTTCCTCACGAGGCGACAAAATCGCTAATACCGTTAATATCTAAGTTAATTGTGGTGTGTTATCTCTCAGCCAAGGAGCATCCATGAGCCATTTTCGTCCTCTCGAATTAAAACATGCCAGCCGACTGCTAAATCACGGCCCGACCATTTTAATCACCAGTCGAGACGATCATACAGAGCGGCGGAACGTGATGGCTGCAGCGTGGTCGATGCCCGTTGAGTTTGAACCACCGCGTATCGCGATTGTTGTCGACAAGACAGCCTGGTCACGTGAGCTAATTGAACGCAGCGGCATGTTTGGCATCGTTATTCCGGGAGTTGCCGCCGCCAACTGGACCTGGGCCGTTGGCAGCGTTTCCGGCCGTGTGGAAGATAAATTCAACTGCTACGGCATTCCTGTGGTGCAAGGACCGGTGCTGGGTTTACCGCTCATAGAAGCAAAATGCCTGGCCTGGATGGAATGCCGTCTACTGCCTGCAACGGCGGCGCAGGAAAAGTATGACACCCTGTTTGGGGAAGTGGTCTCGGCGGCCGCTGATGAGAGAGCCTTCGTGGAAGGACGATGGCAGTTTGATGATGACCAGCTCACTACCCTGCATCACCTTGGGGCCGGAACGTTTGTCTCCAGCGGAAGACGCATTACCGCAGGTGAATAATTGTCTGCTAACGGATGGCAACTCATGCTTTCCATCCCTCGCCGTGTTCTTAAAACCTCCGAAAAACCAGTCGGATGAATCGCTGTACTTCCTTGCTGAATCATTTGCGTGAATTATAGTTAATCTTGCTCTAACTCAAATATCTCTTCCAAACCCAATCAGTCAAAGCAGCATCCCCCAACTGTACTTATAAAGTGTCAGAGAGGTTTTACGATGCAACTGAATAGAATCGCACAAAGTTTTATCCTTGCCGGGTTACTCACCTCTGCCTCTGCTCCCCTGATTGCCGCTGAAGCGCCAAAAGACGCAACCGCTTCCACGCAACAAGCGAACAATGCGCTCTACAACCAACTGCCCTTCTCCGATAACACCGACTTTACCGATGCTCATAAAGGCTTCATCGCCCCTATTCCTCAGGATGTGATCAAAGGTGAGCAAGGAAATGTCATCTGGAATCCGCAACAATATGCGTTCATTAAAGAAGGTGATAAATCCCCGGATACGGTAAACCCGAGCCTGTGGCGTCAGTCCCAGTTGATCAACATCAGCGGACTGTTTGAAGTGACGGAAGGCGTTTATCAGATCCGTAACCTCGATCTGTCCAACATGACGATCATTGAAGGTAAAGAAGGCGTCACCGTTGTTGACCCGCTGGTATCAGCAGAAACGGCCAAAGTCGGGATGGATCTTTACTTTAAAAATCGCGGTCAAAAACCCGTTGTCGCGGTGATTTATACACACAGCCACGTTGACCATTACGGCGGCGTGCGCGGCGTTGTTGACGAAGCCGATGTTAAAGCGGGCAAAGTGAAGATTTATGCACCTGCTGGCTTTATGGAGGCGGCGGTGGCTGAGAATATCATGGCCGGCAACGTTATGAGCCGTCGCGCGAGCTATATGTACGGCAATCTACTAAAACCTGATGCCAAAGGTCAGGTTGGTGCCGGACTGGGAACCACAACCTCCGCGGGAACCGTCACCCTGATTGCGCCAACCAATATAATTGAAAAAGACGGGCAAAAAGAGGTCATTGATGGCCTGACCTATGACTTCATGTTGGCCCCAGGCTCCGAAGCGCCTTCGGAAATGCTGTGGTACATCGAAGAGAAAAAACTGATTGAGTCTGCTGAAGACGTCACTCACACCCTGCACAACACCTACTCCCTGCGCGGGGCCAAAATTCGTGAGCCGTTGCCGTGGTCCAAATACATCAACGAAGCGATTGTACGCTGGGGAGATAAAGCAGAAATCCTGATGGCGCAGCACCACTGGCCAACCTGGGGTAATGACAAAGTCGTGAACCTGCTGAAAAGTCAGCGGGATCTGTATCGTTACATTAACGACCAGACGCTGCGTATGGCTAACGAAGGTCTGACCCGCGATGAAATCGCCGCGAACTTTAAACTGCCGGGCTCGCTGGCGCATACCTGGGCTAACCGCGGCTACTATGGTTCCGTCAGTCATGATGTGAAAGCGACCTATGTGCTCTATCTCGGCTGGTTTGATGGCAACCCGGCAACGCTGGATGAACTGCCACCGGAAGAAGCCGCGAAGAAATTCGTCGACTATATGGGTGGAGCGGATGCCATTCTGCAGAAAGCAAAAGCCGACTATGACCAGGGTAACTATCGCTGGGTGGCTCAGGTGGTGAGCAAAGTGGTGTTTGCCGATCCCAATAACCAGGCCGCGCGCAATCTGGAAGCTGATGCGCTGGAACAGCTAGGATACCAGGCTGAATCCGGCCCGTGGCGCAACTTCTACCTGACCGGTGCGCAAGAGCTGCGTAATGGTGTGGTTAAAGGCCCAACCCCGAACACCGCCAGCCCGGATACCGTACGCGCCATGACGCCGGAAATGTTCTTCGACTATCTGGCGGTACATATTAACGGGCAGAAAGCGGGTGATGCCAAATCGGTGTTTAACATCGACCTTGGCAGCGACGGCGGTAAATACAAGCTTGAGCTGGAAAATGGCGTGCTAAACCATACCGCCAATGCCGAGGCAAAAGAGGCTGACGCCACGATCACGCTGAATCGCGACACGCTGAATAAAATCATCCTCAAGGAAGTGACGCTGAAACAGGCTCAAGACAGCGGTGACGTGAAGATAACCGGCGACGGCGCTAAACTTGACGCTATGCTCGGCTATATGGATAAGTTCGAATTCTGGTTTAACATCGTTACACCGTAAACCTGTTGAAAACGGGCGGAAAATTCGCCCGTTTTATCTTACATGCTGTAGTCAGGTTTTTTTATTAACGTTGCCATCTGCGGCTTAATCTCCGCATCCCACACGCCCTGCCACGCCTCTGGCTCAACTTCAGTCAGCGCCACGCTTATCGAGCTGTCTTTGCTTTGCAAATGACGAATAATGACTTCGGTAATATCCGCCGCCAGTGCGGATTTTTGCTTGTCGCTCAGATCGCGGGGAAAACATTTAATATCAACGTGCGGCATAGCAGGTTCCTTATTGTTTTGGTCAGAAAGCGTGTTTTCTCAAATAATCTTATTGTTTTTCAGCACAGTACGTAGCCTCGGATGCTGACAAACCGCATCGGCGATGGCGCTAATATTCGGCGTATTGTCCTGGAACCAGTCATGTCCCGGCCCCCAGCTGCGCATCACGCAAATATAAACGTCCAGCAAGGTTAACTGCTCTCCGAGCGCGTACGGCTCGGCGCTTAGCTGGTTATTCAACCACATATAGAGAGATTTTCGGTTCTCAATACAATTTTTTTTCAACTGCGCCGGAGCATCCGGCACCCAGCGTTCAGGATAATCGGCATAGGTAAACGTGGGATAGACATTTGCCACCAGCCATATCAACAGACGCTGGAACTGCTGACGCTCGCTGCGCCCAACGGAGGGCGAAAGTTCTGGACAACGATCGAGGATCATCAGGGCGATCGCCGCCGTTTCCGTCATGACTTCGCCATTTTCCAGCACCAGTGTGGGCACCTGGCATAGCGGATTCATTGTCTTAAGCAGTTCCCGCGAAGGACCATCGCTATCAAAGCCGTCGACATTAATAAAACTGTAAGGGATCTCCGCCAGTGTGAGCATCACTTCACTGATGGCCGATCCCCAGCCCGGCACCCCATAGACCTTAATCATGCTGCAACCCTCAACGTTAAAACCCTAAGTGTAGAGCAGCATTCAACAACCTATGCAGACATGATTATTACTCTCATAATAACAATGATCGGATACCGGGAGATAATAAGCGATGCGTTCGAGTATGTTTGAATACATGTCCATTTTTATACAAGTTGTTGAGCAAGGGGGATTTGCCAGAGCTGCAGACGTGTTACACCTGCATCGCCCCGCAGTGACCAAAGCCATCCAGCACCTTGAAGACGAGCTTGGGGCCAAGTTGCTTAACCGCACAACCCGTAAAGTGTCGCTGACCGATGAAGGTGACGCTTTTTATCAACGCACAAAAATACTGCTCAGTGACGTTGATGACATCATGGCCTCTTTCTCGCCAACTCGCCCGCCACGCGGAAAACTCAGGGTTAATGCCCCTCTGTCGCTGGCGCACTCCGTGTTAGTTCCTGCGCTGAAAGATTTCCAGTCGCGGTATCCTGATATCGAGATGGTGCTCACCTCCACCGACCGTAGAATCGATATGCTTGCCGAAGGTATCGACTGCATGATCCGTATCGGCGAGTTACAAGACTCTTCCCTGATATCCAGGCGACTCGGTGAAGTAAAGATGGTGACCTGTGCGTCACCGGATTATTTGCAACAACATGGCGTACCGCAGACGCCAGAGGATTTATCCCGACACCAGGCACTTAACTTTTTCAGCGAGCGTCACCGCGAAGCGCTGGAGTGGACCTTCATCAGCGGAGGTGAAATTTTATCATTCACGCCCACCGGACGGATAAGCGTTGATAACTCCGATATATTGCTGACCGGCTGTTTATCGGGACTCGGCATCATCCGCGGTGTGCATGCCGTGCTGGCCCCCTACCTCCAGTCGGGTCAGCTCGTTGAGGTACTGGCCGATTACGCCGGGGAATCAAAACCGGTTTCAGTGCTTTACCCGGACAGACGTCATCTCGCCCCTCGGGTGCGGGTATTCATTGACTGGTTATGCGAACTTTTTAGCCAACAAAAACTGCGGCTTCATGGATTATTACAAAATCAGTAATAGTGAAGTTCCGCAACTGCGGTTTTTCACTCTCATCTGAATCGTTAAATTGTGCGGACCCAATACAGAACAATTTACTGAGGTCTGCTATGTCTAAGGTCGTAGTTTTTAATCAAATTGGTGGTGCTGACGTCTTGAAGATTCAGGACATGCAGGTTCCCGCGCCTGGTGCGAATGAGGTTCAGATCCGCGTACGGGCTATTGGTATCAACCGTGCGGAGATTATGTACCGCACAGGCCAGTATATTTACCAACCTAATTTCCCGGCACGGTTGGGTTATGAAGCTGCCGGAGTCGTTGAATCCGTAGGAGACAACGTACGTGAGTTTGCACCTGGCGATGATGTTAGCGTCATCCCGGCTTTCAGCTTTCATCAATATGGTATGTATGGAGAAGTCGTTAATGCCCCGGCACACGCGGTCGTAAAACATCCGCAAAACCTCAGCTTTGCCGAAGCCGCCGCCAGTTGGATGATGTATGTGACCGCATTCGGTGCACTGGTTGAATATGCGGATATTAAACCTGGAGATAATGTGCTGATCAATGCTGCTTCCAGTAGCGTCGGACTGGCGGCAATTCAGATTGCTAATATGCTCGGCGCAAAGCCTATTGCGATGACGCGGACCAGTGAGAAACGAGCTCAGCTACTGCAACTGGGTGCGGCAGAGGTTATTGCAAGCCAGGAGCAGGATCTGGTGGCTGAGATTCAACGGATTACTGATAGCAAAGGAACCCGAGTGGTCTTCGACCCGGTCGGAGGCCCGGGAGTGGCAAAAATTGCCCAGGTGATGCCAGCCGGTGGGATCTTTTTCCAATATGGCTCGCTTGATGCACGCGACCTTTCTATACCGGTCATTGAGATCCTCGGTCGCCATTTGACTTTCCGTGGTTATGAAATTTTTGAGATCACCTCGGACGCAGAAAAACTTTCGCGAGCGAAGCGGTTTATCTTTGAAGGGTTGCAGTCCGGGCAGCTCAAACCGCTGATTGATAAAACCTTTGCCTTTGATGATATCGTCAAGGCACATCAATACATGGAAGCCAACGGTCAGGTAGGCAAAATCGTCGTCACTGTATAACCCCTGTGCGGCACAGCCTTGTGCCGCAATGTGTATCAAAGCACTTTCGACAAAAACTGATGAGTGCGCGTGTGGCGTGGATGATTCAGCACCTGTTCGCTGCTGCCCTGCTCGACAATTTTGCCATCGACCATAAACACCACCTGGTCCGCCACTTCCCGGGCGAAGCCAATCTCGTGCGTTACCACAACCAGCGTGGTTCCCGACTGCGCTAGCGTTTTAATCACATCCAGCACTTCGCCCACCAGTTCGGGGTCAAGCGCTGACGTGGGTTCATCAAACAGCATGACGCGCGGATTTAATGCCAGTGCACGGGCAATGGCGATACGTTGTTGTTGTCCGCCGGATAAGTGACGCGACCAGGCATCGGCTTTATTACGCAGCCCTACCGCATCAAGCAGGGTTAATGCCCGCTCGGTGGCGGCTTTACGCGATGCCAGTCCGTGTGCAATGGGCGCTTCAATCAAATTCTCCAGCACCGTTAGGTGTGGGAACAGATTAAAGTTCTGAAACACATAGCCGACGTTGACGCGCTGGCGCAAAATTTCCGCCTCTTTCAGCTCATACAGCTTATCTCCCTGCCGACGATAACCAATGTAATCGCCATCAATTTGAATAAACCCTTCATCCACACGCTCCAGATGGTTGATTGTCCGCAAAAGCGTGGATTTCCCGGAACCGGATGGGCCAAGAATAACGGTTACCGTACCGGGCGGGATCTCCAGCGATACGTTATCCAACGCTTTATGGCGGCCGAAGTATTTGCTGACGCCGGTAATAGAAATATGGCCTTCAGGCGAGTGGGACATGGGCGGCCTCCTGCTGTGGACGTTGACGACTGCGTTTTGCTGCACGACTCACCCGGGCGGTATTGATCGCTGAACGTCGTTCGCTACGTGCCAGCGCGCGTTCGACCAGGTGCTGAATTAGCGACAGGACGCTGGTAATTACCAGATACCACACCGCGCCGACCATCAGCAGCGGGATCACCTCCTGCGTGCGGTTGTAGATCATCTGGATGGTGTAGAACAACTCAGGCATGGCAAGCACGTATACCATCGCCGTCCCTTTCGCCAGACTGATGATTTCATTGAACCCGGCAGGCAATATAGTGCGCAGCGCCTGCGGCAGGATAATTCGCAGCGTACGTCGCCATGCCGGTAAGCCCAGCGCCGCCGCAGCCTCGTACTGACCGTGATCAACCCCCAAAAATCCACCACGAATAATTTCAGCGGTATAGGCGCTTTGCACCAGCGTCAGGCCGACTACCGCAGTGGAAAACTGGCCGAGTACATTGATGGTCTCAAAACTGCCCCACTGAAGCGGAGTAAACGGAATACCAATCGTCAACGTGTCATACAGATAGGAGAAGTTGTACAGAACGATTAGCACCACAATCAACGGTAATGAACGAAACAGCCAGATGTATCCCCATGCCAGACCGTTCAGCAACCAGGAAGATGAAAGTCGCGCCAGCGCCAGCAGACCGCCGATGATAATACTCAACAGCGTACCGATAAGCGTCAGCAACAATGTTTGTCCGAGACCGGACAAGATAACCGGATCAAAGAACCAGCGGGCAAATACGGCCCATTCCCAGCGCGGGTTAAATGCCACGGACTGGATAATCACCGCCAGGACAAACAAGGCAACAACCGCTCCCACGGTGCGCATAGGATAGCGCGCCGGTACGACTTTAATGCTATCAGTCGTTTTCATTTTATCTCCTCAGGCTATTCTGGCCTGACCGGCGATGGTCAACAGTTTGGTAAAGCGCAGTCGTCCATCAAACGGCGGCTGGCTGTACTCTTCCGGATCCCGCGCCGTATCAAATTGCGGATCGTAGCCCTGACTTAAATACAGCCGGACGGCCTCCGGCTGGCGAAATCCTGTGGTCAGATATATGCGGCTGTAGCCCGCGAGCAGCGCCCGACGCTCCAGTTCCTGCACCACGCGCGCCGCCAGTCCCTGCTGACGTAGCGTGCTTTTCGTCCAGATACGCTTAATCTCGGCGGTGTCTTTGTCGTAAGGTTTGTAGGCTCCGGTGGCGATAATCTCACCGCCACGCTCCAGGACCACAAACAGTCCCTGCGGCGCCAGATACCATTCGGTCAGTTCCACCTCTGCGTCGCGAGAAAAATAATCGCCATAGCGGGCGGCATATTCACCAAACAGACCGTTCAAAATGGGTTGCAGCTCGCTGGCTTCAGGTGAGACCACGCGAAATTGATCGCTCACGATGACCTCCTTAGTCGCCTAACCCGGCTGGGTTGATTTCAGATTGCGGAATGCGTTCCACCCCTTCCCCCCAACGGTTCAGTACCTTGTCGTAGTCGCCGTTGCCAATCACGCCGTTGAGGGCGGTTTGCACAGGCAGCACCAAACCGCTGTCTTTTTTCAGCGTCACGGCGATATGTGCCGCTTTTGGCCAACCGCCATCAACGCTACCCACCAACTGCGTTTTACCGTTGAGCGCGGCTTTCCACGCGCCGATAACGTTAGGACCGAAGTAGGCATCAGCGCGACCTGACTGCAGGGCCAGAGTCTGGGCGGCATCGTCTTTGGTATACACTGGCGTAAACGGCTGTAACCCTTTCTTCACGTTTTCATCGTTCCAGGCCAGCAGGATGGCTTCCTGGTTCGTCCCCGAACCGACGATAATGCGCAGACCGGCGATATCTTCCGCCTGCTCGATTTTCTTCAGCTTGCTGCCGGTTTTGACATAAAAGCCCAGGGAGTCCTTACGATAGGTCGCGAAATCGAATTTCTCTTTGCGCGCTTTTGTGACGGTAATATTGCTGATCGCGGCATCGTATTTGCCGGAGGTGACCCCCAGCGGCCAGTCTTCCCATGATGTAGGCACAACGTTGAGTTCCAGACCCAAACTGTCTGCCACCAGACGGGCAATGTCCGCCTCGCTGCCGATCAGTGTTTTATTGTCATCGGCAAAGACGGTCAGCGGCGGCTGGCTGAGCCCGGCAATCGCCACAGTAAATTTGCCCGGTACGGCCAGGTGCAGGTTCGCGGGTAATTGCGCAATCGCCTGCGGATTTTTTGCCGTATTAATCGGCGTTTTATTGGCTTCCAGGCTTACGCCCGTGCCGTTAATGGTCACGTCATTTGCCCAGACGGTCGCGCTGAAAGCCAGCGACAGCGCGAGGAATACTGATTTTTTCTGCATAGCGTTTTTCTCTTATTGTGTGAATTGATTTGCAGGTGTCGCTAATCCCAGGCTTGCGCGCAGGGTCGTACCGGGATATTCATGGCGGAACAGACCACGAGCCTGAAGCACGGGGATAACCTGCTCAACAAATCGTGGGAAGGTATCCGGCGTTCCTCCCTGAATAATAAAACCGTCAGCGGCTTTCTCGTCGAACCACTGCTGAAGTCCGTCGGCCACCTGTTGAGGCGTGCCGCTAAAACGCGGACGCGGGCTGGCCGCTTCCAGGGCAACCTGACGTAGCGTTAAGCAACGCTCGCGCGCATTGCGCTTGATCTCATCGGTCGTGCTGCGAAAGCTGTTTTGTCCGAGGGATCCCAGATCCGGGAACGGTGCGTCCAGCGGATATTGGGCAAAATCATGATGTTCGAAGTAGCGGCCAAGGTAGTTCAGTGCGTCAGTGATGGAAACCAGCGCAGCGGTCGTCTGATACTGCTGCTCCACGTCCTCTGCGCTGTCGCCAACAATAACGCTGACGCCCTGGAATATATGCAGTTGATCAGGACCGCGCCCGGTGGTTGCTAATTGGCTTTTTACATCCTGATAGAACGCTTTAGCCTCTGCCAGCGACTCCTGATGAGTGAAAATGGCATCGGCATGCTGCGCCGCTAATTTCTTGCCATCGGATGAAGCACCTGCCTGAAATATAATTGGACGGCCTTGTGGCGTACGCCCGATATTTAACGGCCCGGCGACCTGAAAATAATCCCCATGATGGTTAAGCGTGTGCAGTTTTTGCGGATTAAAAAACTCCCCGCTTGCCTTATTACGGGTAAAAGCATCATCTTCCCAGGAATCCCACAGTCCTTTCACCACCTGTAAATATTCATCGGCAATACGATAACGCTGGGCATGCTCTGGATGCTGGGCGCGGGAATAGTTTTTTGCCGACCCTTCCAGAGGCGACGTCACCACGTTCCATCCGGCACGGCCCTGGCTGAGATGGTCGAGGCTGGCAAACTGCCGGGCGGTGGTAAAGGGCTCGCTGTATGACGTGGAGACAGTGCCAACCAGTCCCAGATTGCGAGTGATGCTGGCCAACGCAGATAATACCGTCAGCGGCTCAAAGCGATTTAAAAAATGCGGGATTGATTTTTCATTAATATACAGACCATCGGCGACAAAAATAAAATCCAACTTCCCTTTTTCCGCAATAAGCGCTGTTTCTTTAACAAAGTCAAAATTAATACTGGCATCGGCCTGCGCTGCCGGATGACGCCATGCAGACATATTACCCGATGCGCCATGCAGAATAGTGCCGAGCCGTAGTTGCCGATTTTCAGCCATAATAACCCCTATCCAACAGATAAAATTAAATGTGTGCGAATGCCGTTTTTGCTAAATGAGCAAAATAGTGCGCGGCGGGTTCTATTAAACGTTCATCCGGATTAAATCCCGGATGATGTAATCCGTATTCGCTGGCGCTGCCAATACTGACGAACGCCCCAGGCGTATTTTGCAGGTAGACGGCAAAATCCTCCCCGCCCATATGCAGGTCGGCATGGTGGGTGGCATAGCCTGATTGTTTCGCCACGGCGGTGGCGATATCGGCCCAACGATCATCGTTCACCAGCGCGGTCGGTCCCGCGTGCCAGATAACATCAATTTGTGCGCCAAAAGCGTGGGCAAATCCGGCCGCGATATCATTAACCCGGGCTTTGACCTGCTGCTGCACTTCAATGCGATGCGTTCTGAGCGTTCCTTCCAGCTCTACGGACTCTGGCAGCACGTTCCACGTGTTTCCTCCCTGAATACGGGTCACGCTGAGCACCACTGAATCCAGGGTGTTAACATCGCGACTGGCAACGCTTTGCAAAACTGTTACCAGTTGGCTGGCGAGCAGGATGGCGTCTTTGCCTTCATGCGGACGCGCCGCATGTGCGCCTTTGCCATTGATACGTAACACAAAGCGATCAACATTGGCATAGAATGCACCACCGCGCGTAGCGAACTCTCCTACCGGCAATCCCGGTTCATTGTGCATGCCAAAAATAGCCGCGACGTTTTGCAGAGCACCGGCGCGAATCAGTGTTTTTGCGCCACCAAAACTTTCTTCAGCGGGCTGAAACAAAATACGGACTCGCCCCGGTAAGTCAGCTTCCTGCTGCTTAAGCAGCAGTGCGGCGCCAAGCATGACGCTGGTGTGAATATCGTGCCCGCAGGCGTGCATCACCCCCGGTGTGAGTGAGCGAAACGGAACATCGGCGCTTTCTTCTATCGGGAGGGCATCAATGTCCGCCCGCAATGCGATGATCTCTTCTCCCTGACCAATTTCCGCGACCAGACCGGTTTTCAGGTTGAATGGCAGAATCTGGACATCAGCACCGTGCAACCAGTCGCGAATACGCGCCGTCGTCGCCACTTCCTGCAGAGAAAGTTCGGGATGTTGATGCAATTCACGACGCCAGTTGATAAGCGTTGTCGCCAGCGTCATCAGACCACCTCCACGGCGTTATGGGCTTGTGCCAACAAACGTAGCGACGTCAGACGCGCGTGCCCCTCTGCCACTGGCGTGTCGATAATGAACTCATTAATGCCAAATTGCGCGTGCAGGCCGTTCAGTTTTGCCAGCACGTCGTGGGCGGTACCGTATAATAAGGCCTGTTCACGACGTGCGATTTTGCGGGGAGAACTGCCAGCCTGCGCAGCGAATGCCAGCGCCTGCTCTTCGCTGGCAACTGTGACGCGTTGCCCATTTTCTAGTTCCACGCCCCAGATCTGCACATTTTCGGCAAGCTGCGCGGCGGTGTCGTTACTGTCAGCCACAATCACCTGGACGGCGACTATCGTCGGGCGTGTACTGTGGGTCTGCCAAAAGGACAAAACGTCACGCAATAACGCTCTGTCACCGTTGAGGTGTGCCGCGAAGATGAAATTCCAGTTGGATTGCGCTGCCAGCTGAGCGCTTTGCACACTGGCTCCCAGAACAAATCCTTCCGGCGGTTGCGGTGGGATTGGCGTCGGGAATACCGCTTCCCCGCTTTCCGTTCCGCTTAACGCCAGCCAGTCCTTAAGCTGGGAAAGCTGGTCAGCAAAACTGCCTTTTTCATCCGCATGAAGTCCCAACTGTAACGCCTGAGTCGACAGGGGTAAGCCGCCTGGCGCTTTTCCTACACCAAGATCAACACGCCCCGGTGCCAGTGATGCCAAAAGATTGAAGTTTTCCGCCACTTTGTACGGACTGTAATGCTGCAGCATCACGCCGCCGGAACCTACGCGGATTCGCTGGGTTTGTCCGAGGAGCCAGGCGATCACCAGCTCCGGCGATGGGCTGGCCAGCTGTGGTGTATTATGGTGTTCCGCGATCCAGAAACGATGGTATCCCCACTCTTCTGCCAGTTGCGCCAGACGCAAGGTCCGGGCAAGCGCCATCACGGCAGTTTCTCCTTCCCCAACGGGGCTTTTATCCAGAATACTCAGGCGATATGACATGTTACAGGCCCATGTTTGTTAACATGTCTTTATTATTAAATTATCAAATAACCATAATGAAACACTTAATTCACATTTGCTCAGCTAAAAAGTAGATAACCAGCCCTGTTGCCATCAGGGATAATACCAGTGGATTCCTTGACTGGTCAGAACACTCAATGGAAAACATGCAAAATTCATGACCTACAAAATATAATAGGGGCGCGACTCTCACAGAAATAACATCAAAATAAGTTCATGCCTGTTTTCTTTTTGCGAAAACGTTTTTTAGCGCGATTTACGTTAAGTCAGGTTAAACGACTTGCAAGGTTATGCGGTTGTATTAAATGTTTCACTTTTATGACGCTTAATGGATAGTACATATAGGATTTTTTAATTTAAGCACTTCCACAGCAATGATGATTAGTAGAGAATACAGCGTTTCTTATTAAAACGGTTTAATACAGTTTTTTAATATCCCCCGATTTTTATTGCGGGGATTTTTGTATGAATTATACATACCATCATGGGGCCTCTATGAAAAGTAACATGCCCGTTACACAAATTGAGTATGCACTTAACGATAAAGCGACGCTGCTCTCGACGACAGATAAAGAAAGTCATATTACCTACGCCAACACCGCTTTTATCGACGCCAGCGGATTTAACGAGCATCAGTTAATGGGCGAACCACATAATATTATTCGCCATCCTGACATGCCTCCCGCCGCGTTCGCCGATATGTGGTACACGCTACAGCAGGGAGACAGCTGGACGGGAATGGTGAAAAACCGGCGGCAGAATGGCGACCATTACTGGGTGCGAGCCAACGTGACACCGGTCTGGCATCATGAAAAACTCACCGGTTACATCTCGGTACGGACGGTTCCTTCGCGCGATGAAATAACGAAAAGCGAAAGCTTATATCAAAAAATAAATAGTCAGCAGTTTAAACACTTTCGCCTTTTTAAAGGCCTTGTCATTCGTCGTGGCATATTGTCATGGGTTTCTGCGTTTAAATGGCTGAGTATTAGCCAGCGAGTTAATTATAGTTTAGGGGTAGCTGCCCTGCTGGTGCTGTTATTAATTTTTATCCCCGTCCCCCTCTTTATTCAGGCAGGTGGGCTGTTGGTGCTTTTTCTGGCACTGGCTATTTACCTTAAGTATCAAATTTGTCAGCCAGTTAATACGCTACTGACGCAAATGAAAAAAGTGGTGTCGGGTCGTAAACCTGATAACTGTCATTTAAACAGGGTCGATGAGATCGGAATGTTGATGCGTCTGGTTAATCAGTCCGGGCTTAATTTGAATTCGCTGGTCGATGACGTCAGTACGCAACTATCCGGTATTCGCGCAATTAGCCAGCGGGTGTCAAAAGAAGGTTCTGCGTTGCACAAACGTTCAGAAGAAACCTCCGCTGACCTGCAACAAACTGCTGCTGCCCTCGAAGAAATTGGCAGCGCGGTACAGCAAACCGCTGATACCGCAGCGCATACTATGACCATGGCCGATAAAACCAGCGCCAACGCGGCAGCAGGCGGCGATATCATGAAACAAACCATTGCCATGATGCAGGCAATCTCGCGTGATAATGGGCAGATTGTCGACATCATTGGCGTTATCGACAGCATTGCCTTTCAGACCAATATTTTGGCGCTCAATGCCGCGGTTGAAGCCGCACGAGCCGGGGAATCCGGGCGTGGATTCGCCGTTGTGGCGGCAGAAGTGCGCAATCTGGCGCAGCACTCAGCGTCCGCGGCAAAAGAGATTAAACAACTGATCGAGAAGAACGTCGCCAACGTTAACAGCGGCGTTAAAATGGTGGAGAAAACGGAAACGCATCTCACCGGCATGATTGGTGATGTCTTGCAGATGTCGATGATGATCAAAGATATTAGTCTGGCCACGCGAGAGCAAACCCAGGCGCTGGATCTGATTAACGATTCGATTTCACGCGTGGGCGCCATGACACACAATAACGCCGAAATGGTGGAGCGCGTCACTGACGCTACCGCCGATCTGACCCAGCGTTCATCACGCTTACAGCAGGCCGTTCAGGTCTTTGGCGCATCAGCATAACGTTACGGCGCTTACCGGGCGAATGTCTTGATAAGCGCACTCCTCTAGCTGGTTAAACGCCCCCTCTCTTTTATTGGCTGAATCGAGGCCACACCGCGCCAGTTCCGGCTGCACAAAAATGCTGCATTCTTGTTATCGGGGCTTTGCGCAAGTGAACAATTGAATGTAGGATGCTCGGCCGGCAGTTTTCCCCCCGTAACACAATGAAGGGTAACGCTGTTTTCGCCGCAGCAGGTGCGGCAAAAAGGATTTTGTATTTTTGTCAGGTCAACAGGAAAAGTAATGAACACACACACCACGCAAGCCGCGGAACAACATGCGGCGAAACGACGCTGGTTGAATGCTCACGAAGAGGGGTATCACAAGGCGATGGGGAATCGACAGGTACAAATGATCGCCATTGGCGGCGCGATTGGTACCGGGTTGTTTTTAGGGGCAGGTGCACGGTTGCAGATGGCTGGCCCCGCTTTGGCGCTGGTCTATCTGGTGTGCGGTATTTTTTCGTTCTTTATTCTTCGCGCGCTCGGCGAACTGGTTTTGCACCGCCCTTCCAGCGGTAGCTTTGTCTCCTACGCCCGCGAATTTTTAGGTGAGAAAGCCGCCTATGTGGCGGGCTGGATGTATTTCATCAACTGGGCGATGACCGGTATTGTCGATATCACCGCAGTTGCGCTGTATATGCATTACTGGGGCGCATTTGGCGACGTGCCGCAGTGGGTGTTCGCCCTCGGGGCGCTGGCCATTGTCGGCACCATGAACATGATCGGCGTGAAGTGGTTCGCAGAGATGGAGTTTTGGTTTGCGCTGGTCAAAGTGCTGGCGATTGTGATTTTCCTGGCTGTGGGTACCGTTTTCTTAGGTAGCGGAAAACCTCTGGATGGCAACGCCACGGGTTTTCACCTGATAACCGACAACGGCGGATTTTTCCCGCATGGCCTGCTGCCAGCGCTGGTGCTGGTCCAGGGAGTCGTCTTCGCGTTTGCCTCCATCGAACTGGTCGGCACTGCCGCTGGTGAGTGCAAAGATCCGCAAACGATGGTGCCAAAAGCGATCAATAGCGTTATCTGGCGTATCGGTCTGTTCTACGTGGGTTCAGTGGTCCTGCTGGTTCTACTTCTGCCCTGGAACGCCTATCAGGCGGGACAAAGTCCGTTTGTCACCTTCTTCTCCAAACTTGGCGTGCCGTATATCGGCAGCATCATGAATATTGTGGTGCTCACCGCGGCGCTTTCCAGCCTGAACTCCGGCCTGTACTGCACTGGCCGTATTTTACGTTCCATGTCGATGGGCGGTTCCGCGCCAAAATTTATGGCTAAAATGAGCCGCCAACAGGTGCCATGGGCAGGGATCCTCGCCACGCTGGTCGTGTATGTCGTAGGGGTATTTCTGAACTATCTGGTGCCGTCGCAGGTGTTCGAGATCGTGCTTAACTTCGCCTCGCTGGGCATCATTGCGTCGTGGGGATTTATCATGGTTTGCCAGATGCGTCTGCGCCGGGCGATTAAAGAAGGTAAAACCGCAGACGTCAGTTTTAAACTGCCGGGTGCGCCGTTTACCTCGTGGCTCACGTTGCTGTTCCTGCTGAGTGTGCTGGTGCTGATGGCGTTTGATTATCCAAACGGCACTTATACTATCGCATCATTACCGTTAATTGCCATCCTGCTGGTTGCAGGCTGGTTCGGCGTGCGTAAACGCGTAGCGGAAATCCACCGCACCGCGCCGTAAGGATAAAAAGGCCTGACAGGTTACCCCTTCAGGCCTTCTTTTTTAGTCTGCTTCAATGAGCTGCGCGACGTCGTTGCTGTTAATTTCCCGCGCATTCCCATCCTGATCGGTATAGCTGGTCATTCCCGTATCTTTATCCAGTTGTGGCTTACCCTGGGTGGTAATGGTTTGTCCGCTTTTGGTCGTCATAACGTAATTGGTCGTGCAGCCTGCCAGCGTAAACAGCATTACGCCTGCACAAAGACACATAAATGGCTTTTTCATGGTATTCCCGCGTTATTCAGTTAGCCGTTGAGGGCGTAGTGTAAGTCCCTGAAGTTAGTCAGGCTACTGGCGGGGTGTAACGAGGCGTATCGTGAGGTTTAGAGAAATGACAGGAGGGGTTTCCCCCTCCGGTTAATTACAGCGCGATACGAATAACATCGTCCGGCTGGGTAGCTTCCTGCTCGCGGGTGGATTTCTGTTTCACGCTGACGTATAGCGTTTTACCGTCGGCAGAGAGCGCCAGGCTGTTCGGGAATGTTGGGGTCTCGAACGTTTTAACGACTTTGTAGCTTTTCGCGTCGATCACGCTCACTTTGCCGGCCTGACGATGGGTCACGTAGGCTTCATTACGTGCCGGGTTGAACAGCACGGCCAGAGATTCCGGCGCGGCGACTTTCGCCAGTACATTGCCGTTGCGGGTGTCGATAACCAGCACTTCCGCAGCCTTAGAGTCGGTAACAAATGCGCGGTTACCCGCCGTGTCCAGACTCAGGTTGATAAAGAAGTGCTCTTTTCCATCATCCAGCAGCTTTTTACGGCTGAGAATTTTGTTATTGGCGGTATCGATAGTGATGAATTCACCGTCCGCATTGGCGGTGTACAGGCGTTTAGCTTTGCTGTCGATAGCCAGAGCGGTGCTCATTTTGCCAGTATTTTGGATTGTGTCCTGAAGTTTGATCGTCTCACCGTCCACGACCCAAATGACGCTCTCTTTACCAATACCGCTAATGTATACCGTGTTGGTAGCATCATCGGCGACCAGTTCACGCGGCTGCAGCGGGCGCACATCTTCAGAACGCTTACGCGCATCCAGCACCAGGCGCCCTTTGACCGCTCCTGTTTTAGCATCCATCGCCGTCACCGCACTGTTTACCGTATTACCAAACCACAGCGTTTGCGTGGTGTTATTGATGGTAGCGCCAAACGGTTTGAGATCGTTGTGAATAACCTGAGTCACTTCGAGGGTGACAGGGTCAAGACGATAAACCACCCCGCCGATATCCAGTTTGCGGCTCTGTGAGGTCGCCAGCCACAGCGCGTTCTCTTGCTGGCTGTATGCCATTTCATAGGCACCTTTGCCCACGGCTTTACGCAGCAGTTCTTCTGCAGCCTGCGTAGTAAAAGATGATGCCACGAGCAGTGAACCTAACAGTAAAGAACCACGCAGGCGCGGCGAAAACAGATGACGTAAAGACATGACGACTCCCTTTGATAAATTCGTTTGTTACTGCTTCACATAGCTTCAATGAGCAAAATCATGGTTTTGCCTTTTTAAGAATGAGAATAGTAATCATTATTCATCGCAAAGTGGAGCACTTCTTCACATATTGACTACACTCCTTTTCATTGCCCGAAAAATTACCGCAATTCAGCAGCGCTAAAATTCATCTTTTTTATAAAAAAATTCACATGCTTACCGTCCGTTTTCCGGCGTCAGCATCATACATTGGCCTTATTCATGACGATTTTTTCAGCCCGCTATATTGTCTTTCCTGTTTCATTACTGCCTGTCTTTCTCTCGACTTTTGCCGCGGCAGAAAGTGAGCTAAACGAGCAAACGCTGATCGTTAGCGCGACACCACAATCTGTTTCAGAACTGGATACGCCTGCTGCCGTCAGCGTTGTTGCCGGTGAAGATATGCGTCTGGCAACACCGCGCATTAACCTGTCCGAATCGCTGACCAGCGTCCCTGGGTTACAGGTGCAAAATCGGCAGAACTACGCACAGGACCTCCAGTTGTCGATTCGCGGCTTTGGTTCAAGAACCACGTATGGCATCCGCGGCATTCGTATGTACGTAGACGGAATCCCAGCCACCATGCCGGATGGGCAAGGTCAAACATCCAATATCGATATCAGCAGCGTACAAAATATTGAAGTCCTACGGGGGCCCTTCTCTGCGCTGTATGGTAATGCTTCCGGCGGTGTAATTAATGTCAGTACTGAAACAGGGCGTGAACCGCCAACCATTGAGGCCAGCAGCTATTACGGTAGTTTTGGCACCTGGCGCTATGGTGTAAAGGCCACCGGAGCACTGGGTGACGGTACTCAGCCAGGTGATGTGGATTACACCGTTTCAACAACACGATTTACTACCCACGGGTATCGTGATGACAGCAGCGCGCAAAAAAATCTGGCTAACGCCAAACTGGGAGTACGTGTTGATGACGTGAGTAAACTAACCCTGATTTTCAACAGCGTGGATATTAAGGCCGACGATCCCGGAGGCCTGACGAAGTCAGAATGGAATGCCAATCCGCAGCAATCGCCCCGCGCGGAGCAATTCAATACGCGAAAAACCATCAAGCAGACCCAGGCGGGATTGCGCTATGAACGCCAACTTAGCGCGCAGGATGATATCAGTGTCATGGCCTATGCAGGAGAGCGCGAAACCACCCAGTATCAGTCGATCCCAATGGACCCACAGTTAAATTCTTCTCATGCCGGCGGTGTCATCACCTTGCAACGTCATTATCAGGGGATAGATAACCGTTGGACTCATCGTGGCGAATTGGGGATTCCGGTGACTTTCACCACCGGAGTGAACTATGAAAACATGAGTGAAAACCGTAAAGGCTATAACAACTATCGTCTTGATAATGGTGTCCCTGAGTACGGTCAGAAAGGCGACCTGCGACGCAATGAACGTAACCTGATGTGGAACGTCGATCCCTATCTGCAAACCCAGTGGCAATTGACGAAGAAGCTTTCGCTGGATGCCGGCGTTCGTTACAGTTCCGTATGGTTTGATTCCAACGATCGCTACATTACTGTTGATAACGGAGATGACAGCGGCGACGTAAGTTATCACCAATGGTTGCCCGCCGGATCGTTGAAGTATGCAATGACTGACGCCTGGAATGTCTATCTGGCTGCGGGGAGAGGATTTGAAACCCCCACGATTAACGAACTCTCCTACCGTTCCGATGGACAAAGCGGCATGAATTTGGGTTTACAGCCGTCCACGAATGACACTATTGAAATCGGCAGCAAAACACGCATCGGCGATGGACTTTTTACCGCGGCACTATTTCAGACCGATACCGATGACGAGATTGTGGTTGATAGTAACAACGGTGGTCGTACGACTTATAAAAACGCCGGTAAAACCCGCCGTCAGGGTGGCGAGCTATCCTGGGACCAACGCTTTGCCACAAACTGGCGCGTAAAAGCAGCATGGACCTGGCTCGATGCAACCTATCGCAGCAACGTCTGTGGCGATCAAAACTGCAACGGCAACCGACTGCCCGGCATAGCGCAAAACATGGGATTTGCCTCACTGGGTTACGTGCCAGATGAAGGTTGGTATGCGGGAGCAGATGTGCGTTATATGGGCGACATTATGGCCAATGATGAAAACACGGCGAAAGCCCCGTCATATACCGTAGTTGGCTTGAATACCGGCTATAAATTTTATTACAGCAGTCTCATGATCGACCTGTTCGGTCGGGTGGATAACCTGTTTGATAAGGCCTATGCTGGGTCGGTGATTGTTAATGAAACAAGGGACAGATACTACGAACCGGCGCCAGGACGAAACTATGGCGTGGGTATTAATCTGGCCTGGCGTTTTGAATAATACTGGCGGGAATCGCTCCCGCCAGCACTCTTTATGCATCGTCTGCTACGCGAATAACCACCTTGCCGAAGTTTTTCCCGGTCAGCAAACCGATAAAGGTCTGCGGCGCATTCTCCAGACCGTCAGTGACCTGCTCACGGTAGTGGATTTTACCCTCTTTAATCCAACGCCCCATCTCCCGCTGAAACTCATGAATGCGGTGACCATAATCCTGACCAATAATAAAACCCTGCATCCGGATACGCTTTTTCAGTAAGGTTGCCATCAGCAATGGTAATCGGTCAGGGCCGGTCG
The DNA here is from genome assembly GCF_005281115.1 of Citrobacter sp. wls710. Taxonomy (NCBI): domain Bacteria; kingdom Pseudomonadati; phylum Pseudomonadota; class Gammaproteobacteria; order Enterobacterales; family Enterobacteriaceae; genus Citrobacter; species Citrobacter sp. wls710. Next base: position 72,839 of record NZ_SZXD01000058.1, read on the forward strand.
GAAGCGATGTCGCGTTGTAACCGCTGACCAGTCCGCAAAGCGGTATGCGCGCAGAGGTATTGAGTAACGGCAGTACGGCGTCAAACACCTTACCGCCCACGTTCTCGTAGTAAATATCAATCCCCTGTGGACACGCTTTTGCCAGTTGTTGCGCAAAATCTTGCGCATGGTGATCGAGACAAACATCAAAGCCCAGCACTTCAGTGGCATGCCGGCATTTCTCTGCCCCGCCCGCCACACCGATCACCCGACACCCTTTGAGCTTACCAATCTGTCCAACCGTTGCGCCCACCGGGCCAGTTGCAGCGGCGACAACCAGCGTTTCCCCGGCTTTCGGCTGGCCGATGTCCAGCAAGCCCATATAGGCGGTAAATCCCGGCATTCCCAAAACACCCAGCGCCCAGGAAGGATGTTCAGGATTATCGCCAAGCTTCACCAGTCCGTTACCGTCTGAAATGTCATAGTCCTGCCAACCACTATAGCTCAGCACCCATTCGCCTGGCTGGTAATCAGGATGGTTAGAGGACACCACGCGGCTCACCGTGCCACCAACCATCACGCCGCCAATTTCAACGGGAGGCGAGTAAGACGGTTCATCGCTCATGCGCCCACGCATGTAAGGATCGAGAGAAAGGAAAACGGTGCGCAGCAAAACCTGACCTTCTCCCGGCGTTGCGACTTCATCTTCTTCAAGACGGAAGTTATCCGGGATTGGCGCGCCATGCGGGCGGGAAGCCAGTACCCAGCGGCGATTACGATTAGTCTGTTGACCCATGATGTGCTCCTCTGCTTTTAGCATGAATCCATCAATAGTAGCAGCCTGCGCCAGCATTTAGCTCACGACATGGTTTAATCGCACAACCAGATAAACGCAGGTTTGCGCGGTTTCATTGATAAACCGACAGTCATTCGGCGGGCCCAGCTCCAGACAATCGCCTGCTTTCATTTCATGACGCACATCGCCTTCCACAAAGACTAACTCCCCTTGCTGTAGCCAGATAAGCTGCCTGGCCTGCACGTAGGAAGAGGCTGGCATTGGGATATCGCTTCCGGCGGGCAATTCGATCTGTACCAGGTCGATGGGTAGATCGCTACGCGGTGAAACATGACGTCGCAGATAGTGGCTTTGCGGGTCGTGCCAGACGGGCTGGTCAGCGAGGCGCAGCAACTTGCCCTCCTGCATTTCGGCCCGCGCAATCAGCATCGACATGCTGATTCCAAACGCCCCGGAGAGCCTGCCCAGCAGCGTGGCCGTGGGGCTGCTCTCCCCGCGCTCTATTTTATGGATCATTGCCCGCGACACGCCTGCGCGCTCGGCGAGTTCCGTCAGAGACCAGCCGCGAGATTCTCGTTCAAGGCGAATTCTTGCACCGATCCGTTGATTTATGCTGTCTTCAATAGTATTCATATTGTAATACTATAGTGAACAAGCCCTGAGGTTCAACATGTCAATTAGATTTGCCAGCAAAGCAGACTGCGCCGCTATTGCTGAAATTTATAACCACGCGGTACTGCATACGGCGGCTATCTGGAACGATCAAACGGTCGATGCCGAAAACCGTATCTCGTGGTACGAAGCACGCCAATTGGTGGGGTATCCCGTGCTGGTAAGTGAAGAAAACGGCGTGGTCACCGGATATGCTTCGTTCGGCGACTGGCGCAACTTTGACGGATTTCGTTATACCGTTGAACATTCGGTGTATGTCCATCCTGATCATCAGGGCAAGGGCCTGGGACGAGCGCTGCTCAGCCGACTGATAGAAGAAGCGCGCACGTGCGGCAAACATGTGATGGTGGCGGGGATTGAGTCTCAGAATCAGGCGTCGCTACATTTGCACAGTACGCTGGGATTTAAGATCACGGCACAAATGCCGCAGGTCGGCACCAAATTTGGTCGCTGGTTGGATCTGACCTTTATGCAGTTACAGTTAGACGATCGTCGCGATCCGGATGCCGGCAGATGAATCAGACGCTGACCCTCGCCTTTCTGATTGCCGCAGGTATTGGTCTGGTGGTGCAAAATACCTTAATGGTGCGTATTACGCAGACCTCCTCGACGATCCTGATTGCCATGCTGCTGAACTCACTGGTTGGGATTGTACTGTTTGTCAGCATTCTGTGGTTTAAGCAAGGCGCTGCGGGGTTTGGCGAACTGGTCTCCAGCGTGCGCTGGTGGACGCTGATCCCCGGTTTGCTGGGGTCTTTTTTTGTTTTTGCCAGTATCAGCGGCTATCAAAATGTGGGGGCTGCCACCACGATTGCGGTACTGGTAGCCAGCCAGTTAATTGGCGGACTGGTGCTGGATATTCTGCGCAGTCATGGCGTACCGCTACGTGCGCTGGTGGGGCCAGTTTGCGGCGCGGTGCTGCTGGTCGTCGGGGCCTGGTTGGTCGCGAGACGCTCTTTTTAACTGCCTGATGGCGCTTCGCTTATCAGGCCTACAAAACTTATCCGGCCTGAATATACAGACCGGATAACAGTAATAACGAATTAAAGGATTGTGCCGCCTTTGGTCAACTGTTCGCGACGGGCTTCCATATCCTCTTTATGCTGACGGCCATGATGTGCGATAGCCGTACGCAAACGCTGTTGCTGGGTGTAACGATCTTCCCGGCTCAGCGCGACATCATCGCTGAGTTCAATCAGCAATTCATTCATATGCGTAATGACGCTCTCTTCAATGGCGGCATCAACTCGTGCGCTGACCTCATCCAGATGCGACATAACCTCTCCTTAACTCATTAATTTAATTTTGCTTTTGAAAAATCACTGCCCATCAGGCTGACGCTGTATCCGCTGACGTTGCTGCGCGTGGCATAGAACGTTTTACCATTTGCCAGGGCTATCCACGGAGCCTGCTGGTAGAAAATCTCTTGCGACTGCTGGTAAAGCGCGGCGCGTTCTTCAGGTTTGCTCACCAGTTTCGCCTTTTGAACCAGAGAATTATACTCTTTATCGCACCAGCGCGCGGCGTTAGATCCGGTTTTAATGCTGTCGCAGCCCAGCAGTACATCGGCAAAGTTATCCGGATCGCCGTTGTCTGACATCCAGCCGAACAGCGCGGTGTCATGCTCGCCTTTGCGCATTCCGGAGAGATATTCGCCCCACTCGTACGACACTATTTTTGCCTTCACGCCGACTTTTGCCCAATCGCTCTGGATCATCTCGGCAATACGTCGGGAGTTGGGGTTGTATGGACGCTGAACCGGCATTGACCACAGCGTCGCTTCGAATCCGTTTTCCAGCCCAGCCTGTTTGAGCAGATCTTTCGCTTTTTGCGGGTCGTAAGCATAATCTTTTAGATCTTTATTGAACCCCATCATATTCGGTGGAATCGGCGATTTTGCCACCGTCCCGGAACCCAAAAAGACGGCGTTAATAATGGCTTTTTTATCGGTCGCGTAGTTCAACGCCTGACGCACCAACACGTTATCAAACGGTTTTTTCTCGGTATTAAACGCCAGATACCCGACGTTCAGCGCTTCAACCGAATGCAACGTCAAATCTTTATTCTTTTTAATCTCGTCAAATTGTACGGGGGCTGGCGCCGGGATTATCTGGCATTCATTGGTTTGCAGTTTTGCCAATCTGGTCTGAACGTTTGGCGTGATGGAGAAGATCAGGTGCTTCGTTGGGACAGCGCCATCCCAGTAGTTAGGGTTAGCGAGATAGCGGATTTGCGAATCCTGTTTGTACTGCTGCAACACATATGGCCCGGTGCCAATCGGCCAGTTATCAACGTTTTCCGGGGTGCCTTTTTTCAGCATCGCGTCGGCATATTCCGCAGAGAGAATGGAAGCGAAATCCATCCCCCAGTCGGCAAGAAACGCGGCGTTAGGTTCATTCAGCACAAACTGAACGTGATAATCATCCACCTTCTTCACTTCTTTGATCAGTTTATCCAGACCGACATCGTTAAAGTATTCGTAGCTGCCCTGAGAAACCTTGTGGTACGGATGATCGGCATCTTTCTGGCGTAATACCGAGAAAACCACGTCATCGGCGTTGAAGTCGCGGGTGGGTTTAAAGAATTTATTACTGTTGAACTTCACCCCCTGACGCAGAGTAAACGTGTAAGTCTTCCCATCGGGAGAAATTGTCCAGTCCGTTGCCAAAGACGGTATTGGGGTATTCTTTACCGGATCAAAGTTGATAAGTCGGTTATAGAGCACCTGAGAACTGGCCACAAATGAGGGACCGGAACTGGCGATTTGCGGGTTAAATGACTCCGGCGATGCTTCAGAGCAATAGATGATGGTGTCCGTGCTGGCCGCGAACGCTGCGCCTGACGGTAAGACAGCGCTGAGCGCCAGCGCGAGTAACGTTTTCCTTGCAATCATGGTTATAAGCCTTCTTATTTTATTATTAACCGGAATATCAGAGCATAGCTGACAAAAACTGACCAATAACAAATCACTATCAGGTTATTCTAATCCGGTGGTTTTCGCTGAATAATTCATCACCACAAGCGAATTAATTTCCCTTAAGTCTTTTTTAAAACGTCAAGATTTTTCCCGACACTCTATGCCATGAAAATTAGCCCCTTTTTGCCTCTCTTTCGCCGTTTGCTCGTTTTTATAAAACGTAAAGTAGATGTGTGAAGAAGTCTAAGGGGTAACAACGTGGCAAAAACTCTCTTGCGCAGCGGCAATTTGGATGACTATCAGGCCGTGGGTGGCGGTGGTCAGGCCGTGTTTGATTCAGCACTGCAAATTCGTGAAACGCTTCGTTTGCGTAAACAGCAGGCGATGGTGGATTGTCTGGCGATCCCACAAATTAACGACAACGGCGATCGGGTTGACTGGTATTCCCCGGTTGAAGGAAAAGCCGTTGCATGGAAAACCGCTGATGAAGAGGCACGTTTTCGTGCGCTGCGCTATCTGGGGAGCACGCTGGAAAATGCGGCGGCCCTGAGCCGTAAAAGCCTGCAATCGGGAAAAACCTCCCTCCAGCTGTTTGGTTCATTGCTCGAAAAAGCCATCCAGTTTCCTGGCGAGAACCACGTGTTTCTGGTTGATGGCAAACCCGTCATTACGTTCTGGGGCTTCGTCAATCTGAATGAAAATCCCCGCGACGATGTGCTCGATTGCCTGCGCCTTGCTGATATTCCACCGGTTGTCACTGTGACAGAACCTGACCCGAAAGAAGAGACTTCACCTGAAATCACCTTCACTGAGGCCGATGCCCCTTTACTGACGCCAATCGTTGAACCGCCAAAACCGGTTGAACCTGAACCACAACCGCTGGTCATGATTAACGAACCGGAAGTCACAACGCCACCGGTACAGGTGAAGCCCGCACGTCGCCTGCCGCTGTGGAGTCTGCCCGTTGCCGCCGTAATTATCGCAGCCATTGTCGGACCGCTGCTGTGGAAACAACATGCCGTTATCCCTACCCCTTCAGTCGCCCCCATTGCCGTCGCTAAAGCAGACATGACGCCTTTGCCGGAATTGACCTCTGCACTGCCGTTGCATCGGGCTGAAGTCATTCCGCTAGCGAAAAAAGAGAAACCTGGCGCAGGGCCGGTGGTGATTGCCGCTATTCCCAAAGACGCGCTGGTAATGGATGCCAGCCAGATGAAAGCAGGAACGACGCGTTTCCTCAACGGTAACTGGCGCGTCATCGTCGACGTGAAAGATCCGGTCAGCGGCAAAGCGCCGTCGCTGCGCTATCAGATCCAGACGAATAAAGGCACTGCACGCGTAGTGCATGGCGACAATATTGTTTGTCGTGCCGAGATTTTCTCTGGTTTGCATCAGTCGGGCGAATTAATGATTAAGAGTCGCGGCAATGCCCGTTGCACGGATGGCTCACGTTATCCGATGCCTGAAATTACCTGCAAAGCGGGAACCAATGACGTCGCAGCCTGTACCGCACGATATGACGATCACGCGGAAATTCCTCTGACGATCAAAAAGATAGGTGCCTGATTTTATGTTGGTGAATCTGTGTGACTACAAACAGAGCGTGACGCTCATCGCCAATAGCGGTGTGCAATTTCTGGATTTTGGCCTGACGCCGCAGGAGTCTGCACATCATGGCCGCTTTGTGCGCAAAACGGCCAACGGTCCCCTGCTACGGCTGGACTTCGATCTGATAACGGGACGCTATACCTTGCCGGGCAGCACCGGCAGTCAGCCCGAAGTGGTGAAACCGGAAAGCACCCAGACGCTGCATTATTCTCTGGACGTGCTCGACGGCGTCTGGCTACCGCTGCCGTTCCTGCGCTTTAATCCGCCGCGTACGTTTGTTGAAGGCCCGGATAACTGGGCGCGTGTACAGGTACGAAAACTGGCACAACCTGACAGCGCGGGCAACACCCACCGCATTACCCTGGCGCTGGACAGCCAGCTCACTGAAAATGCCCCGGCAGCGTTAACCCCTAACGAAAATGACCTGCTTAACGGTACGCGATTTGCACTGGCCTGGCATGACAACGAAATTGCCGATTTCCTCGACCAGACCTGGATTGACGGCTGGCTGCGCGAATCCTTTATGCACCATGCCACTCAGCACGAGAACCGCTCAGAACATGAGATCCAGCAGGCGCTGCGTAACTTTGAATATCAGGCGCACTGGTTAAATTTGTTAACCCTGTTAGGCGAACAGCTTTCCATTCCGGAAGTCAAGCTGGTCACACATACACTCAGCACACCGGCAATTCCCGTTGATCTGATCCTGGATATTGGTAATACCCATACCTGCGGCGTCCTGATTGAGGATCACGGCGATGCCAATGATGGACTGCGCCAGACCGCTGAATTACAGGTGCGGTCATTAAGCGAGCCGCAGTTTCTTAACGATCCGCTATTCACCAGCCGACTGGAGTTTTCCGAAGCGCGGTTCGGTAAACAGCACTTTTCCGTTGAGAGCGGTCGTGATGACGCCTTTATCTGGCCGTCGATTGTTCGCGTGGGCGATGAAGCCCGCAAGCTGGCGATGCAACGTATGGGTACGGAAGGCAGCAGCGGGATCTCCAGCCCGCGCCGTTATCTGTGGGATGAAACGCCTGTGCTGCATGACTGGCGCTTTAGCCAGATGAATGGCAAAACCCAGCGCGAACCGCTGGCTACCGCCTTCCCGCTGATGAATCTAATGAATGATGACGGACAACCGCTGTTCAGCCTGCCGCAGGATGACCGTCTGCCGGTGTTCTCACCGCAATACAGCCGCAGCACGTTGATGACGCATATGCTGTGTGAGATCCTGGCTCAGGCACTGGGTCAAATTAACAGCGTGGCGACGCGTTTGCGCCTCGGTTTCCCGGCCTCTCCTCGCCAGTTGCGCACATTGATCCTGACCCTGCCATCAGCGATGCCAAAACAGGAGCGCGAGATTTTCCGCCTGCGTATGTTTGAAGCCATTGCACTGGTCTGGAAAGCGATGGGCTGGCACCCGCAGGATGAAGACTTCACCACCCGCAAGCAGCAGGAAAAGAGCGTGGTTCCCGTCCCTGAGATTCAGATGGAATGGGATGAGGCCAGCTGCGGTCAGTTGGTGTGGCTGTATAACGAGGCGATTTCCCACTACGATGGCCATACCGAATCGTTTTTTAATGCCCTTTCCCGTCCGGACCGTCTGCCGGAACTAGGTGAGATAAAAGGCCGTGCGCTGCGCGTGGCATCCATCGATATTGGCGGTGGCACAACGGATATGGCCGTCGTCCATTATCAGCTTGATGACGGCGTTGGTGCGAACGTCAAGATCACTCCACATTTGCTGTTTCGCGAAGGGTTTAAGGTCGCGGGCGATGACATGCTGCTGGACGTGATTCAGCGTTGCGTGCTACCTGCCCTGCAAACCCGCTTGCAGCAGGCTGGCGTGACCGACGCCGCTGCATTACTGGCTACGCTGTTTGGCGATTCCGGGCGCATCGATACTCAGGCAATTCTGCGTCAGCAAACGGCATTACAACTCTTTATGCCGCTCGGTCATGCGGTGCTCTCCGCTTGGGAACAAAGCGATATTAACGATCCGGTAGCCGGGCTGCATGCTACCTTTGGCGAGCTGCTTAGCCAGCAACCCACGCGTAACGTGATGAACTATATCCAACAGGCTATCGATCATGCGTTGCCCTCTGGTTCACCAGCGTTTGATGTTTTGAGCGTGCCGTTACAGGTGCAGTTCAGGCAGTTACAAGAAGCGTTACTGGCGGGGAAATTTACCCTGACCTCGCCGCTGCACGCGGTCTGTGAGGCTATTTCACATTATCGTTGCGACATTTTATTAGTGACCGGCAGACCCGCCTGTTTACCGGGCGTACAGGCGTTGATCCGCCATCTTCAACCCGTTCCGGTTAATCGTATGATCTGGATGGATAACTATCGGGTCCACGAGTGGTATCCGTTCAGTCAGCAAGGGCGGATTGGCAACCCCAAATCCACCGCAGCAGTCGGCGCAATGCTATGCAGCCTGGCACTGGATCTGCGTTTACCGCGCTTCAATTTTAAAGCTGCCGATATCGGCGCTTATTCGACCGTACGTTATCTTGGTGTGCTGGATAATACGGTCAACACGCTGCGCGATGAGAACATCTGGTATCACGATATCGATCTGGATAAACCCGGCGCGAAGCTGGATACCCGTTTGCACTTCCCGCTGCGCGGCAATGTGACGTTAGGTTTCCGCCAACTGGCAAACAGCCGATGGCCTGCCACGCCGCTGTATACGCTGAGCATAAATTCTGCCGAACTGGCAAAAAGCATCGCCGGAGATGGCGTATTAAATGTACGGCTGCAGTTACGTGGCGGCAGCAAAGAGAGCGGCCCGGAATGCTTCGTACTCAGCGATGCCTGGTTACAGGATGGCACCCCCGTTGCCGCGAATGCCTTAACGTTAAAACTGAATACGCTGGCGGATCGTCGCCATAGCGGTAGCCATTACTGGATTGATAGCGGGAGCGTGTACCTGAAATGAGTAAGATGTTAAACACCGCGCAGGCCGCCATCGAGTGGGTAACAGAGTCCCGCCAGCATTCGGTTCGTCTTGATGATGAGGCGGATGCCCTGCTGACACAACTTACGTTAGCCGCGGTTAATGAATCTGCGCTGACGGCGACCTTTTCAGCACGAGGCTGTGTTGGGTTATACGGGCATTCACAATCAGCAAAAGCGCATCTGCTCGCGGCATTGTGCAGCAATGCCAACGGCAAAATGAACATCGTGACCCCGGATCGCAGTTTTGATTATTTTTCGCATATTAATCCGGGGCATGCACCGACCAATATGGCGATTCGCTTTACGCGTGAAGATAATCTGCTGAATAGCGAATGGCCGTTGCGCTTACGCTTACTCAGTGAAGCCGAACTGGTACAGCTGTTTATCACGCAGTTCTGTGCGCTCCCGGACAACCGCCAGGTTGAGAAATCGATTATTGAAGCGCGCCTGGAAAAATGGCAAACGCTGCGTCAGCGTCATCCGGTGCAAGGTATTACTGCTCAGGATGTCGCGACAATCGGTCGTTTCTGGCGCTCCTGCGTACCGGCTAACCAACAGCAAATTGACGATGCGCTATGGCATCAGTTTGCCACGCTGCTGCCCGCTCTGGATCTGACGACCCGGGCAAACGCCTGGGCATTATTGTGGGGAGAACAACCAGAGCTAACGCAACAGTGGCTGGCGTTGGCGCATACGTTGCAACAAACCGGGAACGCGCAAGAATTAGCGGCCCCACTGAGCCTGCTGGTTGATCATTTTGGCTTACCTGCCGAAAGTTTTCTCACTCAGGCGGCATTGCATGGGAGTGAAGCACAAAGTGATGTAGTCGTTCATCCGATTGAAAATCATCAGTTGCTCAATGCGGTCAGTCTCTCGCAAACCTCGCTGGCACTGCTGACGCGCGAGCTGGTCCTGACGGTGGAAGATACTGTGCTGGAGAATGTCGACCTGCTCGATATTCCCCTCGCCCCGGATGCTCATTCCCATCCGCTGTGGCAGGCAAAATTAGGCTGGATGCTGGAGCATTATCGCCAGCATCTGCAACCGGATGTGCTCCTAATCTGCAACGCGGTATCTACCCGCGCCCAGACGCCAACCATTACCCGCAAGCTACTGGGCTGGGTCAACGATACGCAACCCGTACATGACGCCGCATTACCGGGCGTAGTCTGGGCCATTACCCCACAGGATGCGCGTTTTAGCACCCAGCAAAACCTGGATGAGTCAGTACAGCAATTAATGGGCAAACCGGGACTGCACTGGGGGACGCTACAGGCGCTGGATAACCACAGCTTACAACGCCTTGTCGAATGGCTGACTCAGGCGACTTCACCACAACAGCGTCAGGCCAGGCTGACCTCTCTGCGCGAACAGCACCAACAGCGCATCCGCGAAACGCTGATGAGTTGGATTAACACCCGTGATAATGAGTCAGGTAGCAGCGAGTCGGTGATCCGCCAGTTACAATCCCAGGCGGCAAAACATGGGGAACTCCTGGAGGGTTTACTGCCGCCAATGCGCCTCTTTGAGTCTCTTCTGCGTGTTCATCAGCCGCGTGAGGAACAGGTGAACGGGTTATTTAATGAAGAGATCGACCTGTTTGCTGAAGTGCGTGACATGCCGCACTCGCAGGAAAGTAAAGAAACTGGATACCAGGCACACAAAATGTGGGTTAATCACGTGCGCCAGTGGTGCCGCGATGAAAATAATGCGCGCCGTTTAGGCCTCGATCCTCGTACGCTAAGGCAGGTGGCTGATATCCTCGTTACCACCAGCTATCGCCTGGATATGCCGCAACGCTTACAGCATATTATGCAGCGTGAAAACGTCTGTGCAGCGCAGCTACATGCCGATATTGGGGATTTTATTACCTGGCTTGGATTTACCAACGTTGCTGAGGAACAGCGCCCTGCCAGCAGGATCCAAAAAGGCGCGGCTATTTTTAGCGCGCCAAAGCAACAACCAATGTCGCGCCTGGCCAAACTGGAAGAACAGCCTTCGCACGGTGCAAGTCGCTACGTTTACGACTGGCTGGTTGCTTTGTATACACGCGCGAATGAGAACGTGGGGTATCAGCACCCACAGGATGTCACGGAAGCCGACAAAAAACGTTTAGATACCCTACTTTCCGTCTGAAACGGCCTCATCAGAAAAGTGAAAACATCAGCGCGACGGGGAAGCTCATTGGCCAGGTCGCCCCGACTAATACCGCGCTGAGAAAGCGGATCCGCTTTTTATCGCGGGACAAAAACCAGGTGATGATTGCCGTGATAGCGGCCATCACTGCATAAAAGACCAACATTTTTTGGTACAGAGACATGTAAGCCATCCAGGCCAGAAGGTAAAATCGCGCGCAATATGCTCTTTTTCATGACTCACATCAAGTTTTATTAATTATTTTAAGAGAAACAGCGGTAAAACAACCCGTTTTCATTATGTTCAGATTTCGTACTATTGCGGATAGTTATAACCCGTACTATACCCATAGGGGTTAAAACGAAAGGTGGCACAAATGAATGTTTCCAGTAAAACTGTGGTGCTGATAAATATATTTGCTGCTGTAGGACTATTCAGTCTGATTTCCGCAAGGTTCGGCTGGTTTGCTTGATGTGAAACTTCTTGATTAATGGCAGCGTCCACTGGCAGAGAGGACTTCTCTCTGCCATTAGTCAATAATCTTCCCACCCTGCCTTCATCTGGTAAATTACCCTCAGGTTGTAATATCCCTAACCCTTCTGCGGCATTAATTACCTGTAAACCGGGCCGGTGTGGTGCCAGTGTGCTGACGGAAAAATGCGATAAAAGCACTGTCACTGACAAATTCCAGATGTTGCGCCGCGTGGCTAATATGACTCCCGTCCGCCAGCATTTCCATGGCCTTTAACAGTCTAAATTGCTGCCGCCAGTTCTGATAATTCATCCCGGTATCTCTGATAAAGATCCGGCTGATTGTCCTCTCACACGCCCCAACCTGTTGGGACAACTGATTCAGTCGCGGTGGTAACGCGCCCATACGCAATTGCTCAAGCCATATGTCCAGCCGTGGATCTGAGGGAAATTGTAATGTCCAGTTTTCACTGCGCGCGGCCCGCAATTCCTGACAAAAAACGGTGATGAGGCTGGCCTGTTGCACCGCAGGCATATCCCATGACCAAAAGGCCATGCGTTCTATGACTTCGAAAAAAAGAGAATTAACCTCGACGATTTGCATTGGCAGATTGGATAACGGCAGCGAGGTTGAAAAGTACAAAGAACGATAAGCCATTACGCCACGCATGATGGCGCGATGAACCGTACCAGCCGGGATCCAGACCGCTCGGCGTGGCGGCAGCTGGCACAGGGCCTGCTCCAGCTCAATCGTGATGCTCCCCGCAGCCGAAAAAAGGAGCTGATGACGAAGGTGGCTATGGCGTCCTGAATCGTGTACGCCCATATCGGCGGCAATCCCGATTACCGGGTTATCAAAGCTATCCGCATCGAAAATTTCATCGGGGGCAATTTTCATTATCTGTCCGATTTTTGATATTTAAAGTCCTGCTAATAGTAATAAGACACACCCCTTTCAGCAATAATGCCCGCCTGTTTTCGGTCTCTACGGATATTGCTATGAATATTCTTCGTCGCCCGCCGCTGTGGCTCCTTACTCTACTGATTATGTTCCCACAACTGGTGGAAACCATTTACAGCCCGGCATTGCCTGGCATAGCCAGCGCTTTTCACATCAGCAGTGAACGTGCGGCTCAAACACTCTCCGTTTACTTTGTTGCCTTCGCCGTCGGTGTGACGATATGGGGCTGGCTGAGCGACAGTATCGGGCGACGGCGGGCGATGCTGGCAGGACTTATCTGCTACAGCACAGGTTGCGCATTGGCCATTGTTGCCACCAATTTCAACGTGTTGCTACTGGCGCGGATGGTGTCAGCCATCGGAGCGGCTGCCGGGTCAGTCGTGGTACAGACCATGTTGAGGGACAGTTATGAATCAACCACGCTATCCCGCGTCTTTTCTGTGATGGGTGCCGCGCTGGCACTGAGTCCGGTTTTTGGCCTGCTAAGCGGAGGCTGGGTGGTAAGCTTCTATGGTCATGTTGGTGTATTCGTTGCCCTTGTTTTACTGGCGATATTACTGCTCATACTGACAGCAACCCTTTTGCCGGAAACAAGGCCGGAGAATACGGTCCGCCCACGGATGACGGTGCTCTTTCCCCGTATGGCGCGAGACAGTGAGCTGTGGAAAAATGCCATCCTGGTCGCGTTGTTAAATACCATGCTGTTTAGTTATTACAGCCTGGCGCCATTTCTTTTCGGGCAGTTGGGATGGAGTTCCAGAGCCTTTGGCTGGACAGGAGTGTTACTTGCGCTGGCTTCGCTGTCGGGGAGCCTGCTGAATCGGCGGCTGTTAACTACCGGTCTGACGCCGGAACAGTTGGTACGTCATGCTTGCGCGCTGGCCGTGTTGTCAGGTCTGGCGGCGTGGTGGCTACAGCATACTGCATGGATCCTGATACCGGTGTTTGGGGTGGTACTGGCCTATGGTATCGCCATTCCCAATGTATTGAGCCAGGCTCTGCGTCGATATCGTGAACAGGCCGGGGCCGCCGGTGCTTTGTTCGGGTTAAGCTATTACCTGTTACTGGGAATGATGCTGGGATTGGCTGGCATGGTGCAACAACTGGGGCTGGTGCTGAGCGTCTGTGCGCTACTAGCCTGGCTTTGCAGCTTGCGCCGCTAATAACCGGACGGTATACCTGAAAGCACAAAGCCCCGGCGTTAAACTGGGGCTTTGTCGTATCAATTAGCCTGACCTCGCGGATATTTCCAACTTACCGCCGTCCGATGGCGACGAGGCCAGTGGCGCGAATAGTATAGACACCCGTTTGCTGATTTTTAGCTATCCGTGCCGCATTAGATATTCACGCTTAAAATGTCACTCATGCTTGATCATGACATGGCGAACAATCGTGTAATCCTCCAGTCCGTACACCGACATATCTTTGCCATAACCAGACTGTTTTTGCCCGCCGTGCGGCATCTCGCTGACCAGCGTAAAATGGGTATTGACCCAGGTGCAACCATATTGCAGACGAGAGCTGAACCGATGCGCGCGTCCGACGTCCCGGGTCCAGACGGAAGATGCCAGTCCGTATTTCGAATCATTCGCCCACGCCAGTACCTGGTCTTCATCATCAAATACGGTCACGCTGACCACCGGACCAAAAACTTCCCGCTGCACGATGGCATCTTCTTGCTTCGCCCCGGCCAGCAGCGTTGGGGCAAAGTAGTAGCCTGCACCATCCACTTTTTTACCACCGGTGATAACCTTGATATGCCCCAGGGCTTTGGCCTCATCGACCGCTTTGGCCACGCGATCAAGATGTGCCTGCGAACTTACCGGTCCCAGCTCCGTCGATTCGTCGTTCGGCGCGCCAATTTTCAGGCTGGCAACCGCCGCGCCGAGTTTCTCAACCAACGCGTCATAAATGCCTTTCTGGGCATAGATTCGACAAGCGGCGGTACAGTCTTGTCCGGCGTTGTAATAACCAAAGGTTCGCACGCCGCTCACTACCGCATCCAGATCCGCATCATCAAAAATGATCACCGGGGCTTTGCCGCCCAGTTCCATATGTGTGCGCTTAATTGACGGCGCGGTGTGCTGAATAATGTGTTCGCCAGTGGCAATTGAGCCGGTTAGCGAAACCATGCGGACTTTTTCATGTCCGGTCAGCGGATCCCCCACCGTTTTACCGCGACCAAACAGCACGTTAACAACGCCTGCCGGATAAATATCTTTGGCAAACTCGGCCAGTTTAAGCGCCGTCAATGGGGTAATTTCCGACGGTTTAATCACCACGCAGTTCCCCGCCGCCAGCGCCGGAGCCAGTTTCCACGCCGCCATCATCAGCGGGTAGTTCCACGGCGCAATGGAGGCGACCACGCCCAGCGGATCCCGGCGAATCATTGACGTATGCCCTTCCAGATACTCTCCGGCGGCCTGGCCTTGCAGGGTGCGGGCTGCCCCGGCGAAGAAGCGGAAAACATCGACGATGGCCGGAATTTCATCGTTGAGCACACAGTGCAGCGGCTTACCGCAGTTGAGCGATTCCAGCTCAGCGAATGTTTGCGCGTTATCCGCGACAGCATCCGCCAGTTTCAGCAGTAACTCGGAACGCACTTTCGGTGTGGTTTGCCCCCAACTGGCAAATGCATGGTCGGCCGCACGGACCGCGGCATCAACCTGCATGGCTGAGGCCTCTGCAATCTCCAGAATCAGTTCACCAGTGGCAGGGTTATAGACCGGCTGCTTTTCACCTTCACCGTTGACCAGCTCGCCATTAATCAGTAATTGATGTTGCATAGCAATTTCCCATATCGTCGTTTATTTACCGTTTCCGGCGAGAGTGTCGCCTTCACGCGTTAGCCACCAGGCCCCTAAAATTGGCAGTGTAGTCACCAGCATTACCAGCAATGCCACAACGTTGGTGACAGGCACATCTCGTGGACGACCCAATTGATTGAGCAGCCACAAAGGAAGTGTTCTTTCATGTCCGGCAGTGAACGTTGTCACGATGATTTCATCAAATGACAAGGCAAACGCCAGCATCCCTCCTGCCAGCAGTGCCGATGCCAGGTTCGGCAGCACCACGTAACGAAAGGTTTGCCAGCCGTTGGCGCCAAGATCCATAGACGCTTCAACCAGACTCCATGAGGTACGGCGAAAACGCGCCACTACGTTGTTAAACACCACCACCACGCAAAACGTCGCATGCCCCACCACGATGGTGAGAAAACCCGGTTCCAGGTTGATGGTTTTAAACGCCGTCAACAGCGCCAGACCGGTGATGATCCCCGGTAACGCGATTGGCAACAGCAGCAACAGCGATATTGCACTCTTGCCAAAAAAGTCCCTACGCCACAGCGCGGCAGCGGCCAGCGTCCCCAGAACGAGAGCAATGGCCGTCGACAACGCAGCGATTTTAAGTGACAACGTCACTGATTCCAGAATATCGCTACGCTGTGCCGCAACGCTAAACCACTTCAGCGTTAACCCCTGCGGTGGAAAACTGAAAGCAGCCTCCTCAGTATTAAAAGCATAGGTGGCGATGATGAGGATGGGAAAGTGCAGGAAAATAACCCCGCCCCATGCCGCCAGTTTGAGTAACCAGGGTGCGCGTTCAGAGTGCATCGAAAGCTCCCAGACGCTTCACGAACGCCAGATACAGTGCGATTAACACAATCGGCACCAGAGTAAATGCCGCCGCCATCGGCATATTGCCGATCGCCCCTTGTTGCGAATACACCATGTTGCCGATGAAATACCCCGGCGGTCCCACCAGTTGCGGCACGATAAAGTCGCCCAACGTCAGAGAGAAGGTAAAGATCGATCCCGCCGCGATACCGGGTATTGCCAGCGGAAGGACCACATAGCGGAAGGTTTGACGAGGGCGTGCGCCCAAATCAGCGGAAGCCTGTAACAGTGACGGAGGAAGCCTCTCCAATGCGGCCTGTACCGGCAGGATCATAAACGGCAACCAGATGTAGACGAACACCAGAAAGCGCCCTAACCCTGAGGTCGACAACGTATTGCCGCCAACAGCAGGTAGCGTCAGGAACGAAAGCAGCAGCGGCTCCAGCCCAAGATGGGTTAAAAACCACTGCGCCACGCCGTCTTTCGCCAGCAGTAACGTCCACGCGTAGGCTTTAACAATGTAGCTGGCCCACATCGGCAGCATCACCGCAATGTAAAAAAAGGCTTTCATTTTGCCGCTGGTATAGCGCGCCATATACCACGCCATTGGAAACGCCAGAATCGCGCTGGCAATGGTGACCGCTATCGCCATCGTCAGGGTACGCAAAATGATGTCGTAGTTGGCGGGATTAAACAGCGCCTGCAGATTCGCCAGCGTCAGGTCCGGCGTAACCGACATGGTGAAATCGTCGAAGGTATAAAAACCTTGCCACAACAGCGTCAGCAGTGAGCCAAAGTAGACGATGCCAAACCACATCAGCGGCCCGAGAAGCAGTAAAAACAGCCCCAGCCCCGGATTACGCCAGAAGAAACCGGAGATCTTGTTCAGATTTGTCGGTTGCGATGGCGAAGGTAAGACGTTCATAGCCATTCACCTCTCCTCAACCAGCGGCACCATCACGTCGCGTGACCACGATGCCATCACCTGCTGACCCGGCGACAGCGTTGAGGGCAGCATTTCTCCCGTCAGGTTCGCCTGGCTAACCAGCAACTTTTCACCGCCGGCGAGTTTCAGTTCAAACCGTGTCGCCGCGCCCTGGTACTGCACCGCCTGGATAACGCCCGGAGCCTGGACTTCTCCCCCAATATCATTCAGACGAATGTGTTCCGGACGCAGGGAAAACATTCCCTGTAGCCCGCAAACGTTCGCTGACATCGTGGCATCAAAGACATTGGACGTCCCGACGAAACTTGCCACAAACGGCGTACGCGGTCGCATGTACAGTTCACGCGGCGAGTTCACCTGTTCGATGCGACCGTTATTAAACACCGCCACACGGTCAGACATCGACAGCGCTTCGCCCTGATCGTGAGTGACAAAAATGAAGGTGATACCGAGAGATTGCTGTAACTTCTTCAGCTCTAATTGCATCTGTTCGCGCAACTTAAGATCCAAAGCCCCGAGCGGCTCATCCAACAGCAGGACGCGTGGCTCATTAACCAAGGCCCTGGCAATCGCCACGCGCTGACGTTGTCCGCCGGAAAGCTGTGACGGTTTGCGCTCATGAACAAAACCGAGTGCGACCTTATCAAGCGCCTCACGGGCTTTGGCGTGACGCTGTTTTTTATCAATCCCTTTGACCATCAGCCCGTAAGCAACGTTGTCGAGGATCGACATATGTGGGAATAGCGCGTAATCCTGAAATACCGTATTGACGTCCCGCTCCCAGGGCGGCAATTCGCTGGCTTGTTTTCCAAAAATGGTGATTGCGCCGCCTGAAAGCTGCTCGAACCCGGCAATCAGGCGCAGACAGGTGGTCTTGCCGGAGCCGGATGGCCCCAGCATAGAAAAAAACTCCCCGTCGTTAATCGCAATACTCACTCCATCAACTGCACGAACATCCCCGTACAGACGCGAGACGTTATGAAACTCTACTGCGTACGTCATAAAACCCCCAGCGGAATTAACGACCGCCCATAATGGCGATGTAATCCTGCGTCCAGCGACTGTAAGGAACGAATTTGCCACCTTCCGCCATTGGCGTTTTCCAGAAGGCGATTTTGTCAAAGTAGCTATAGCCGTTGGTTTCACAGCCCTTTTCACCCAACAGCGGGCTGGCTTTACATCCTTCAGGCACCACTGGCAGAGAACCAAACCAGGCGGCTACGTCGCCCTGTACTTTCGGGGTTAATGACCAGTTCATCCATTTGTAAGCGCACACCGGGTGTTTCGCTGCACTATGCAGCATGGTGGTGTCAGCCCAACCGGTAACCCCTTCTTTTGGGAATACCGTGGCAACAGGCTGACCTTCTGCTTTCAGGGCGTTAGCCTGATAAGGCCAGGCGCTGGATGCCACCACGCCTTCGTTTTTGAAGTCACTCATTTGCACAGTGGTATCGTGCCAATAGCGATGGATTAGCGCATGCTGATCGCTCAGGACTTTTATAACCGCCTGATACTGCTGTTCGGTGAGTTGGTAGGGATCGGTGATGCCTAATTGCGGCTGGGTGGCTTTAACGAATAACGCGGCATCGGCGATATAGATCGGGCCATCGTAGGCCTGCACGCGTCCTTTATTGCTTTTTCCATCCTCAAGTTTTTGCTCAACAAACACCACGTTCCAGCTATCTGGCGGTGTTGGGAAAGTTTTGGTGTTATACATCAGCAAGTTTGGTCCCCACTGATACGGGGTGCCATATACTTTTCCGCCAACGTTAAACCACTCGCCTTTCACCACGCGTGGATCGATACTTTTCCAGTTTGGGATCAGCGCAGTGTTAATCGGCTGCACGCGTTTACCCATAATCAGACGCAGTGAAGCGTCACCGGACGCGGTCACCAGGTCGTAGCCGCCTTTTGCCATCAGGCTGACCATCTCATCAGATGTGGCCGCCGTTTTAACATTGACCGCGCAGCCGGTATCTTTCTCAAACTGCGAGACCCAGTCATATTGTTTATCGGTTTGTCCGCGCTCGATATAACCCGGCCAGGCAATAATATCCAGGCGGCCTTCCGGTTTATCTAATGATGTAGGGGGTTCGGCTGCCTGTGCAGTCATCAGCGTCATACTGAGCGCACACAGGCTACTGAGGGCAAATTGCTTGCTCATAACATCTTACTCCTGTCGAAAAAATATTGAGCGGCAGCCTTGCCGTAAATATATGTCCTTTCCTAAAAATAGTCGGGGTGTGCTAAGCGTTCCTGCTGGCGCAAGGAAATTTAATCAGGTTGTGAGCTAACGCTCATTACGCTACTGATTCTGACCGGGTGTTTTAATCTTCTGGAGTATAGACAAGGAGTTAGGCGTAGAGGTGGCAATAGTAAGAACTATTGATTTTTTGTATGGTAGCACCCGATATAAATAACATCAGGGTTCGGTATTCTCTATTTCGAAAATAAGAACGCACTATTCTTTTATATTGAATAGCGCGTTAGATTTTATTTCATCATTTCGCGAATTAATTTTCCAAGCTGTTTCACCGCCAGTTCCTCGCGTTCTCCCCAGTGCCATGCGGTATTAAAGCGAAAGAAACGTGTCCAGCTTCCCGAGGTTGAGAACATTTTCCCCGGCGCAATGCTGATGTGGTGCGCCAACGCTTGCGTACTGAGCTCTCCCGCATCCAGCGGTTCCGGCAGTTCGAGCCACAGAAAATAGCCGCTGTCGTTGTGGTGAATTTTGACCTCCGCCGGAAGATGGCGCAGTAGCGTTTGCCAGGCCTGCTGTTTGCGTTCTGCAAGTTGACGGCGTAAACGGCGCAGATGCGCGTCATAGCGTCGGGTTGACAAATAGTCCACGAGAGCAAGCTGCATGGGGGAACTGGTGGATAAGGTGCTCATTAGCTGGAGTCGCTGAATGCGCCGGGCATGTTTCCCTGCCGCCACCCAGCCAATACGAAATCCGGGCACCAGGCATTTTGAGAATGATGAACAATGCAGAACGCTATCGCTGCGATCCCAGGCTTTGGCGGGGAGCGGTTTTTCTCGACCAAAGTACAGTTCGCTATAAACATCATCTTCAATCAGCATCACATGATATTTCTCCAGTAATGCGACCAGATGCGCTTTTTTCTCTGCGCTGAGCGTAAACCCCAGCGGATTTTGGCTGTTGGTCATCAACCAACACGCTTTTACCGGATACTCCTGCAATGCCTGCTCGAGCGCGGTAAGATCGATCCCTTCTTTAACATCAGTGGCAACAGACAGCGCCTTCAGACGTAATCGCTCCAGTGCCTGCAATGCGCCATAAAAACAGGGGTTTTCGACAATTACCCAGTCACCCGGCTCGGTGACCGCCTGCAGGCTCAGGTTTAGGGCTTCTAGCGCACCGGTGGTGATCACAATTTCGTCAGGTGAAATAGTCATCCCCTGTTGGGCATAGCGGCGGGCGATGGCATGGCGCAGCTCTTGATTCCCCGGAGGCAAGTTTTCGATCACGCTCATCGCCGTGGCCGTTTTACTCACCTGCGCCAGCGAGCGGTTTAACTGCTGGAGGGGGAACAGACGCGGGTCAGGGAACGCAGAGGCAAATGGCATCACCGACGCATCCCGACTGGCCTGTAGCATATCAAAAATGTAGGTGTTGATATCCACCGCTTCGTCGCGCATCACCTGCGCTGGCGGCGCTGCCAGCTCGCGTTCGGGACGTGCGGCAACATAGTAACCCGACTGTGGCCGGGCAATAATCCGGCCCTGGCTTTCCAGCAACTGATAGGCATGGCCAACGGTCATAAAACTCATCCCGCTGCTGACCACCTGCTCACGCAAAGAAGGCAGACGATCGCCGGGTTGCCATACGCCAGACGCGATTTGCTCGCGAATTTGCTCTGCCAGTCGCTGGTACTTTTTCATGTTTCGTCCTGATTACCGGTGTTGGTGACAACCACTGTGTATATCAGTTTACATAATCAAGACATTTTTTATAACTGTTATGACCAAAATTTGATTAGATTTCATAACGGTTAGATTTTTTATGAAAGGTGCGCAGCGATCACTTTAAAGCTCAAACTCTGATTTCTCACTGAGCTTTTTCTCAAAGGCTGTTCGCAACTTATTGGTCACAGCATCAAAATCATTAAGTATTTCTGTATCATTAAAGCAGACCTGAGCGGTTCCATCGGTTAGCGTTTTGATAGCATCATTGATACTTTTAGAAGACAAATTAAAATACTTCCCTCTCTTTAGGGGATTTTGTGGGTTAAACGTTCCTTTAGCCAGTTGCCAGTAACGGAATAAATATTGCGTTAAGCACAAAGGCTCTCTGAATTTCTTGCTGATCGTTTCTCTCAGCAGTTTTTCTTCTACCTGCCATATCTCATTAAATGTGCTTTTCAAAAATGGCTGTGGAATATGTCGGCTGTAAAAGCCTTCAAAAAACTTCTCTTTTCTGTTAGAAAAATTTTTCAATAGTCGTCTTTTGTAACACATGTTGTAATATTTACTCTTATTCTCTCGCATTGTAACATGTTTACTAAAGTGGCTATTTAAGATGCTGACATTGAGAAAATCTGATGAACTCATGATAAGGTCATCTTTATTGGTTGGTGGATTTCTCTTTAAAATCAGAAAGTCATTAGGTTTACCGTGATCAAAGTAGAAGTTTTCGCTCAGCGGTGCCGTGATGAAAGTATCATCATTAAATAACACAAACTTATCACTCAAATCATTAATTTTGTGGATATTAAGTTCTATCGCATTTGAGTTGAAGGTAGGCAGATACTTACTTTCGATGAACTGCTCATGAAAAACGATATTTAATTTCTTATGATGAACATTAAGCCATGCAGGAATTTGTCCGCATGTAACTAAATGTATCTTCCTGACCCATGGTGCATATTTTTCAACACATCTGAACCAATAATTAAAGATACCCATATCCCTGAACCGTGCCGGATGTATAGCACCCTCATCGTGGTAACACGCGGCTTTATGTTGGGAAAAACTAGCCTGCCAGACTAAATCACTTGAGTCAACCCACAAAACGACAAAGTCGATTCCGCTCATTTTATTGTTCCAATGAATTATTTGCGGCGAATATAACAAAGTGCTAATTCACTTTTTGAACTAATCAAGGCATCAACATTGAAGGTCCCTGCTTTTGTGAAAACCATAGCAATAGTGCAACTGTTATGGTTAAAAAGAACTGTTCTGTTTCTGCCCTCTATTGCTTCCCAGGCTTAGAATTGCGCCAAATCAATTTTGCCTGCGGAGTTAAGCATGTTCGGTCTTGACGCGTTTCACCTGGCGAGGATCCAGTTCGCGTTTACGGTATCCTTCCACATTATCTTTCCGGCCATTACCATCGGGCTCGCCAGTTATCTGGCAGTGCTCGAAGGACTATGGTTAAAAACGAAAAATCCCACCTGGCGCTCGCTATATCATTTCTGGTCCAAAATATTCGCCGTAAACTTTGGTATGGGCGTGGTTTCCGGGCTGGTGATGGCCTATCAATTCGGCACCAACTGGAGCGGTTTTTCCGAGTTCGCCGGGAGTATCACCGGACCGCTACTGACCTATGAAGTGTTAACCGCCTTTTTCCTCGAAGCGGGTTTCCTTGGAGTAATGCTGTTCGGCTGGAATCGCGTGGGCCCTGGCCTGCACTTCTTCGCGACCTGTATGGTTGCACTGGGTACCATTATTTCTACCTTCTGGATCCTCGCCTCCAACAGCTGGATGCAGACGCCGCAAGGCTATGAAATCGTTAATGGGCAGGTTGTTCCCGTCGACTGGTTCGCCGTTATCTTCAATCCCTCATTCCCTTATCGTTTGCTGCATATGTCTGTAGCCGCCTTCCTCAGCAGCGCGTTATTTGTCGCGGCTTCTGCGGCGTGGCATTTGCTGCGCGGAAACAATACGCCAGCTATTCGCGCTATGTTTTCAATGGCGCTGTGGATGACATTAATCGTCGCCCCGTTACAGGCATTGATTGGTGATATGCACGGTTTGAATACGCTGAAACACCAGCCAGCAAAAATTGCGGCGATTGAAGGACATTGGGAAAATCCGCCCGGTGAACCTACTCCGCTATTGCTGTTCGGTTGGCCGGATATGGAACAGGAGCGTACCCGCTATGGACTGGAGATCCCGGCGCTGGGCAGTCTGATCCTGACCCACAGCCTGGATAAACAAGTCCCGGCCCTAAAAGAGTTTCCTAAAGAAGATCGACCCAACTCAACCATGGTGTTCTGGTCGTTTCGCATTATGGCAGGGCTAGGCATGCTGATGATCCTGCTGGGCGCGATCGCCCTGCGGCTACGTTACAAGCAGCGGCTATACACCTCACATCCTTTCCTGCGTTTTGCATTATGGATGGGTCCCTCCGGTCTGATTGCCATACTGGCTGGCTGGGTAACCACTGAAGTTGGCCGTCAACCGTGGGTGGTCTACGGTCTGCAACGTACCGCAGATGCAGTATCCGCGCATGGCGATCTACATATGAGCATCAGCTTGCTGTCATTCTTTGTGGTGTACAGCTCAGTGTTTGGCGTCGGTTACAGCTACATGATTCGCCTGATCCGTAAAGGGCCTCAGGAAGATGATCCGTCAACGCCGCCATCCGGCACGCCTGCACGACCGCTTTCTGCTGCAGTTCTTGATTCTCAACCGGAGGCTCACCGCTAATGGGTATCGATTTATCAGTTATCTGGTTTGTCATTATCGTGTTCGCCACGTTGATGTACATCGTGATGGATGGTTTCGATCTCGGTATCGGCATTTTGTTTCCTGCAATTCAGGATGCTGATGACCGTGATGTGATGGTGAATAGCGTCGCCCCCGTATGGGACGGCAACGAAACGTGGCTGGTACTGGGCGGGGCCGGATTATTCGGCGCTTTCCCCCTGGCCTATGCAGTGATTGTCGATGCGCTGACGATCCCGCTAACCCTGATGCTGCTCGGCCTGATTTTTCGCGGCGTCGCTTTTGAGTTTCGCTTTAATGCCACGCCAGCACATCGACCATTCTGGGATAAAGCTTTTCTCGGCGGCTCAATTCTGGCGACATTCACTCAGGGCATCGTGGTAGGTGCCGTGCTTAACGGATTCTCTGTCACCGGACGCAGCTACAGCGGTGGTCCTTTCGACTGGCTGACCCCGTTCACGCTGTTCTGTGGTGTTGGGCTGGTCGTGGCCTACGCCCTGTTGGGAGCAACATGGCTGGTGATGAAAAGCGAAAATCCGTTGCAGGATAAAATGCGCCGCGTGGCCAAAAAACTGTTGCTGGCGATGCTGGTTGTTATCGCCATCATCAGCCTGTGGACGCCGCTGGCGCACAGTGCGATTGCCGAGCGCTGGTTTAGCCTGCCCAACCTGTGGTTCCTGATGCCGGTTCCGCTGCTGGTGCTGTTGATCAGTATGTGGCTGTGGCGCTCACTGGACCAACAACACAGCCATGCACTACCGTTTGTTTTGACGCTGGGATTGATCTTCCTTGGGTTCAGCGGTCTGGGGATCAGCATATGGCCGCATATTATTCCGCCGTCCATTACGCTCTGGCAGGCAGCAGCGCCAGCGCAAAGCCAAGGCTTTATGTTGGTTGGCGCCCTACTGATTATCCCGATAATCCTGGTATATACCTCCTGGAGCTACTACGTTTTCCGCGGCAAAGTTCAACATGGTGAGGGGTATCATTGATGCAACAATCAATCTGGAAACGCCTGATGTGGCTAGTGATCCTCTGGGGTGGCAGCGTGCTGGCCCTGGCCGCCGTCGGTATGTTCTTTCGTTTACTGATGACGGCTGCTGGCTTTAAGTCCTGAGACTCTCCCTGAAAACAACCGGGCAGCGCGATGCTTCCCGGTTGTAACAAATCCCAACGTTAACCAAACAAAAATGCAAAAAACATCTCACTGGCAAAACAGAGATTGCCATTTCACCGATTAAAATATTGAATAGTCACTAGGTGAAATTATCGCCACTTCCGTTGCTAACGTACCAGAGGGTGCAAGATGTTTAAGAAAGGATTAACGGTGTTATTGCTGGCCAGCGCGCTTTTTTCAGGTCAACTTCTCGCAACCAATCAGGGGCATGAATATCTTCAGGTGCAGAATGCCGATCACGTATTACGGCACACCGCCGACAGCGATGAGCTGCGCGTGACGGCGGAAGAATCCGCCGCCGATCTTCGCGAACATCATTACTGGCAAAAATCACGCAAACCCGATACTCACCAGGGTTAAGGTTTGCGCTTCGGCAATGTTTTCATCAGATCTTCAGGACTGACGGAAGCGACGATGCTGCCCGGCAACGGCATCTTCAGAATGTGATGTTTCATCTTGCCGATTACATGCATTTCGCACGGTCGGCAATCAAATTTCAGCGTCAGAACTTCATCGCCGTTTACCAGTTGCATCGGTGTGGCTTTCCAGCTCTTGATGTTTCCTTTCGCCTGTTTCGGGCACAGGTTAAACGCAAAACGCAGGCAATGTTTGGTGATCATCACCGGCACATCGCCCTTTTCTTCGTGCGCTTCATAGGCCGCGTCAATCAACTGAACGCCATAACGGTGATAAAACTCACGCGCTTTATGGTTGTAGACGTTTGCCAGGAAGCTCAGATGAGTTTGTGGATACACCGGCGCAGGCTGTGAAACCGGTTTGCGACTGCCGCGCTGATAGTTTTGCAAACGCGCCGCATCCAGCATATCGACAGCTTCACGTCGCAGTTGATTGAGTTGACCGTTTGGCACAAACAGCGCCCCCGGCAGATTAACCTGAATATCGCGGGCGTAATAAAGCGTTTGTCCAAGTTTGGCCAGACCATCCTGCAGATTGCTCAACGCTTTTTCTGCATTGTTCGCTTCGTCAAAGTGACCGTCCAGCGTATGAGTAACGCTCACCCCCTCTTCACTGGTGAGTGTCAGGATCAACTGCTCCTGCCAGCCACCCAGCTCAATATCAACCGCGATACGACGTTCGCTGGAGGTTTTGGTTAACGCCTGCTGCCAGTTATGATCGAGATTACGGTTCAGCGGATGATGCGGACGCACTTTGTGCAAATCGGCTGGCATTTCATTCGGCCACACCCGATATCGATTGTGCCCCGTTTTTTCAACGGTATTGGCACGGAAACCAACCACCTCACGCTTGATTAACACGTTCAGACCATCGCCGTTCGCCAGCGGCTCGGTGACCTCAACATCCAGATGATCTTTCGCGACCTTCAGGACTTCACCAACCGGCAGACCAATGAATTTTGGCGAGTCAAACGCGCCGATATCGCCCTTACGCGCATTGACAAAATAATCGGTGCTACCGCGATGGAAGGTTTTTTCCGTGGAGGGGGTAAAGAAATGTTCGGTGCGTCCGGCTGATGAACGGGCCAGGTCGCCGCGCTCTTCAATGATGGCGTCGAGCATCTGACGATAATGCGCGGTAATATTCTTCACATAGCTCATGTCCTTATAGCGCCCTTCAATTTTGAAGGAACGCACGCCTGCATCAATCAACGCGCCGAGGTTGGCGGTCTGATCGTTATCTTTCATCGATAGCAGGTGTTTTTCATAGGACACCACGCGCCCCTGATCGTCTTTCAGGGTATACGGCAAACGGCAAGCCTGGGAACAGTCGCCGCGGTTAGCGCTACGCCCGGTTTGCGCATGTGAAATATAACACTGACCTGAATAGGCAACGCACAACGCACCGTGAATGAAAAATTCAATGGTCGCGTCCGTGGCCTGGTGGATGGCGTTAATCTGCTCAAGGCTCAGTTCCCGCGCCAGGACAATCTGGGTGAATCCGACATCAGACAGAAACTTCGCCTTCTCGACGCTGCGAATATCACACTGCGTGCTGGCATGCAGCTCAATGGGGGGAATATCCAGCTCCAGAATCCCCATATCCTGCACAATCAGAGCATCAACACCGGTCTGGTACAGATCGGTAATTAATCGCTGTGCGGGCTCCAGTTCATCATCGTGCAAAATCGTATTCAGCGTCACAAAGATTTTCGCCCCGAAGCGATGAGCGAATGGCACCAGTTCGGCGATATCTTTCAGGCTGTTGCTGGCGTTATGACGCGCGCCAAATCCCGGTCCGCCAATGTAAACGGCGTCTGCACCGTGTAAAATGGCTTCGCGCGCAATGGCGGTATCCCGGGCCGGGCTTAACAATTCAAGGTGATGAGGTTGCTGGCGCATACAGTTGTTACCATCCACAAGCGGTAAAAATGGCGGCTATTGTAGTCACAAGCGCGGCATTTCGGAATAGTTTTCCCGATCAACTGCGCGGGTAATGGATCAGCGAATGAAAGTGAACCGTTTGTTCACCGCTGTTACGGTAACTATGGGCCGTATCACCGGCAAAACGGACACCTTCACCGGCTTTAATGGTACGCCATAGACCATCAATGCACATATCCAGTAGACCACTAATCACCACTACATGCTCTATAACACCGCTTTCGTGTGGCGTGGATTCACTGAGCGCGCCGGGTGCCAGCAGTATCGAAAAGTGATCGAAACACAACTGAGGATCCCACGGGAACAGCGGCGTGACGACCATCGCCTGGTGTTGGGGATCAAAAGTCGAGGAACCCTCTGAATCAGGTGGTGAAATAAACGTCGAAAATGGGACATTCAGCCCGGTGGCGATTTTCCACAAGGTCGCCACTGTAGGGCTGGATTCATTGCGCTCAATCTGCCCCAGCATCGCTTTTGACACGCCGGTTTCCTCCGCCAGACGCGAGAGACTCCATTCCCGCTGGTGGCGTAGCGTTCTGAGCGTCGTCGCCAGATAGTGAGTTAAGTTATCCATATTTCTCCTCCTTCGCCCTTCCTTATCAAGGCTACAGCTTAGCACTTGTACGCTATAACGCACAGTGCTACAGTAACTGACCGTTATAACGCACACGGAGTTGCTATGCGCACATTTTCAATCCCTTTGCCTACCGTGCTATCAGGTTTTGTCGCGGTGCTGGTCGGTTACGCCAGCTCGGCAGCCATTATCTGGCAAGCGGCGCTGGCCGCAGGTGCGACGACTGGGCAAATTGCGGGTTGGATGACCGCGCTGGGAATAGCGATGGGCGTTAGCACGCTGGCGCTGACATTATGGTATCGCGCCCCTGTTCTCACTGCATGGTCAACACCCGGCGCCGCACTGCTGGTTACGGGCCTGCAAGGAGTAACGATTCAGGATGCGATCGGTATTTTTATCGTGGCTAACGCCTTAATTGTGCTGTGCGGCGTAACCGGACTCTTTGCCCGACTGATGAAAATAATCCCTCACTCGCTGGCGTCAGCAATGCTGGCCGGGATCCTGCTACGCTTTGGCCTGCAGGCGTTCAATAGCCTTAACAGTGAGCTTATCTTGTGCGGTAGCATGCTGGTGGCATGGTTAGCGTTTAAAGTCATTGCCTCACGGTATGCGACGATCGCCGCGATGCTGGTAGGTATAATCATCGCGCTGATAAAAGGTGACATTGTCACTAATGAGGTAAGTTTATCTCCAGTGTTACCCGAGTTTATTGCCCCGCATTTTTCATTTGCCCACAGCATTAGCATCGCACTGCCGCTGTTTCTGGTCACCATGGCCTCGCAAAATGCTCCCGGTATCGCCACCATGAAGGCGTCAGGTTATGCGTTACCCGTTTCACCGTTGATTGTCTTTACCGGTCTGCTGGCGCTGCTGTTTTCCCCTTTTGGTGTCTATTCCATTTGCATTGCCGCTATAACCGCGGCAATTTGCCAAAGTCCCGAAGCGCATCCTGATGCCAAACGACGTTGGCTAGCCGCGGCGGCGGCGGGTGTCTTCTATCTTCTGGCTGGGGGGTTTGGCGGTTCGGTCACCGGGCTGATGGCAGCCTTGCCCGTAAGCTGGATCCAAATGCTGGCGGGTTTGGCGTTGCTTGGCACGATTAGCGGCAGCTTGTACCAGGCATTGCATCATGAAGCCGAGCGTGATGCGGCTATCATTACTTTTCTGGTCACTGCCAGTGGCCTGACGCTATGGGGAGTTGGGTCTGCATTTTGGGGGCTGATCGCCGGAGGTATGTGTTACGCGGTGTTTACTTTATTTCGCCGTACGTAACTGCGTTGGCGTTTTACCCGTCACCTGCTTAAACCGGTTGCTGAAATGGCTCGCCGAACTGAACCCGCAAGCCATCGCAATATCCGACAAACTGCGGGAAGAATGACAGACCAGATGCTGGGCTAATACCATACGTCGTTGCATAACGTACTGATGCGGCGCCATATTCATTGACTGGCGAAACATTCTGGCAAAGTGGAATTCACTCAGCGCCGCCTCGCTTGCCAAATCGCTCAGGGTGATGGGGTACGCCAGATGCGCTTCTATGTAGGCCAGCACGTTGCGCAATGTGGCAGGCGCAAGTCCCCCGGTGACAGCGGGCAACTGCCATTGGACGTTGCTGTAATGCTGAATCAGATGCGTGAGCAGTAGCGAAGACGCGGCGCTGAGCGTGAGATGATTGGCCGGTTGTTGCCAGTCATTCCCGAGTAAAAACTGACGATAAACCGCTGTTATCCCCGGATCGCTACCAAACGTATGCTCATCCAGCGTGAAGCTATAAGGGCTTTTGTCCCAGACTTTTTCCCCCACTTCGCGCAAATGGCCGTCTGTACAATAGAGATGCACAAAGGAAAGATCGTCGCGGATATCCCAACTGGATTCGCTCTCTTTCGGCATCAGGCAAAAACGGTCCGGCCCACCGCCATTCTTCCAGCCGCCGGCCGTCTTGTGGTAACTCTCGTAGCCATCGGCGACATATAAGCTGAGGGTATGGTGATCACAATACTGGGTAATGGTATCACGCTTATTTGACCAGGCCGCCAGTTGGATCCCTGAATGTAACGCAACCGACTCGTGCAGCACGGCATTGTGTTTGCGTAAATTTTCAAAGGCACCGTAGGGCTGAGACATACCATCACATTCAAAATAAGTTAGCAGGCTTTCAGTCTATATCAGCTACATATTGTTAACAGCTTCCTTTTCACATTTGCGCGAAAAAAAGCGCAAGATTTTGCAAGTCCACCGCAATCGGATGAAAGCCCCCTGCTACCCAACGTGACACAGTGTGCGCCTGAAGACCAAAAAGAGAGAGTTGTATGAACGCACTATTGTACTGCCTGGTGGTAGTGATTTGGGGAACGACATGGATTGCCATTTATCTGCAGCAAGGGCCGGTTTCAGCGCCGGTATCTATCTTTTGGCGCTTTGCCGTTGCCAGCTCGGTAATGATAATAATCCTGTTGGTTAGCGGTAAATTACGCAAACTATCTGGTCGTGACCATCTGTTTTGTCTGTTACAAGGCGGATGCGTTTTTTGCTTTAACTTTTGGTGTTTTTATACGGCTGCGGCGTGGATTAACACGGGCCTTGAATCGGTGATTTTCTCGATGGCCGTCCTGTTCAATGCGGTCAATAGCTTTCTGTTTTTCGGCCAAAAACCGCCGATGCGCTTTTATATTGCCGCCGGTCTCGGTCTGACCGGCATTGTCACCCTGTTCTGGCAGGACTTGCTCAACAGTGGGTTCAACCATTCACTTCTGCTGGGCATCGGCTTAAGCGCTCTGGGAACCTTTGGTTTTTCATTGGGCAACATGATAAGTCTGCGCCACCAGAAAAAAGGGCTGGAAGTATTGACCACCAATAGCTGGGCCATGTTGTACGGCACGTTGCTGATCGCCGCTATTGCGCTAATGCGTGGCGATGACTTCACTCCGCAGTGGACTTTCAGCTATCTTAGCGCACTGCTGTACCTGGCTATTTTTGGTTCGGTGATTGCCTTTGGCGCCTATTTCACACTGGTCGGTCGTATTGGTCCCAGTAAGGCCGCATACAGTACGCTGCTTTTTCCTCTGGTCGCACTGACGCTGTCAACATTGTATGAAGGGTATATCTGGCAGGTAAATGCGATTGTGGGATTAGTATTGATTTTGCTGGGGAATCTGGTGATGTTTGCCCGACCAGAAGCGCTGATGGGTAAACTCGTATATCGTCGCCGGGCGGCATAAAAAAACGCACCATCCTTAGATGGTGCGTTCATCATTATTATTGTGTTTTTTTGTTCACGTCAAACATGGAAGCATCAGTCGCCATGTCATCAACAACTTTCTTCAACGTTTCGAACGCCATCGGCGTGCTTTCGTTGTTCAGATCTTTACCTTCACCCTTACGTACAACCTTAACAACCGGTTTATTGGTCGCCGCATCAATCAACTCACCCTCGAAGTAGAGGTTGGTATCCATGGTACGGTGACCCGTTGCCATTTGCGTTCCCGCAACCAGCAGCGCAACCGGGATCACTTCGTAGAACTGCAGCCCTTCTTTACTGGTCGCTACACCGGTAATTGCCCCGCGGAAAATCAGGCTACGTGGCCCAGGGGTAGTCACCAGGGGTTTACGTTTACTGATTGCGGATTTCAACTGTGTATTGGTGTAGGTCAGTAGTTGATCAAGAACCTTCTGCCCTACCTGCGTAGTAGGTTTAGGAACCGGATAATACGTTACCGGGTTATATACAATGTTGTCATATTTGGATTCGTTGTAGTTCGGGTCAACCCAACGGAGTACCGTTTGTCCGGTTGCCGATTTTGTTTCCTTCAGATCAGAGTAATTTTTTAAAAACCCAGAATATTTATCCGGTTCGGTTACTTTTGACGCACAGCCGGATAATGCCAACAAGCCAGTAAGCACTGCAACTTTAAATAAAGTATGAGTACGCATGAAACGATCCCTTTAGTTTTCGCAATGATGCCTAAAAAGAATAGCAAAACAGATTCATTTTGGATGCACTAAAAATGGTAAGGACCGCACAATTTTATCTTTGCGCTCAACATAAAAAATGCTGAACGCAGAGAGAGTTAACCCAGACAGGAGGTTCAGGCAGTTTTGCGTGCCAGCATAGTGGCAAAGCGCAGTTTAATGCGATTACCGTTTTCATCCGTACGATGAAGTTCACCCACGTCTTCGTTGTATTTCAGCAGATCCCACCCGCTGTAATAGTTGCGTAATTCACCCGCTTTAAAGGCAAACGGAAAACCAACAGTGCACGGGAAATCATCAGTGTCCATTGCCGCAACGATTAAATTATATCCGCCTGGCTTCGTGCAGCGCTGCATATTCTCTATCAGTCCTGGGATAGTTTTAGCCTCAAGGAACATCAGCACAACGGTAGAAAGAATAAAATCATATTCGCCATCAAAGCGTAAGGCGTTAAGATCTGCGACCTGCGCATGCAGGTTGGTCAGTCCTTCCGCCGCTTTAATACGCTCAAGGTTCGCTATGCTCATGGGGTTTTTATCCCATGCGGTAACGTCATAGCCGTTTGCCGCAAGGTACAGACTGTTACGACCATTACCGCAGCCCAGATCTAATGTTTTACCTAGCGCGACCACTTTTGCCGCTTCAACAACATCGGAATGCGTACGGGTTAAATCGTATTTCTCAGTAAAGTAGTTTTCGTCGCAATGAGTCATCATTTATCCTCAGATTTCAGTAATGCAGCACGTTCTGTGCGGATAAGCAGCTTTCCCTGCATCAGCAAAGCAAGCGTACGTATCAGTAATAATGCAATGATAAAATTGGTAAAAATAAACAGTGGGATAGACAGCGTATGAAAAAATCCTGATTCGCTGCCGTGTCCGAGATGCAGGCCCGTCGTCGCCAGGGCCGACACGCCAAACGAGAAGCTCCAGAACGAGGCATTAAATGGTTGAGACAGATACCATGGCATGAGACGTAGCATAAACAGAAGCTGCAGCAGACCATAGCCGAACAGCATTTTGGCTAACGTATCACCCTCTCCGCCGTTGACGCTAAGCCAGGCGCTACAGGCGACCAGCGCGGGCGCCAGTTGAATGCCAAGCGAAGTCCGTAAGACCGATGGCAGCTCCCCGCAGCTACGTAAACGTTGCAGGATCACCGGTTCCAGGCTGAGCCAGGAAAAAACCCCGGCCCCCAAAAACACCAATCCGGCATCATTGAAACCAAGTGCACCACAGGCCATTGCGCTGATAAAGTTATTGGCGACGGTCGGCAGATACAGACCCGGCGTGGTGGCCTCCTCTGGATGCGCTCCACGCCATAATCCTGCCGTTTGCCAGGCCGCGTACGCCAGTTGTATCACCACGCCAATGCCGAATAACCCGATCGCCAGCGGTCGATACCAGGGAACAAAACCAATTGCTACCAGCATGGTTGTGGCCGGAAACAGACTGACAAAGCTACTCATCACCGGGTGACGAATTTCAGCCAGTACGCTGTGCGGGAAGTGCAGCAAGCGATACATAAAAGCCAGCGTCAGCAGCCCCCAAATGACCATTGCCAGGATCACTAACCCATCGCCAATCCAGTGGCTCACCGGCCATATCTGGCTGGCATAACGCCAGGCGAATCCCATCCCGATTGTCCCCAGTACCATGCCAAAATAACCGGCCGGAAGATTGAGAACCCGTTCACTCTGTTTGCTCTTACTCATTTTGTTTATTTTTTAAAGTATATTTGAAATGCATTTTATGGAATTTCAGTTGGTTTAGCCAGTGCGGAAAACTTTGCTACGTTTAACTAAGGTGCGCAACATGGAAATGAGCAATGACCAAATATCGACTCAGCGATGAGCTTCGCTCCTTTAGTTACCAGGATAATGGCAATAAAAAAAGCGTATTACTACGCCAAATCATTGCCCTCATTGATTTTAATGATGTTACCGCCGGTACGCCTGGCGGCTGGATTGATGATGAAAGCGTCTTGTCGCAAAGCGGTGATTGCTGGATTTACGATGAGAATGCGCTCGCATTTTCCGGCGCATCGATAACCGGAAACGCCCGGGTTACTCAGGCAAGCGTAGTCAGAGATGGCGCGCAAATAGGCGATGCCGTGTGGATTGACCGGGCAGAAATCAGCCATCACGCACAAATACGTGACAACGTCACGATTCAGAATTCTGTTATTCGCGGCGAGTGCCTTCTGCACGGTAATGCACGCGTTGTATGTGGGTCCGAAATCATTGCCGCCAGGGGACTCACTCTTGAAAACGACCAGTTGCTGCAGATTTATGATCGGGCGACCGTCAGCCACTCACGCATAGTGCATCAGGCGCAGATCTATGGCGATGCGAATATCAACTATGCCTTTATTGAGCATCGGGCGGAAGTTTTTGATTTCGCCCAGGTGGAAGGTAATGAAGAGAATAATGTCTGGATTTGCGATTGCGCCAAAGTCTACGGACATGCGCGCGTCATCGCCGGAACCGATGAAGATGCGATTCCTACCCTGCGCTACAGCTCACAGGTGGCGGAACACGCGGTAGTCGAGGGTAACTGCGTGCTGAAGCACCATGTGTTGGTCGGGGGACATGCTACATTACGCGGCGGACCAATCCAGCTAGACGATCATATCCTGGTTGAAGGTCACGCCTGCGTTCTTGGAGAAGTGTTAGTCGAGAATCACATTGAGATAACCGGCCAGGCGCACATTGAAGCGTTTGATGGCGATGCTATTCATCTGCGCGGGCCGAAGGTGATCAACGCTGAGCAACGCATTACGCGCACACCTATCGCAGGCTTATTCTGAGGGACCATCAATGATGCGGGCATAGAGATTCACATCATGGTAATCACCATTGAGGAACTCCGCTTGACGTAAACATCCTTCCAGTTGGAAGCCATTGCGCAATGCCACCTGGTTGCTCTCAACGTTCTCTACGCGGCATTTAATCACAAAACGGCGAATTTCCTGGCGCTGCGCATAATGATGAATCAATGCCTGCAGCGCCTGGGACATAATGCCCTTACCCTGCTGAGCTTCATCCAGCCAGTAACCAATATAGGCCGCTTTGTTCTGTGGCTCTATCTGGTTAAACGCGATGACACCTACCACATTCTGTTGTGCAAAAATCAGGAACATTTTGGCGTAACCGCGCTGATGCAACATCATGTTGCCCTGCACATTCTTGCGGGTGTCCTCCTCTGACGTCACAAACTGCGGCCAGTTCAGCGACTGCTGGAGCCAGGTTTTATTCTTGAGCACCAATTGATGCAGAGGGGTGACGTGTTGTTCTTCTACGGCACGCAGTTCCAGCGTGTCACTAATGGTTATCACTTCTGGCATTTTCTTTCCGTTACGCTCGTTAAGCAGCTAATTCTGCTCACAATAAAACAGGAAGGGCTTCCCTTTTGGAAGCCCTTTTACACAGCAAGCGCTGTTTTACTTAGCTCTCACCGACACTCTCTTTTTGCAAAATTTTGAGCAGATCTTCCTTCAGGTGGAGTTTCTGTTTCTTAAGGCGAACAATGTCCAAACTATACCCCCGACCATCCGAACCTTCCAGTCTGGAGATCTCATGATCAAGGCTGTTGTGTTTTTCGAATAAGGACAGAAAGCGAGGGTTCTCGGTTTTCAGTCGGGAAATAAGGTCTCTGTATTCTGGAAACATACTTTCTCCCTGTTAGTGGACAAGAACGTGTATAAGAAATACACAGCCCCAGAGTACCCATTTGCCATACAGAAAAATGCGAACAGGATCGAGTAAATAGCGTACAGACTATTTTCAGAAAGATTGCAGATATGGCTCTCCACCTGGAGAGCCATTGCGGTCGTGATTAACGCATCTCACGGTCGTCAACGTACTGACGTTTATCCGGCGCTGGCGGGAAGTACTGATACAGCCAGGTTTCGCTGATGGCGTCGCCCTGGCAACGCAGGAACATACGCATATCTACCGGGTCGGTTGAGTCAGACGTCGGATACCAGTCAAACTGGATACGGTAGCCGTCGATAGGCTCCACGTAGAGGATCTCAATCTGTTTCGCTTCACCGCTGGAGAGCGTAATCACCGGTTCAATGCCTTTCGGCGCAGCGGCTTTCAGATCGCCACCGACGAAGTCCACGGCAAAACGGCGCGCCCATTTCTCCGGGTAGTGCTCGCCCGGCGCCCATCCTTCCGGGAAGCCGCCCATGCCGGTACGGGTCGCCATCACGCGAGCTAACGGCGAACGTACCGGCGGCTGCGCGCTCCAGTACAGACGATATTTAAATTCCAGCTCATCGCCGGCTTTAATCGACTTCTCCGGCTGCCAGAAGCAGACAACGTTATCCAGCGTTTCGCCCGTCGTCGGGATCTCCATCAGGCCGATGGTCCCCTTGCCCCACTGGTTACGCGGCTCGACCCACAGGCTAGGACGCTTGTTATACCAGCCCATGATGTCCTGGTAATGAGAGAAGTCGCGATCGAGCTGCAGTAAACCAAACCCTTTCGGGTTGTTATCGGTATAGGCATTGAACTGCAGTTTTTGCGGGTTATTCAGCGGACGGCAGATCCACTCGCCGTTGCCCCGCCACATCGCCAGACGATCGGAGTCATGAATTTGTGGGTGAATGGTGTCACACATCCGGCGTTCATTGTTACCACAGCTGAACATGCTGGTCATCGGCGCAATGCCGAGCTGTTTAATGTCTTTACGCGCGTAGATATGGTTTTGTACATCCATGATCACCTGCGTTTTCTCGCAGTGGATCGTGAACTTAAAGGCGCCTGTTACGCTTGGGCTATCAAGTAGCGCATACACGGTAAAGGAGGTCGCTCCCGGTTTGACCGTTTCGAACCAGAAAGCGGTGAAATCAGGAAACTCTTCTTTGCTGTCGGTATAGGTATCTACCGCCAGACCACGCGCCGATAAACCGTACTGGTAGGTGTCATCCACTGCGCGGAAGTAGCTGGCGCCGAGGAAAGAAACCACATCACGACGGGCCAGTTCTGGCGCTTTAAACACGCGGAAACCCGCGAATCCGAGGTCAGTTTGCCCTTCCAGTTGTTTGGTATCCACACCCGCGTCGTTGTACTTAAACAGCTCCGGACGGAAGTGGATTTCACGCGCCATATGCGTACTGTCATCGACCGAGAACATGCGAACCCGGCGGCGGAATCCCATTCCCACATGGAAGAACTGCGCATCAAGCTGACGATTTTCAACATTGTTCCACAGAGACTGCTCTGCGTCATATTGAATGCTGTTGTAGGCCTGCGGCGTCAATTTCGCCAGCGTGTCGGGTAACGCACGCGGCGCGCCGCCCCAGGGTTTCTGTGCTAAGTCGTGGGCCATCGATTGCAGAACGGAAAAATCAAAACGTACGGTTTTTCCGTCTGCAATGTCAGACTCTGCCGCAAAGGCGGCGCGGGAAAAGAGTGATGCAATACCACTGGTTCCGCACACGGCGGCCATTGCCATTGAACCTTTAATAAATCGTCTGCGATTCATGCCTGAAAGTGAGTCCTTCTGGTCGTGTAAATGGTCCCGCGCCGGTCAAAATCTGCGGCAAGAGAGTGCACATTTCTGACCGCTCACTCTAGACAAAATTCATTAATAATCCAATTGTTGGTCGCCGATTATCTGTACAAAATCGAAAATATTTTATGTCGATGGGAACAGACCGAATCCCGTGTAAATTCCGTTAAAGTAAACCACACCGCCGTTTACTTCTCTCCTCCGCCTCCTGATACAGCATAAACTCGTCATATACCGTGCAACCCAGAGCCTGTTCAAACGCATCGCGGCTGGAATTCCCATGGCTGCGAGCCTGAGTTTCATTACCCAGATTTGACTGGAAAATCCCCGCAGCGCTCACCGGTAAGAAATCTTCGTAGGTGATAGGTTGCGCAACCAGCCAGCCGCGCTCAATAAGCGGTTGCGGGTCGTCATCCGGGCGAATAGCCTGGCGATGCGCTTCGCCTGATGGCGTCAGTCGATAACGAAACCAGGCAAGTCCCTGCTGGCGCAGCAGAAACTCACTGTCCGGGAACGCCTTGAAAACCTCCTGAAGATGTAACTGATGCGTCAGATTATCTTTTCCCGTTCCCGCTTTATTCAGCAGTTCGTCATACAAGGCTCTGCCTTTCGGCGTGAGCGCTACGCCGCGCTGTTCAATCTCACCAAAACGCGCCGTGTGAGTACCGCGCATTTCACCGGCAAACATCACCGGTTCTTCCAGTGCTTTGAAACTGGTCTGACGTAATAAAATCGGCACCTCGCGGCGCGGCGGCCCTTCAATCAATATTTTCGGCTCTATACCGCATTCCGGCATCATGGACTGTACCCGGTCAATATCCAGCGTGCGCGGCGTCAGATGGTTGATGTGACAACCAGGGAAACACACCACATCGGCAATCAACCGGTGTTCGTTGTGTAATGCGTGATAGGTCGCTTCATCTACCGTGGAGTGCTGATGCCAGCGGAAAGTTTCCAGTGCTTCATGGACAAACTCCTGCGCCTGCTCAGGCGTAAAACTGCCCTGCGCATCAAACTCATCCAGCAGTTCATGACAACGACGAGTGAAAATGTCGCGTTTCGCGAGGATCTCCGAAGCCTTTTGCCGCAGCGCTACGTTCTCGATTAATTCGAGCCGTAATAACGATGTGAATACCCGAAACGGGTTGCGCGAAAGCGATGCATCGTCGATGGGCCGAAAAGCCGTGGAATG
Organism: Citrobacter sp. wls710; assembly: GCF_005281115.1. Taxonomy (NCBI): domain Bacteria; kingdom Pseudomonadati; phylum Pseudomonadota; class Gammaproteobacteria; order Enterobacterales; family Enterobacteriaceae; genus Citrobacter; species Citrobacter sp. wls710. The sequence goes on from NZ_SZXD01000058.1 coordinate 111,387, forward strand.
TACAGGGACGCCGGCCTGAGAGAGGTCATAATAACTCACCGGATACATGCCCATAATGGCAAACATCCGGCGCAGCGTAGAAAGTTCCTGCGCAGTACCCACCCGGATGGCTCCGTGGCGCTCAACGTTTAGCCGGGCCAGTTCATCCGCATTAGCCAGTTTTTCATGCAACGTCGGGTTATTTTCCAGTACCGCCAGATTCACATCAGCGACAAGTTCCAGCAACGTGCCATACTGCGGGACTTCCTGCTGGTACATTGCTGACATTGCCTGCGAAAATTGTTCCCGAATCTCATCTGCCGTGATGGTGTTCGCCATAATGTCATGCCTCCAGTGAATATTACCTGGAGTGTAGAGAACGCTGCAAAGTCCGGTGGGAAGAATTTACAAAGTGTGACCCCGCGTAAATTTCCCACCCTATACAGACGGCGAACAGAACCTACTGGCGTGGTTTTAAATGACTTTCCAGCCAGGGGAGCATCTGTTTTTTACGGCTGAGCATACCTTCCACCTTGCAGGGCTGCGGGATGTCTGAAAGCTCAGAACCGGCAAACCACAGACTGGTGTCGCCCAGATTAATATCGGTGAGCATGAGCACAACCAGCGCGGCATTTTTTTCCTGCGCATAGCGCGCCATTTCCTGGCGTAATTCATCCAGCACTGTATCAACCTGTTGCAGTGCATACAGTTCAAGTTGCGCCACACAGACCTGATGCCCATGGATAGTGAAGGTTTTAATGTCTTTCTGCAGGAGTTCGCGGGCACTCATTCCTTCCACGCTCGTTTTGGCAGACAGCAGGTCACGGCTGAAGGCATCAAGGTCTACACCAGCCTTTTGAGTCAGCGCATCGACCGCCAGGCGATCGTCGGCGGTGGTCGTGGGTGAACGAAGCGTGACAGTGTCACTCAACACGGCACCCAGCAGCAAAACGGCCTCCGCAGGAGATAACTGGCTACGCTCATCTTCCGACATCAGTTGCCATAACAGCGTTGCGCTACTGCCGACAGGCTTCACCCACACTTCTGGCGGCAGACGGGTGACTAATCCCCCAAGTCGGTGATGATCGATAATCCCCACGACGTTACAGTCTGCCAGCGATTGCGGTCCCTGGGCAGGTTCGGTGAAATCAACCAACCAGACGTCACGATCGGTCAATTCAAACGTCAGTCGTTCAGGCAGTGTCAGCCCCGCTTGCGCAAAGATAAATTGCGTTTCGCGGTTAGCTTCCCCCAGACGCCATGCCGTTGCCTGCTGACCGCGTAAGGTAAGCCAACGCGCCGTCATTGCGGCAGTGCAAATGGCATCGCTATCGGGATTATGGTGTCCTACTACATGTATCATTAATCAGTGCCTTGTGAAGATAAAGGGTGCAAAAGCAAACAATATTCAAAGTATAACGACCGGATACATTCCCTTCCATGATCCCACCACCCTGCCTGACTGTACAAAACACAAGCAAAATAAATAAGTTGTAAGTAAAACATGATAAATGTTAATAATATTTTGCTATCAAGTTATCAAAAACAAACAACTTCACTTGTCACCGATACGGCTCTGTTTTTAACATCGCTTATGGAAAAAAATGTTCTGTTCAATCAGCGCATTCGCTTGCGCCACCTGCATACTTTTGTCGCCGTTGCACAACAGGGAACGCTGGGGCGCGCGGCTGAAACCCTTAATCTGAGCCAACCGGCCCTCTCCAAAACACTAAATGAACTGGAGCAGTTGACCGGTACCCGGCTCTTTGAACGCGGTCGCCTTGGCGCGCAGTTAACATTGCCCGGCGAGCAGTTTCTTACCCACGCGGTGAGAGTACTGGACGCGCTCAATACTGCCGGACAGGCGTTAAACCAGCGCGAAGAGTCGCAGACTGACGTCGTACGGATTGGGGCCTTACCCACCGCTGCGTTGGGTATTCTTCCGGCGGTAATCGGTCCGTTCCATAAGCAGCAAATGGAAACGACGCTGCAAGTTGCCACCATGAGTAATCCCATGATTCTGGCCGGTTTAAAATCGGGAGAAATCGATCTCGGTATCGGTCGGATGGCCGATCCGGAATTAATGGTCGGTCTGAATTACGAGCTGTTGTTCCTTGAGTCGCTCAAACTGGTTGTGCGACCTAACCACCCGTTGTTGCAGGAAACCATCACGCTGAGTCGGGTGATGGAATGGCCTGTTGTGGTGTCACCAAAAGGAACGGCTCCTCGTCAGCACGCGGAGACGCTGCTGCAAAGCCAGGGTTGCAAAATGCCGCCGGGCTGCATCGAAACGCTGTCAGCATCGCTTTCCCGCCAGTTGACGGTTGACTACGACTATGTATGGTTTGTGCCGTCAGGCGCGGTCCGGGAAGATTTACGTCAGGCGACGTTGGTATCATTGCCGATTCCCACCCACGGGGCGGGTGAACCTATTGGCATTCTTACCCGTGTAGACGTGCAGCTTTCCTCTGCCGCACAAATCCTCATTGGCGCGATACGCAAAACCATACCGTTTTGATACCAAAAATTAAGGGACCATCTGGTCCCTTATAGCGTGTTAAAACGTTTCCCAGTTATCACCACTGGCCGTTGCTGCCTGCGGACTTGAATGGCTCGACGTTTTGGTACCAGGAGCGCGCTTTATCGCACTTGCGCCCTGCAAGCGGAATGTGCCGACGGCTTCAGTTAAACGTGCGGCCTGTTCTTCCAGCGATGCCGCTGCGGCCGACGCTTCTTCAACCAGAGAGGCGTTTTGCTGCGTCACCTTATCCATCTCCGAAATCGCCTGGCTCACCTGCACAATGCCCCGGCTCTGCTCATCAGAGGCCGCCGCAATTTCCAACATGATGTCGGTCACGCGTTTTACCGCATCGACAATATCCGTCATGGTATTACCCGCCGCGACCACTTCATCGGATCCCTGGTCAATGAGTCGTACCGATTCGCTAATCAAACCCTCAATCTCTTTTGCCGCCTGAGCGCTTCGGCTCGCCAGCGTGCGCACCTCGCTGGCGACCACGGCAAACCCTCGTCCCTGCTCTCCCGCCCGCGCCGCTTCTACCGCCGCGTTCAACGCCAGGATATTCGTCTGGAAAGCAATGCTGTTTATAACGGCTGTGATTTCAGAGATTTTCTTCGAACTACCTGAGATATTGCCCATGGTTTTCACCACGCCAGAAACCATCTGACCGCCACGACTCGCCTTGCCGGAAGCATCTTCCGCCAGCTTGCTCGCATGGTGCGCGTTGTCAGCGTTTTGCTTCACCGTAGCCGTTAGCTCTTCCATACTGGCCGCCGTTTCTTCAATCGCCGCGGCCTGTTGCTCCGTACGTGAGGACAAATCGGTATTCCCTGCAGAAATCTCACTGGTACCGCGATAAATTTCCTCTGCCCCCTGGCGCACCGTACCCACGGTTTTCACCAGCGAATGCTGCATAGTTTGCAGATGACGGCTCAGGCGACCAATTTCACTGCGCCCGGTCGGCTCCTCCGGCATAGTCAGGTCGCCTGCCGAAATTTGCTCGATGCGCAGGGCTGCACGTAACAGAGGATGAATAACGGTGCGGCGCAGAACGATAAACGTCATCACGGTGAGCACCAGCGCGAGGGCAAATGCGCCGAGCATAAACGCCATACCAAGTTGCGTACGTCGGTGCGCCTGCTCGCTGAGGTTATTCGCCCTGGCAGTGCGAATTTCAATGGCTTTCAGCAGCACCTTGTTGTAGGCAGAATCCAGCGGTCTGGCCTGTTCATTTTCGTGGTTGATAATCGCTTCAAACATGCCGTTTTTAGCGTATTTCAGCATTGGCTGTAAACCGTCGGTATAGGCTTTGAAGCTGGCGCTTAATTCGGCGTCTAACGCTTCATCAGCAGACGTTTTCACCGTACGCGACATATAAGCATTGAAGCCGTCCTGCGATTGCTTAATCCGTTTTTCTGCCTCGGCGATATTGGCCTTCATGTCATCCATTTCGGCAATACGACTCGCCGCGCCGGCATGGATCATGTTGATACGTGCGGTGCGTAAGTGGTTAGAGCTGTTAGATAACCCCATCCTGACCTGAATCTCGTCGGTCACATCGCGCTGATCGCGATCGGCCTGCATAAGAAAATAGCTTGCCAGCCCTGAACTTAAGGCGAACAACAGAAGGATGCCACCGAGAATGGAGGAAAACAGCGGAACCAGTCGGATTTGATGCAAAAAACCCAGTTTATGCTGGGCCTGCATCGATGTTGTGTTGTCCATGACCGTCGACTCTCTTGTAGGGTTTATGCGTGAAAACACGCCCGTTAGATAGTCATCGGCAATCCGTGAGGTTTACTTACCGCAAAAAGCGCCGGATTCGTCACACTTTCACAACATAATTCTAAAAAATTCAGGAAAGTGCCAGCGGAGAAATCCGCTGGCCAATGAATCAGTTATCGCCAAAATGGATAACGGTACGGATGGACTTACCCTGATGCATTAAATCGAATGCTTCGTTAATTTGCTCCAGCGGTAAGCGATGAGTGATAAACGGATCCAACTGAATTTTCCCGCTCATCGCTTCTTCGACCATTCCCGGGAGTTGAGTGCGCCCTTTCACGCCACCGAACGCCGAACCGCGCCAGACTCGCCCGGTAACCAGTTGGAACGGACGCGTTTTGATTTCTTGTCCGGCACCTGCCACGCCGATGATGATGCTCTCGCCCCACCCTTTATGGCAGCATTCCAGCGCCGCACGCATCACGTTAACGTTGCCGATACATTCAAAGCTGAAGTCCACACCGCCATCGGTAAGCTCAACAATCACATCCTGAATCGGTTTATCGTAATCATTCGGGTTGATGAAATCAGTCGCGCCCATTTCACCAGCCAGTTTGAATTTCTCCGGATTGGTATCAACGGCCAGAATACGTCCGGCTTTCGCCTGCACCGCGCCCTGAATCACCGCCAGGCCGATGCCGCCAAGACCAAATACGGCCACGGTATCGCCTTCTTTCACTTTCGCAGTGTTATGTACTGCTCCGATCCCGGTAGTGACGCCACAGCCCAGCAGACACACTTTGTCCAGCGGAGCTTGCGGGTTAACCTTCGCCAGTGAGATCTCCGCGCAAACGGTATATTCACTGAAGGTACTGGTGCCCATATAGTGATAAATCGGCTCACCGTTATATGAGAAGCGAGTCGTGCCATCCGGCATCAGGCCCTTGCCCTGGGTGGCGCGTACAGCCTGACACAGGTTGGTTTTCCCCGATTTACAGAACTTACACTCACCGCATTCTGCCGTGTACAGGGGAATGACATGGTCGCCCGCTTTCAGGCTGGTGACGCCTTCGCCCACTTCAACCACAATACCGCCGCCTTCATGGCCAAGCACCGCCGGGAATACCCCTTCCGGATCGTCGCCTGAGAGCGTAAAAGCGTCAGTATGACACACGCCAGTGTGGGTAATTTTAACCAGAACTTCACCTTTCTTTGGCGGTGCGACGTCGATTTCGACAATTTTTAGCGGTTGGCCGGGGCCAAATGCAACTGCTGCACGTGATTTCATTTGTCTCTTCCCATTATTGCGAGGTGATGGTGTTATTTTAGATAAGCGCGAAGAAGATGGCCGATTTCAGCCATACGTACGGCTCGCTGGTCTGGCGTTGTCTCGCCGCTGACCAGTTCGTCTTTCAGGTGGATCTCCACCATTTCGCCCATCAGGCCATTGGATGCGCCGCGTACAGCGGCAATTTGTTGCAGGATCGCAAGGCACGGTTCGCCGGACTCCAGCGCGCGCTCAAGCGCGTCAACCTGACCGCGAATACGACGAACACGGGTGAGGATACGTTTTTTATCTTCAGGTGAATGTGGCATACGCCCTCCAGATACTATAGGGGGGTATACTATCAGAATTTTTATATGATTGTAAAATATAAGATTTATTTAATATCAGTGACTTATGTTAAGCCGCTATCAACCATATGCGGACATACGAAGTCTTTTCTATGCCCCCAAAATCTGCGCCCCGGATTCCTAAAAATGAGGTTAGTCGAAATCACCGTCCCCAAACGAACGTCTGTTACAGCAGCAGTTGTGCCGGTGCTGATAGTAACATTCCCGTTGGCGTCAGGTTTTTTACCGTTTACCGTGAAAGTTAGTGGGTATTCCACGCCGCCGACCACAACAACCAGATCGTTTGCTGTTGTACACTCAAACCACCAGCGTGATTTACCCCCACTCAGGAGTAGAGGCTGGTTAATCGCGACTTAGCAGACAAACGTGGGAAGCATAACACCCACCATAAATAGGAGTTGAAACAACTAGTTACTTTTGTAAAATTAGCAGACACGCCCAGGGAAGGTACAGCAAACACAGAAGCCTCAGTGCTACATGGAACTATATAATAACCATAAAAAATGGCGCGTTAGTTAACGGTTTCCTTCATTAAAGGTGTTGTCATGTCTCAAGAGCCCACTGCAGGCCAATTTTTTTGGGGTATTATTCTTTTTGTTATCACTGCTATTCCTCTTGGATGTATCGGAGTTGCTATGCTGGTGATGGCGCAAGGGATAGAGCGTTGGTCTGGTCTTGTTTTCTTAGCTGTTGCTTTTGGCATTAGCCAGAGTATCTGGAGAAAACTGTCTGGAAAATAACTAAGAAACCACAGATCAAAGCAGGATTATTATCCTGCTTTTTTATTGTGCTATGTATCTGCGAACACGGCGCGGGTGTCCAGTTTGTTAAACCAGAACATGCGGGGGCCGCAACACACGTCCAAAATGGTTTGCTGTAACATCACTCCCCCCTTAATGGCTATACCAGAGGCGTGGCAAGCGTTCTTAAATTTCACCTCACACTTCAGGCGACACACGTTATAAATTGCAGCCAAGTCAGATGGGTCGAATTCATTGTTGATATAATCGTCGAGTGTTTTTCTGGGTGGCATAATTAGCGAAATACTTCTCGCCTCCAGTTCGGTTAGCCCCCGGAACGACCACCAGCTCTTTATCTTTACTACCCGTCATCGATACATTAAGATTTGAATCAACCGGTATTAATACTCACCTCACGCGCAGTAAATCAGTAAAACGCGTCGTATAGCGAGGTGAGAGCATTTCTCGTTTCATTTGCCACGACTGCTCAATCCCCTGTCCGGCAAACCAGATTGTCCCGCGCCCCTTTTTATTCAGCCGATCAATCACCCTCATCAGTTCCGCACTGCCGTGCCGGGGGGCGTTGCCATCAAACAGATTCAGTTGTGCCACGCCAGAACTAAAAAAATCGCCCAACATCACACCCGCTTTTTGATAATGTTGCCCCTCTCGCCAGATAGCGTCCAGGCTGCGCGTTGCCGCACTCATAATTTCCCGTGTGTCCTGGGTCGGGATCAGCAGTTTTACCGACGCGCTGTTAGCGTAATAAGGGTCCTTTAGGGCAAATGGACTGGTTTTGATAAACACAGAGATAAATCGACAGAACTGATGCTCACCGCGCAGCTTTTCCGCCGCACGTGAGGCATAGGTGCAAATTGCTTCACGCATCGCGTTATAGTCCGTGAGTTTTTCACCAAACGATCGTGAGCAGACGATTTCCTGTTTAACCGGCGCAAACTCTTCCAACGCCAGGCACGACTCACCGCGCAATTCCCGTACGGTTCTTTCAAGAACAACGTTGAAGTGTTTGCGAATAAAACGAATGTCGGTATCAGCCAGGTCACGGACGGTTTTAATCCCCATCGCGTCCAGTTTTTTACTGATACGGCGGCCCACGCCCCACACTTCACCAACAGGGAGTGCGGCCATCAGCTTACGCTGGTGCTCAATATTTGATAAATCCACCACTCCGCCGGTTTGTTGCTGCCATCTTTTGGCGGCGTAATTCGCGAGTTTTGCCAGCGTTTTGGTCTGGGCTATGCCAACGCCAACCTGAAGTCGTGTTTTCTGTAGAATTGTGGCCCTTATTTCGAGACCAAAATCCGTCAGATCCCTACAGTTTCTTACTCCCGTCAAATCACAGAAGGCCTCATCAATACTGTACCTTTCCACATGTGGAGAGAGGTCTTCCAGGATAGACATGACCCGGCCGCTCATATCCGCATACAGTTCATAGTTGGAACTAAAACACACCACGCCGTAGCGCCGGAACAGATCTTTCTGTTTGAAGTACGGAGCACCCATTGTCACGCCAAGCGCCCGAGCCTTCGCGCTACAGGCGATAACACAACCGTCGTTATTGGAAAGAACCACAACCGGTTTGCCTTTCAGATCGGGCCTGAATGCCATCTCACAACTGGCGTAAAACGAATTAACATCCACCAGGGCAAACATAATTAGCCAGCCGCCTTAACGATAAACGTCACCACGCCAAAGATATCCAGCGAATCCTCGCTGCTGATTATGATGGGCGTGTAGGCTCTGTTCTCTGGCCTGAGCATCACAATTGGATGCAATTGCAGACGTTTAACAGTGAATTCTCCCTCAATGGCGGCAATCACGATGTCTCCATGAGCCGGGTTTCTGGCGCTGTCGACAATCAGCAAATCACCCTCACCGATCCCCGCCCCGACCATAGAATCACCCGATGATTTAACAAAATAGGTTGCGCTGGGATGCTGTACCAGCAGGTCATTGAGATCGATACCTTTCTCAACGTAGTCCTGCGCTGGAGAAGGAAAACCACAGGGCACAAGGTCGCTGAACAGGGGAAAATTTTTCGTTTGTCGACGTTTTGCAGGCTGGAAAAACAACATAATAATCGGCCTCTCACTTAACTGTATTTATATACAGTAGTTTTAATGAGGACGGCGATCAAGTGACGAAAGTAGCGAACTGGGTGTTGTTTAACCATCTCGTCGGTAAGCTTTTATCGCATCTGGAAAAATAATTTCTGTTTTATTCCGCAGAGGAAGATGTTCATTTAACCGGAACGATAAGGACGAAAGGTATCTCGATTTGAAAGGGGTAAAAAAGCCCCACACTTGCGGGGCGTTACGTCAGGAACGCTTACGCGGCATCATGCGCAGCAGCGTATTATCCTTCCAGAAGTAGTGATGCATCAGGGCAGCCGCGGCATGCAAACCAATAACAAAATAGCCCAGGTTTGCCAGCGTCACGTGCCAGGACTTCAGCATCTCCACGAGGTCAAGGTTGGCTTTTGCCGCATATGGCATGACAATGCCAAATGCAATCCACGGATTCCCCCGGTTGTACATCATCACCAGACCAATAATCGGCAACGCAATAAATAACAGATAGATAACCAGATGCCCCAGATGCGCCATTCCGGTCATCATCGGTTTCGGTTTTGGCACAATCGGCGGCGCCGGATATTTCAGCCTGACCAGCAGACGCGCCACCATCAGCGTTAAAATCGTGATGCCACAGGATACGTGCACCATGTTGAACAAGGGACGATAGCTACGCGGGAAAAACCCGCGAAACTCCATGGCGCTGTAGGCCACAATGACCAACAAAAAAACCAGCCAGTGAATACCAATTTGCAGGCCAGAATACTTATTCCCCATAACACTTCCTGAATAAAAATAATAATGCGTCAACATAACGGGCTTTTGTTAAAAATTCATTAATTTTTGTTCATCCATTATCAGTCAGTTACGTTTAAGCGCAAAAACAGCTATTGCCCCGGATGCCTGACTGGACTATGCCTGGTAGGGAAAATATGTCGTACCGCCTCATCCTGACAGGAGAAAACCATGAGTAAAATTGGCATTAACGGTTTTGGTCGTATCGGTCGTCTGGTATTGCGTCGACTACTGGAGGTCAAAAGCAGCGTGGAGGTCGTCGCCATTAATGACCTGACCTCGCCCAAAATTCTCGCCTATCTGTTAAAACACGACTCAAATTACGGTCCATTTCCCTGGAGTATCGACTTTACCGAAGACGCGCTGATTGTCGACGGTAAAAAAATCGCTGTTTATGCAGAAAAAGAGGCCAAAAATATCCCGTGGAAAACCACCGGCGCAGAGATCATCATCGAATGTACCGGTTTTTATACCTCAACGGAAAAAGCCAACGCGCACCTGGACGCAGGGGCCAAAAAAGTCCTGATATCCGCCCCTGCCGGGGACATGAAAACCATTGTTTTTAACGTGAACGACGACACGATGGATGCGAACGATCGAATTATCTCTGTCGCATCGTGCACCACTAACTGCCTGGCGCCGATGGCGAAAGCCCTGCATGACAACTTCGGTATTCAACTGGGCACCATGACAACCATCCATGCCTACACGGGGACACAATCGCTGGTAGATGGCCCTCGCGGAAAAGATCTGCGCGCCTCGCGGGCGGCGGCAGAGAACATCATTCCCCATACCACCGGTGCGGCGAAAGCGATTGGCCTGGTGATTCCGGCATTGAGCGGAAAATTAAAAGGCCACGCCCAGCGCGTACCGGTGAAAACCGGATCCGTCACGGAACTGGTATCGGTATTGGGTAAAAAGGTTACCGCTGAAAAGGTTAATGACGCGCTGAAAAAAGCCACGCTGAATAATGAGTCATTTGGCTATACCGACGAGGAGATTGTCTCGTCAGATGTGATTGGCTCACATTTCGGTTCGGTATTTGATGCGACACAAACCGAGATTACCGAAGTGGGCGATCTGCAACTGGTAAAAACCGTCGCCTGGTACGATAACGAGTACGGTTTTGTGACCCAACTTATTCGTACGCTGGATAAATTTATCAAGCTCTGACGTTGTGGCGGAGGTCGAATGAACGGTATAGCCGCCAAAGTGTAAGAATTGCGCCGGGTGACGTACAAACTCACCCGGCTAAAAACTTAGGACTGCAGATAAACCACCTGCGTTTGCAGATATTCGTTCAGACCGTGTTTACCGTCTGCCCCGCCAATCCCGGACTTGCGCCACCCTGCGTGGAAGCCCTGCATTGCCTCGAAGTTTTCACGGTTAATATAGGTTTCGCCAAACTTCAGCCCCTTAATCGCTTTCATCGCCGTGTTCAGATTTTGCGTGTAAATCGATGAGGTCAATCCATAATCGCTGTCGTTGGCCATCGTCAACGCCTCTTCCAGCGTATTAAACGCCACCACAGGCAGCACCGGACCAAATGTCTCCTCGTGCATAATCGCCATCTCCTGGCGCACATCTAACAGTAATGTCGGTGGATAGTAATAGCCTTTGCCTTCTACCGCCTTACCGCCCAGCACCACTCTGGCCCCCTCCTGCACCGCTCGCGTAACTTTCTGCTCTACTCGTTCCAGCGCAGCGGCGTTAATCAACGGTCCCATCGCAATGTCATTGCGCACAGCCGGATTGCCGAACTGTACAGCTTTCATCGCTTCCCCCAGGCGATTAACGAACTGGTCATAAATACCTTTCTGGACGTACACACGTTCGGCACAGTTGCATACCTGTCCGGTATTGATCACCCGTGAGTCAACAATTGCCTTCACGGCCAGTTCAAGGTCAGCATCATCCATCACGATCGCCGGGGCTTTCCCCCCCAGTTCCAGGCAGACTTTAGTGATGTTTTTGGCCGCTGCAGCCATAATTTTCTCGCCCGCGCCAACGCTACCGGTCATGCTGACCATTGCGACTTTCGGGTTTCCGGCCAGTTCCTGGCCGACCGTTTCACCGCGTCCAAGGACCAGATTAAATACCCCGCGCGGCAAGCCGATATCATCAACAATTTTGGCAAAAGCGATGGCATTGTTGGGCGTAAACTCACTCGGTTTAATAACAATGGTATTGCCCGTCAACAGCGCGGGGGCCAGTTTGCGAGCAATCAGGAAGAACGGAAAATTCCACGGTAGAATGCCCGTCGTCACGCCCAGAGCGCGCTTAAACAGCAGGATATTTTCGCCCGGGCGATCGCTTTGCAGGATCTCGCCTTCATAACGACGTGCCCACTCCGCCATGTAATCGATATAATCGGCGGTAAATGCGACTTCAACGTCGGCCAGTTGCTGTATTTTCCCACCTTCAGCCACTATCAATGCGCTGATTTCGCTGGCGCGTTGACGGATACCCGCAGATATTTTGCGTAGCCAGTTCGCCCGTTCAATGGCAGGCAGCGCTTCCCACTCAGGCTGAGCGCGCTGGGCGGCGTCTATCGCTTTATGCGCATCTTCGGCACGTCCATCCGGAATACGTGAGATAACCTCTTCCGTGGCCGGATTGACGACATCAATCCAGGCGTCATCGTGCCAGGTCACAAACTGCCCATCGATATACATAGGATGTTGTACGGGTACTGACATGCGCTTCTCCTGTGATTGATTTGTTTTTAACAAGTAAAACTATTGTTAATTAATATCAATCATGCCTGACGAATTATCACGACAGTGACTGTTCTGTGAGCGGCTTCATAAAAGCGCCTGGCAAAGCGATGATGAAAGGAAAAAACGGGCGGGATTTATGCCCGTTTGCAGCAAAACGCTTACAAACGGGCAGCGGAGATCACAGAGAGCGGCTCTCCAGTAAGTCTGACAACGTGGTATCGCTTTTCAGTTGCTGCCAGGCTGCCTCAACGTTACCTGGAATATCCACATGCACGATAAAATCGCGGCCACAGGGACCATAGCCATTAACATCGTCCCGCAGGCGCGGCAACTCTCCGGTAATGAGCGAAAGATAGCGATCTACCGACCATAGTCCTTCGACCGTTGGCGCAAAGTCCACGCCGTCGCGCTGTTGGACCAACTCCGGGACGAATCCCGGGAAACCCAACCAGCGCGGTGCATGCGGCTCATCGCGGGTTACGCGCTGAAACGTGGCCATCGTGCGGCGTTGCATGGTCGGATCCTGTACCACAATGACGGTATGAATGCTTTCTGTCGCCTGGCTCAGTAACGCACAGCTAAATCGGGCATTCTCACCGCAGTTTGTTGACTGGTCTTCCACCCAAATCTTCTCCCCCGGAATGTGCCAGAACTGGTGAGCGATATCGGCAAGGATCGCCGCTTCTGCACGTCCGGTGGTTCGAATAATATTGTAGCGAGGATGTCGGGCAATCGCGTCATACAGAAAGCGCGTGGAATGGCCGATGCCCCCACTAATCAATAAGGGAACCTGTTGGTCTTTCGCGATCCGACAGGCGGCGTCGATGGTCGGGATCACCGCGTTCCCCGCCAGAATTACGCAATCTGACTGAACCGTGATGCCCCCCGTAAAATCGCTCTGCGCCAGCCATTGCCCTACAGTATTAATCGCCGCCAGCGTGGTCGCGGAAAGCGTCGGAAACTGACTCATATTCATGACTCCTGGTGTTTATTCTTTACCGGGTACAGAGGCCGGATGGCGGCTACGCCGTGTCCGGCCTACAGTCCCGCACCGCGTTATCCCGTGATCTGATCCATCGCCTGCAGAATACGTTTATCTGAAATAGGATACGGCGTACCAAGCTGCTGAGCAAAGTAGCTGACGCGCAGCTCTTCTATCATCCAGCGGATCTCTTTGACGTCGTCATCTTCACGGCGTGCAGGCGGCAGTTTATTGAACCATTGCTGCCAGGCCTGCTGCACACTATCCACTTTCAGCATCTGTGCGCGGTCGCGGTGTGGATCGATGGCCAGTTTTTCCAGACGCTTTTCAATAGCCTGCAAATAGCGCAACGTATCGCCGAGACGTTTGAAACCATTGCCGGTAACAAATCCGCGGTACACAAGCCCGCTCATTTGCGCTTTGATATCTGAAAGCCCTAACGCCATGGTCATATCCACACGCCCTTTCAGACGTTTATTGATATTAAACACCGCGGTCAGGATCTGTTCGACCTGCTTCGCGATATCCACCACCGTATCGTTCAGTTCAGCCCGCACCTTCTCATGCAACGCCGCAAAGCCCTCTTCCGTCCACACGGGACCACCATGGGCGTCGATCAACCGATCCACACCGCAGGAGATACAGTCGTCAATCAAATCCAGCACTTTGCCATACGGGTTAAAATACAGCCCCAGCTTGGCTTTGTTAGGCAACTTCTCGTGTAAGTATTTAATCGGCGAAGGAATATTTAACAGCAACAGGCGGCGTAAACCGCACCACATGGCCTGTTGCTGCTCCAGCGGATTATCAAACAATTTGATGGCAACGCTGTCACGCTCATCGACCAGCGCTGGCCACGCTTTTACCTTATAGTTGCCGCGTTTTTGCTCGTAACTTTCCGGAAGCTGCCCGAAGCTCCAGATATGCAACCCGCTCTGTTCGATACCGTCATCCGCCACCGCGGACAGCGTTTCCTGAACCTTACCCTTCAAGGCGTCTTTCAGATCCTGTAGCGAACGCCCTTCCTGTAGCTTCTTGTTCTTATCATCCACCACCCGGAAGGTAATTTTTAGGTGATCGGGTACCTGATCCCAATGCCAGTCATCGCGGTCAACGGTGACACCGGTCATCCGGCGCAGTTCACGTTCCAGCGCGTCCAGCAGCGGCAGTTCCAGCGGCGTCACGCGGCCTAAAAATGCCTCAGCATAGTTCGGAGCAGGCACAAAATTACGTCGTACCGGTTTCGGCAGCGACTTAATCAGGGCGATCACCAGCTCGCGGCGCAGGCCTGGAATTTGCCATTCAAAACCGCTCTCTTCGATCTGATTGAGCAGTGGGAGCGGAATATGCACGGTCACACCGTCCGCATCGGCTCCCGGTTCGAACTGGTAGCTCAAACGCAGTTTGAGATTGCCCTGGTGCCAGAAGTTCGGATAATCCAGCTTACTGATTTTTTCCGCGCCCTCTTTGATAAGCATGCTCTTTTCAAAGTTGAGCAGGTCCGGGGTCTCGCGGGAGACTTTCTTCCACCAGCTATCGAAGTGGCGGGCAGAAACCACATCATGGCTAATACGCTGGTCGTAAAACTCAAACAGCGTCTCATCATCGACCAGGATGTCGCGACGGCGCGATTTATGTTCTAACTCTTCCACCTCAGCCCGTAGCTTCAGGTTGTCACGGAAGAAAGCATGGCGCGTTTGCCAGTCACCCTCCACCAGCGCATGACGAATGAACAGTTCACGCGACAGCGCCGGATCGATCTGGCTGTAGTTCACCTTACGGGCAGCAACAATCGGTAAGCCGTAGACGGTGACCTTTTCTGTCGCCATTACCGCGCCCTGCGCGCGCTCCCAGTGCGGTTCACTGTATGATCGCTTGATCAGATGCTGCGCAACTGGCTCCACCCACTCGGGATCGATACGCGCGGCAATACGTCCCCACAGGCGGCTGGTTTCCACCAACTCCGCTACCATCGTCCACTTCGGCGGTTTTTTAAATAGACCGGAGCCCGGAAAGATCGAGAAGCGGGCGTTACGCGCACCGGTAAACTCCTGTTTATCGGCATCTTTCATCCCGATATGCGACAGTAAACCGGTCAACAATGCGACGTGGATTTCCCGGTATTCAGCAGGTTCGCTGTTAACCGGGATCCCTAACTCTTTTACCACCTGGCGCAGTTGCGTGTAGATATCCTGCCATTCACGTACGCGCAGATAATTAAGAAAGTCGACTTTACACTGACGGCGGAACTGGTTTGACGACAACGCTTTTTGCTGCTCGCCGAGGTAATTCCATAAGTTCACAAACGCCAGGAAATCAGACTCTTTGTCATGGAAGCGGCGGTGCTTCTCGTCGGAAGCTTGCTGCTTGTCCATTGGGCGCTCGCGCGGATCCTGAATGGACAGCGCCGAGGTGATGATCATTGCCTCACGCACACAGCTATGTTTTTGCGCTTCCAGCACCATACGCGCCAGACGCGGATCCACCGGCAGTTGCGACAGCTGACGGCCCAACGGCGTTAACTTATAAGCGGTTGCCTGTTCGTCGGTGGTTATCGCCCCCAGCTCTTCGAGCAGGCGCACCCCGTCCTGAATATTGCGTTTATCCGGCGCTTCAACAAACGGGAACGCCGCGATATCCCCCAACCCCAGCGCGGTCATCTGCAAAATAACGGACGCCAGGTTGGTACGCAGGATCTCCGGATCGGTAAACTCCGGACGCGACAGGAAGTCGTCCTCAGAATACAGACGAATACAGATCCCTTCTGAAACACGACCGCAGCGGCCTTTACGCTGGTTGGCAGAGGCCTGCGACACCGGTTCAATCGGCAAACGCTGGACTTTAGTACGGTAACTGTAACGACTAATACGCGCAGTGCCCGGGTCAATCACATACTTGATGCCCGGTACGGTCAGCGAGGTTTCCGCCACGTTGGTGGCCAGCACAATACGACGACCGCTGTGTGACTGGAATACACGGTTCTGCTCGCTATTGGAGAGACGCGCATACAGTGGCAGCACTTCGGTGTGACGCAAATCCAGCTTATTCAGGGCATCGGCGGTGTCGCGGATTTCGCGCTCGCCGCTCATGAAGATCAGAATGTCGCCCTGACTTTCACGCCCTAACTCATCTACGGCATCAAAAATTGCCTGTAGCTGATCGCGCTCAGTGTCATCTGCGTCTTCAACAATCGGTCGATAGCGTACTTCCACCGGATAGGTTCGGCCAGAGACTTCGATAATCGGCGCATTGTTGAAATGCTTAGAAAAGCGTTCCGGGTCAATGGTCGCCGAAGTGATGATAATCTTTAGATCCGGACGACGCGGCAGAAGTTCTTTCAGGTAGCCAAGCAGAAAATCAATGTTCAGACTGCGTTCATGCGCTTCATCGATGATGATGGTGTCGTACTGCATTAGCAGCCGATCCTGCTGGATTTCCGCCAGCAAGATCCCATCCGTCATCAGCTTAACCATGGTGTTGTCACTAACATGATCGCTAAAACGGACTTTATAACCGATACAGCCGCCCGGCTCGGTTTGCAGCTCTTCCGCGATACGGTTCGCCACAGTACGCGCCGCCAGACGACGCGGCTGGGTATGGCCGATCAGCCCTTTTACCCCGCGTCCCAGCTCCATACAGATTTTCGGCAACTGGGTGGTTTTACCTGAACCGGTCTCACCAGCCACAATCACCACCTGATGGTCGCGAATGGCTTCCAGAATATCCTGTTTTTTCTGGCTGACGGGCAGGTTTTCCGGGTAGCTGATGACCGGACGCGCCGCTTCACGCAGCACAACTTTACCGGCTGCCTGGTCGATCTCTTTTGCCATCTCCTGGTAAATGGCCTGTTGTGCATCAGGATTTTTAACCTTCTTCACGCCGTGCAAACGGCGCGCAAAACGCTGCCTGTCGCGCAGCATCAGCGAGTCCAGCTGTTGTTGCAGCATGTTGAAGGTTAATTTTGGTTGTTCTGTCATAGCGTTAAAAGGCAGAGTTCTGCCGGGTTAAATCTCTTTTAGATGATAGATATAGAGTACCACATCGGGGCTTTTTATGTGTTGTTCAATAATTTCGAACATAGGATTCGATATATTGCGCTATCACTGCGACAGGATTGTGAATAAAGTGTCAACAAGCAACGGGGCACTACCCCTTCAAACACATAAAAGGAAACACCCATGAGCAAGGTATTAGTTCTTAAATCCAGTATTCTGGCAGGGTACTCTCAGTCTGGTCAGTTGTCTGATTATTTTGTTGAACAGTGGCGTGAAAAGCACTCTGCTGATGAAATCACCGTCCGCGACCTGGCTGCAAATCCTGTTCCGGTGCTGGATGGCGAACTGGTGGGTGCGCTGCGCCCAAGCGATGCGCCGCTGACGCCGCGTCAGCAAGAAGCGCTGGCGCTGTCTGACGAGTTGATCGCTGAACTGAAAGCGCATGATGTGATTGTTATCGCCGCGCCGATGTATAACTTCAACATTCCGACGCAACTCAAAAACTACTTTGACCTGATTGCCCGTGCTGGCGTGACCTTCCGTTATACCGAGAAAGGTCCGGAAGGTCTGGTGACCGGTAAACGCGCAGTGGTGCTGACCAGCCGTGGTGGTATTCATAAAGATACGCCGACTGACCTGATCACACCGTACCTGAACGTGTTCCTGGGCTTTATCGGTATCACCGACGTGAACGTTGTCTTTGCTGAAGGTATCGCTTACGGCCCGGAAGTGGCATCTAAAGCACAGTCCGATGCGAAAGCCGCTATCGACAGCGTGGTTGCTGCCTGATAATTCACCCTCTCACCATCCGGTGGGAGGGATTCTCGGTACCTACTTCTTTGCCCGCACATGTACCTGCTTGCCGTGAATGCGATTAATATCACGCCAGATGGTGGCATATTCCCTGCACTTCGCCAGATTTTCTTCCCAGCAATGAAGTAAAAATTGTTCCGGCTCCGCGACATCCCGGCTTAACAGCTTGAACACCCAACGATTCCAGACATACCACTTGAGAAGCCACATGATTTCACTCCACGACGCGACCGGTGTTGAACTATATCAACATCAGTTTGATGCCGTGTGGCAACTATTGCGATGTCGATGAATAATCCGAATGAATGCTATACCAACTGCACGAGCCAGAAAGCCCACTGAACCGCAACCATGCAGAGCGTATGTCGATACTGTTTTAATGCGCCTGACTGGCGATCGGCCAGCGTGAGTGTCTTCAGTCGTTCACGTTGCCAGATAAAGTACAGCGCCTCTCCAGCCTGCGTATTGTTTTGTGCGGTGATCAGCGAAAAATAACGTTCGTCGAGCCATAATCGCCAACAGCCAAACCAGACTATGGCGCATAACAGGGCGATAACGGCTCGCAGTATTCCTGGCGGCGCGACAAAAAGCACCCACGCCAGCGGCGGCAGGGAAAAAAGCAGGATGAAGCGCCAGCTCGCTAACGTATGTCGCAACAAACCACTCTGAAGATCTTCACTTTCTGTTACGTCGTCACTTTCTGTTGCCATTGTTGCAGCATCTCCAGATGTTTATCTGTCAGTACCACCTGTGGCCGACTCGCCCGAATCTGCGCCACGGCGTGCCCTACCGTCGCCGCATGACCGTAACGTAACAACCACGCCGCAACCACCATCGCACTGCGCGAGAGACCTAAGGCACAGTGAACTAGCACCGAGCCCTGCGTCTCACGCAGAGTCTCCAGCGTATTCACCGCCTGCTGCAGTTCGGATTCATTCGGGATCACTAAATCCAGCATCGGTACGCAGTGATAAACACGCGAAGCCGTCGCACGACCACGTGGAAACTCAAAGGTCACGTCCAGCACCGCATTTTGCGCAGGCACGCTGTGCGGGTAACAGCCGAGATACACGCCAGCCACCACCGGGCTTATCGCAGGCAGACGTCGGGTAAACCAGCGCATCGACAGCCACATTCCCGCTCGCCACGGTAATGACAGCCAGTAAACGGCGGGAGGCAGTTGGCCCTGCGGATCTTTAGCCGTCACCGCTGCGCCGAATCCAGCGTAACCCCACGCAACCATCAGCAATGCCAGCGCAGGCCATAACAACCACGGCGTCAGCAATGCGGCGGTGATAAAACATAATGCTGATCCAAACAGATAACGACGCATCAGCCTCAGGCGAGCAGCATCCGGCTTACACCAGCGCCAGCGGTGTTGTTCCGGGACCAGCCAGTCAATCAGCATCCCTGTCGCCAGACCGGTAATAATATCGATAAAATGATGCTGCCAGGTGGTCAGCACGGATATAGCGATCAGTAAAAACCAGCTATCACATAGCCTGCGCCAGCCGCCGGACAGATAGCGACTGAAGTGCCGCCACAGCAGCCAGCAGAGTATGATATGCAGTGACGGCGACTGGTTATAGGGTAGATCGAACTGTTCCAGTTGTGCGAACAGCCACCCTGCCGCACCGGTCACCTCAGGACGCGTAAAACTAAACTGCAACGGAAACAGTAAAAAGCCGCCGCAGGCAATTATTGATGCCAGCACCAGCCGGAGCACCAGTCGACGCTGCTCGAAACGTGTAGTGCAAACAAACAGAGATAACCCGTAAAAAAGATCCAGACTCCAGTACGGGATGATGGTCCACGGAATAAAAGGAATGGCAGATTCCCAGGTAAAAACGATGCTGCCAACGTTGTGAAATTGAGCATCCTGCCAGGCGGTAAACTGATTCACCTTGCCGTACGTAAGGAAAAAAGGGGGCCAGCAGCAGCAACCACCCGACTGCCTGCACCATAATTTTACGCTGTTCAGGAAGCACGGCGTACCGCCATGGAAACGGTAAAAATACCCCACTCATCAATCAGCTGCGCACACTTCTCAAAGCCCGCTTCGCGGACCAGCGCATCCATTTCACCCTGTGTACGCACGCGCATAACCCATGCTTTGCCGTCTTTATGACTGGTCAGCGACCAGGCTATCGTTTTAAGCTGCGGATGCCACGGCTGCCCGGTGTAAATCAATACGCCCCCCGGCGGTATCGCCTCTGCCAGCCCGGCCAGAGAGTTTTTGACCAGCGAATTCTCAGGAAAAAGCTCGTACAAACCAGAGACGATCCCCAGAGCAGGACGAGGCTCCAGCGCCGCCAGCTGTTCGCGGTTGAAGGCATCGCCTTGCTCAAAACGCGCAATGTCAGCCATGCCTCTGCTGGCGATCATTTCCCGACCTTTATTCACATTCAGTTCACTGTAATCACGCAGTAAAATTGAACGTACTGCCTTTTCGCCCTCCAGCGCGTCGAGCACATAACGTCCGTGTCCGGCAGCAATATCCACCACATGTACCGACGTACCCCGCTCATCCAACTGTGCAACAGCCTTACTAATCAGCATCTGCAAATGAATCTTACGCTGGCGGATCCCCTGCCAGCCGACATTGTTCAGGTAGTTCTTGTCGATTAAACGCCCCAGCGCACCGTTACCCTGCGGCTGGTTGCGATAGACGTAATCCAGGGTGCTGCCGGAATCAAAGCCTGTTTCAAACCCAAGACGAACGCCCGTCGATTGCGTGCCCAGAAGCTTCATTCCGTAGCGCAGGCCACGGTACGCAATGTCGTCGAGAGAATACGGCGCGGGTCCCCCGTTGAGCATCCGCCAGGTATCGGCGCCAGGGCTCCAGCGATCTTCGTTGCTGTAATCAAAATGCTGCGGCGGCATAGCGTAAAGCGTAGAAATGAAATCACGCATTTTAGCGAACGCCAGATGCCGGTCTTTTTCGCCCAGCGTGTCGTGGTAAAACCCCGGCAACACGTGCAGTTCCTTGAGGGGATTTCTCAGGCGCTGATAAAAATCAATTTGCGGCTGGCGATGCACAACGAAATCATCGCCGGACACCAGTAACTGCACTGGTAGCGTAATGGCGGCGGCATCGCTGACAATGCGTTCCGCCGTTTTGTAGAGATCCAGCAAGATGTTCACCGCAATAGCCCGGGTGATCTGGGTATCAAGGTTAAAGCTCGCCACACGATCGACGTCATGCGTCAGGTATTTACCCTTAACATAAGAGTTGACGAAAAACAGGCCGCGCAACTGGTGCATCAATGCCAACCCCTGACGGGCAAACGGCACATACAATTTCACTTTGAAGGCCGGAGATGCCAGTACGAGTCCACGAATAGCGGGTGCGTAGTCATGTACCCAGGTCGCGGCCAGTACCGCGCCAACGCTCTGCGCCACGACCACCACATCTTCCATTGCGGCATGGCTGTCTGCGGCGGCGAAACGCACAAACTCTTCGACATCCTGAACTGAACGCGCCAAAGAAGGACTATAGCCACGTTGGCCCGGAGAATGGCCATGACCTCGCGCATCCCAGGCATAAAATGTGGTATCCGGAATCGCTAACTCATCCACAATATGCTGTAGGCGCCCGGAATGTTCGTGTCCGCGATGGAACATGACGATCACTTTAGGCGCTGCGTCAGGGGCAATTGCCGGCCAGTAGCGATAAAACAATTCGGTGTTGTCACTGGTCACAAAATGACGTTCGTCAGGTACGCGTGTATTACTCATGCGAATGTAATCCTTTAGTTTGTTGCTCCAACAGCAACAGTTGCTGTCTGAGCCCGTCCATGAAGAGAGATTTATCCCCATGAAAATACAAAGCACTGCCAAAATTGACATCAATAAACAGCGGGAGCGGTATACGATTCCCTTTCGCCATGACAGATTCTGTGCCACGTAGCCAGACGGGAATAATCGGTACCTCAGGTACGTGCTGGCTCAGATGCCATAACCCTGACTTCAACGGCGATAATTTTCCAGGCTCTCCCCGCGTCCCTTCCGGAAAGAGGATCAGGATCTTTCCGTCGCGTAATGCCTGTTCACACTGCGCCAGCGGATTGGTTTCTCCGCCCTTTCGCGAGATAGGAATAATGTTGAGAATATTTAGCGCAAACCAGGCCATTGCTTTATTACGCAGGAAATAGTCAGCGGCAGCCACCGGATGAACCAATGACTGCCGGCGCAGCGGAAAGAGCGAAAGCAACGCAAACACATCCATATGGCTGTTGTGATTGGCGACAATAATTGCCGGTCCGCGGGTGGGCAAACGCTCCCGATGTCTGATACGCAGCCCCAACCACAGCCAAATCACCGGCCAGACGATACACAGCGTAAACAGCGTTCGCAGAATTGAACTCAGCATAAGTTAGTAGCAAAAGTAGCGAATGAAATGGAAAAATACGGGAGCTGTGAAGATCAGAGAGTCAAGCCGATCAAGGATCCCGCCATGGCCAGGCAGCAGTGTTCCACTGTCCTTCACGCCAATATCACGTTTGATAGCCGACATCACTACATCGCCACAAAAACCGCTAATACCGATAATAAAGCCAGCCAGTAGCGACAGCGGTATGCTTAGCGGCGTCATCAACGGTCCTAACAACGCGGCCAACAGCGTGGTGGTCGCTACGCCGCCAACCAGTCCCGCCAGCGTCTTATTAGGGCTGACTGTGGGCATCACTTTGATCCGCCCAATCGATTTGCCCCACAGGTACTGCGCGATATCGTTGAATTCCGTTAAGCCAACCAGGAACAGCACCAGCAATGCGCCGGTTTGTTTGCCGTCATCCGGCAGAACCAGCAAAAACGCAACATGGCTGAAGGCAAAAACGGTGGTCATCAGGCTCCAGTGGTGCTGCGAAGCGTAGCGCAAGAACCCCTGCGTATCGCCCGCAATGACCATTCGTACGGGTAAGAATAAGAATGCGTATACCGGGATAAACACCACAAACATGCCGTACCAATTGATGCCAATCAGCCAGTAGTTAATCGGGATAGCAATAAACATCCACAGCAGTGGCATGCGATCGGTTTGGCGCGAAGGCGTCAGCGTCAAAAACTCTTTTAGCGCCATAAAACTTACCAATGCGAAAAAAGTTAACGCCAGCCAGTTTGGGCTTAAAATAGCCAGAGAAAACAGTACGATGATTATCCACCAGGTGCGAATGCGTAGCGTCAGCTCCCGCCAGTCTTTGCCTGGACGTAGCCACACCAGCAAACCATTCACCGCTGTTGCGACCAACAACAGCGCGAAAATAACCGCGAGGGATTTTTCCAGCAGCATCATTTCACGCCCTCTTCGCGTAATGCACTTTTACAGCGGTTAATCACTGTCCAGATCAGCAAAAATATGGCTACCCCAAAGAGGATATTGTTCCACTGCACTAGCTGCGGCCAAAGCGAGAGCGCCAGCCCCCACGTACCAAATACCAGCGCTCTGTCGCTTTTACCCAACGGCCCGGCATAGCTGCGGACGCCATTAATCGTTTGCGCCAGAACGCCACAGAACTCCGTCATCACCGCACAGAACAGCATCACGATAACCATCAGTCCGTTGCTGCCTGGAAGCAGCATAAATGGCAGATAAAGCGCAAGATCGGAAAGAATATCTCCACTCTCATTAAGAATGGCCCCAAGGCGTGATTGTTGATTGCATTCACGCGCCAACATGCCGTCCAGCGCGTTAAGCGCCATCCGTATAAACAATACGCCAGGCAAGAGAATAAAATATTGAGGATGGGGAAAAACGACCAGCACGGCGCCGGTGACAATAGAAAGCGCCATCGCGGCAAGAGTAACGTGATTTGCTGTGACGCCTTTTTTATGAAGCCTGAACATTAATGGGCGTAAAAGCGCCTGAAAAGCGGGCTTTATCTGATAAAGCGTCATCATCACTCCTTGATAATAATTGAGTGAACTATAGTGTATTAATTAATCGCTGCCGCCTATTACTTTTTAGCGAGTCAATTGAAAATCGGATTTTATAAACAACAATCCATTATTTTTTCAACCACTTACCGTTTATACCTTGCACATACTCCCCCGGTTTAGCGCGAGCAACTAACTTCTGCCCGGCCATTTTTGCCACTTCGTCTGGCGGAATATTATTGCTCTCAGCCAGCTGCTGATAACTGGCGCTTCGCGCCTTATTAATCTCACTCACCAGCGCCTGCGTTTCAGCATCGGTTTGTAATGCCACCAGATAACCATTAAGTGTTTCCCCCACCCGCCCCTGGGTTCTGGCTTCATTCAGGGTCAACGCCCACGCATTGCTGGTGATAAAACTCAGCGCCACCAGGATCGCTGCAAGCTGTTTTTTCATCATTACCTCAGAACAGATCGCTGCGCGATTTCAATAAGCTCTCAACGTCTTTATCAACTTTGATATGGATTTCATGCTCAATTTTGACGTTCATATTAATCGTGATCGGCTCTTTTGGCGCAGCCACTTCGATTCTTGGGGTACAACCTACCACCAGAGATGAAGCCAGCAAACTCAGCATGGCGGCTATCGTTTTCATTGTTGTTCCTCACATTCCTTGCCTTCCAGGCAATGGGTTTCCGGCAGCGCTGCATTTTGCTCAAGCCATGCCTGTAAATTGTCACCAAAACGCAAACTGCGCCATAGCGTAAAGATGTTTTCCTCATGGGTGTAATTCAAATTAACCGTACCCACTTTGCCATCGACTCGACTATTGCCAGTAACGGTTGCCTGCATCGTTAAGACGCCCAGGTTATCCAGGTTTATTTTCGTCCAGGAATGGGTTATTTCCATATAGCGCAGCCAGTTAATTGCCGCGCCAGCCGCCATATTATCTTTAACGACGGCATCCGCCGTGTCTTTATCAATGCGCAGCGTCATTGGACCTGGGTTGGTTAACCAGCCGTCTTTGATGATCCACTTTTCGTTATCTAACCATAATGGCAACGCGCCACTGACCGGACCCGACATGGCGAATTGCTTGGGGTTAACCGCGCTAATAAGCTCGCTGGAGGAGATATTCTGCACCCTTAATAAGGCTGGGTCGTGCTGTGGCATCCGCAGTTGCTGCATGATGACTTTGCCTCCCAGCAGTTCGGCGCTGACATCGCTCAGCAGTAATGGATTGCCTTCACTCCAGGGGTACGCGCCCTGCAGATCGGCAGTAATATTTTTCACCGTCACCTGATTCACGACTTCCGCAATACGCAGTGAAACAGGCCCACGCGTACCTAGTTGCCATGCACCTTCGCTAAACCGAAACGGCAAGATAAAATCGACGCCATTAATTTGGTTATCAGGCATCCAGGCGCTACCGCCTTTTAATACCCCATGACCGCCTGCTTCAAAGCCCTGTTCCGGCGCGGCCGAGAATGCGACCTGCGCATAGAGATCACCTTCACGCAGTTTCATTTTCCAGTCAGGCGGGATCAGCGGCTGGAACACGGTGAGTGATTGTTTTGGCCACCAGGCCTGCCCGCGCAGACGGATCCCGTCCCAACGACCATTTAGCTGTACGGGGCCAATCGCACCCGCGTGAAGCTGGCCCTTGAACTGGAAAATCGTCGGGTCGCTGCCTTCCACGCTGAACTTTAGCGTTGAGGGAGGTAAGACGCTTCCGCCGGTGAAGACGGTTTTTCCTGCGTCCAGTGATAGTGCGCCGCTAAACGTCGGTTTGGTCGCGTCCCGTACCCAGACGATCGGCTCATCCATTACCAGGCGTGGATTTTCCACCGTCATGGTGCCGTATTGCAGGTGATCAAATCCGGTGGAGAGATCAAAGAGCTTCAGCGTGTTGTCATGCCATTCCCCCTTACCCGCCACGTCCCAGCGAGCATGCATCGGCGTAAAGCTGCCTTCGCCCCAGTAGCGCCATTGCCAACGACCGGCATCAGGAAGAAAATCATTTGCCAGACCATCCAGATGCAGTTCAAAGCCCCCCATCTGGTTTTCATGCGCACGCAAAATAGCCTGTAGACGGCCATCCACCCCGCGTTGTGTTACCTTTACGCCCGCCAACGGCCAACGAATCTCGTCAATATCCAGCGAATCAATTACCCGCCCCCGCGAACGCAACAGCGCCCCAGGCTCAAACGCCAGTTGCGGATCGTTCAGGCTGCCGGTGAGTTTGGCGGGTAATTTTGCGTAGAAGATCAGATCGCCCTGTTTCGCTTCGCCGATCAGCTGTAACGGCATCTCGTTATTATCGATACCCAACTTACCTGGCCCCAGCGTTAAAACGGCATTTCCTTTACCGGCATCGCCTTGCGTCAGAATGTTCAGACGCCCGCTCACCACGGCGTTTTCCAGCCCTGCCTGCCAGTTTTCAACTTTCATGCCCAGCCGCCCGCTTAGCGGGAATCCCTGATAAGGCCAGTTCCAACGACCATCGCTGATGGTCAACTGCTGGCGGGTTATTTCCCACGGAAGATCGAGCAGTGGATCGGCACTATCCCGCGCCATGACGATCAGTTGTCCGCTGTTTTCTTGCCACTCCAGTTCGGCATCCACAAGCGTGGGTTCCTGCGGCAAGCTCAGCGTCGCAACGGCATGACCGCTCACTGGTAACCCATCCGGAACCAGCGGCATAGTAAATTCACCGACCAGTTTTACCGGCGGTTGTCCTTCAAATGCAGCGACATCCAGCTCATTTACCGTGAGATTTTGCCCATGCAGACGCCCCTGGAATTTAACCTTTTCACCCTGGTAGCGCAGTTGCTGAGTAGCGGGCGCTAGCGAAAGCGACAGTTTCCCCTGCCATTCCTGCCAGGGAGAAAGAATAAGTTTGTCGATGTTAATCCAGGTATTGGGCAGCATCGATTGCCATTCAGCCAGCGTTTTGGGTGCTACCGGAGACGCTTCTGTCTGCGGTAATTTGGCCAGGCAAGCGGAATCCAGCTCAATTGTCCCGACATTGAGCAACCAGCGGCTGGGATGGGACAGGTCCGCCTGAGTAATGCGCGCCAGCGGGCAATCATCGACCAGATAGCGGAGTTCCGGGATATGCAGCCCATGCCGTGTCAGCCGTGGACTCTCATCCAGCGCGATACGTGTCCCCACAGGTAACCAGACGCCCACCAGGGTCGGGACCCACAAACCAAGCGTCATCACCAGCGTCAGCGGCACGAGAATCAATAATAAAAGGAGTGCCAGAACGGCTTTATATTTACCCTTCATGGGTAGTTAATATCCTGATTTAGCAAAATTTAAGCCGGTTTAGGCCTGTATTGTGGCATGTTTAACTAAACATGCCCACCTTAAGAATAGATGCCATTGAAATATATGTAATATTTATAGGTTGTGGATAATAAAAAATAGTGGTCTCTCAGGGAGGTACTCCTGTACCATATCCGTCAGTAACGCAGAAAACCGACCATTTTTTTCCCTGTTCGCCCTATGCCGTGCCTCATTTCTGGTGAAAGGCAATGCCCAATAATTTGTCGAGCACAATATTAACCAGCGAAATAGCAATCTTCTCAACCTGAGCTCTTGCTGTAATTGCCACCGTGTTTTTATATTGTCGCAGTAGTTGATCTCTGGCGTAGAGCAACGCCTCCAGTTCACTGTCACTCAGTTTTCCCTGCCCACGAAGACGCAGCCAGTATGCAACTTTCTTACCGGTATCGTTTATTACCTCATTCGTATCTTTTGCAGCTGAGAGCAAGAGCGCTTTCAGTTGTTCTTTAATGGATTCAGCAACCTCATTTTTAATCGCATTCATGGCATCATCAATATCTGACATTTTTCATCCCCTATTTTACAACAGACCCCACGCGGGAAGTTTCTCCCCGAATGGCCAGATCGTAGTTCAACTTAACTACATCGATTTTTTCGTTCACATAGGCGACGCTAAATAACTTTTTATCCTTCATCGCCATTCGGCAATCACTCTCAAAGACATTATCGAGGTAATGAATAGCCCGTACACGTGAGTCATCATGCTTGCCTGCAGCATATTCAGTCGCTTCACGGAACTTGAGGTCCCCGGTATCGCAGGTAGCCTTTACCTTAGTTTCATCAAAGGTATTCCCGGGTTTAGCTGTATTATCTTCGAGAAATTTAAGGTGGAACGCCTTCAAATTTGTGAAGTTCTGGTACGCTCCTGCATCGTAGTGTGAAACGAATAAGGCACACCCACTCAGTAAAAGGAAAGTGCACAACATCATCCGGGCAGCGGAATTAAGCACTATATTAGATCGTTTCATTTTTCACTCTCCGCGATACCCCATGATGGCAAACAGCGTTTCCCCTCCTTGTACATCGCTGGCAAGGAACCCGTCGGCGGTGAGCGCCAACGGGCGTCGCGTCACCGAATTACCAACATTACCGCCAATAATTTCAATCTCATTAGTGCCAACGGAAACAACTAAGTCGGTGTGACTACTGTAGTTGCCCAGATGCTGATGATCGTAATCAACGACTTTGTCGGGATCTCTGTCCCAACAGACTAAATCCCCCACCTGCGGTTTATGCTCATTCAGCCTGTATCCCCAGTACAACGCTTTGGCATTGCCCTGATTTCTGTCGCGAATCGATTTGCTGATGTACGTCGCATGCGAAGCGGAGTAGGAAAAACGCTCCCCCGCGCCAGCCTGACGCATGGCCCATGAAATAAACGCCGCCGACCACGGCCAGTCATGATCTCGCCCGTCCAGATCGTCCCGCCCGATTTTTGCCCAATACAGGCCAACACGTTGCCACCAGCCATCCTCACCCTCTTTGTGTCCGGAATGAAGAAGGCCACCATTGCGGTTGTAGCGCTGCTCGCCAAAAAACAGCCACTCGTCAGTTGCGATCGACGCGGCGTTATCTGCAAAACCAGAGACGAGTGTTTCCTCGCCAAAATACGGAACGCTGGGTTGTTCCACCGGAGGTAGCGACGTCTGAGTGATTGATATATCAGGTGATGGCCCGACGAGTATACCGTTGGCATTAATGGGGACCTGTGAAAGATCCCAGTTGCCGCGATCTATTTCAAATCGCAAACATTTTGTACGATAAACGGTAGGATGAAGTTCGGGGTTGCTATGGTTGGCTAACCATGAATTTCTCACTTCAACATACTGGGAAATCCAGGTATGTTCATCACCCCCACTGGCTGGAGGCACTTCACGAAACTGGGCGCGCAAGAACGTCAAAATAGCGCCGCTATGAACAAATGAGTCATAGATGACCAGAAGTGAAAGCGCATCTTTAAAACCAAAGTCCTGTGCCCATTTCAGCGCAGGCAGATAGTAGCGCTCATCAAAGAACCGATCCTGTACCGATTTCATTATCGGATCATCGCGCCCTGCTCGTCGTAATAAGTCTTTAAACGGTTCATTGTCAACCAGTGCGATATTACCTATCTTTGGAACAAACGGAGCAAGATCGGCACTGAATCGCCCATTTTCATTAACGTAACGGGTCACCAGATCCTGCAATTTGCTGTATTCCGTAGTTTGTGAACGACCGTAAGTGATCTGCCTGATCCCGTGAGGGCCATCATGGAATATCGCGATAGCCGAGTAATCACCTTCGGCCGAGCCGGTTTCAAACGCATTCAGGACTCGTTCACAGAGACTTTTCTGTGCTGGCGTAAGTATCATGATGCCCCTCTCTATTGATAGTTAATCATTACACTTCACTTACTTTTTCATGCTGTCGGATTTACCCTGCTCTGCGGGTTTTGGGCCTGTGGAACGGACTTGCATAACCCGTTGAAGAATATCGAACCAGAAAGGTCCGCCAAGTGAGACGGCGAAAATAGTCACCAGCAGTCCCATCACTTTTGCCAGCCATTCCGCAGCCCCTTGAGGCCATCCTTTCCAGCCCAGTTCGAAACCTGCAGACTGCATAACGGCAATCGCGTGTTTATATTTACCTTCAGCTGTCGCGATACGGTCCTCGTCCTGAGCCTGATTTTTCGCCTCATTGACTTCCTGCTGCGCGATCGCCACCATTTTTTCTCGAACCTCAGGATTGGAGGCCAGCACCGTCGCAAGATTGAGGCTGTCAATATTTCCCCCCAGAACCAAAACGGTGGCGACAATCAACGTGATGGTCTGCATTTTTCGTTTGTACCAACCCGAGGCGCGATCCATTACCGCATCAAACTGTTTTGCAACCGCGTTGCGAAACGTGGCCGCGTTATTGCCCGTCTGCGCCACCACTGTTTCGAGGATGCCTTTGATCCGGTTATTTTTGGCATTTCCCGGCAGCGCGTTTACTCCAGCGGAGAGCGTTGCCATCGCACTTTTGCTGACAACTAACGCCTCCACGACTTGCGCGACAATGTCTGGGGGAATATAGGAAGGACGCCCCTGGTTTCCTTTACTTAGGGACTGAATTAACGGATGTTCAAAAAACTGAGTAATAAATTGCTGATTTTGCGCCAACTCGCCTGAAAGGAACTCGTTCAGCGCCACTTCAAGATTTTGACTACGAATACAGGCCCACGCAGAAATAGTTTCAACAATCGCGGTACACGCTATCCCAAAAATGAAATACACAGTCATCATCCCAATTAATATATCAAGCGTTTCAAGTCCAAACATGCTGTCTCCCTCATAGTGAAGAGCGTTTGATCAACCGACCGCAGAAACCATGCTAGTTGCTTCCTGAAAATATGAGTCAGAAACAGTGAGTATTCGGTAAGAAGTTCGTAGTAATTACTCGCGAGGTATCAATCAGAAGTCGCATACTCTTTGCCTAACTACATGCGTCATCTAATAAACAGCCACTAATAAAATATTATTATCCTGCCAGTCCAAATTAAAACCATTTTATTAATGCTATCCCCTGCGAAAACACGTAAATATTAATTACCCCCACTTAATTTTAGTCGGCAATATTCAGAAAAACATCAATAAAGGTAAAGGCGCTCTAACCAAATTTGAAGCAAGGCCAAGTAAAATGAAAACATTAAAATACATAGCTTTCAGTATTTTTATCGCTATACTAAGTGGTTGCAGCACGTCCAACACTGGTGTTACCAGTATGGCATCCAGCAGCAATGAAATAGATATTTCAGCTCAAAAACCAGATTATGCCATTGTCAAGGTTTTGTATGCCACCGATAGAAATCAGAACAGCGGCGCACCACCCAACCAATCATATGGAATCAATCGAGCCTCAATCTCCTATGGATTCTGTGAAGTTAGCATTCCTCGACACCACATTATAGGAGTAACTGAACAACCTTCATTTTTAAAACTTGAGTTCAAAGAAGACCCTAAAAAACACGTAGCCTTACTTGGTGTAACGCCTTTAGCTAAAAATGATTTTTTCAATTACCTTGTGTCTACAGTAAGCAATACACCAGAGAAAAAGACCTTCATTTTTGTTCATGGGTATAATGTTTCATTCGCCGAGGCAGCCAGAAAAACAGCTCAAATATACTATGATTTAAACATCGATATGGTCCCTGTTTTTTATAGTTGGCCTTCACAAGCCAGAACCTCTGCTTATACCATTGATGAGCAAAATGCTGAGTGGACACAAACCAACCTAAAACATTTCCTTATCGATTTTCTTGAGAAATCTGATTCAAAAAATATTTACCTGATAGCCCACAGTATGGGTAATAGAATTTTATCGCGGGCGGTTATTGATGTATTGAATACAAATCCAGATTATCGAAATCGTATAAAAGAGGTCATTCTAACTGCTCCTGACATAGATGCCGATGTTTTCAAACGAGACATTGCCCCTGCATTGGTGGCAAAAGGAGAGCCTGTTACTTTGTATGCTTCATCAACAGATAAGGCGTTAGCCGCATCCCAGGCGATACACCGTTATCCGCGAGCGGGTGATTCGTCTACTGGTTTGATTTATTATCCTGGAATAGAATCGATTGACGCAACCAGCGTTGATACTAGCTTTATAGGCCATAGTTACCCAAGCGAAGAACGTTCTGTGCTTTCAGATATTTTTTATCTTATTAATGATAACAAGCGAGCATCCCAACGCATCGGGCTAAGCTACATTGAAGCTGGGCAATACTGGAAAATCAATGAATAGATAGCGAATTCAGGCCTTCTGAATAACACAAATATACTTTGTTCGGCGATAGTAGACTCCTGGAGACAAGAGTCTACTATCAGTACAAATGTCTATAGTCAGGAACGGCCAGGTAAAAGCTAACACTCATGTCGACCCACATTTAACCTTATGTATTTGCTATATTTCTAGTTATGTTAAGACATCCCCCAAGGAAGAATGTGAATGTACCTCACTTTCGTCTGTCCCTAATCCCTCTGCTCACGGCATTTTGCCTGCCCACGCTGAAATTTCATACTACTCAGCTAAAGAGTGTGTATCTACTCCGCCATCACCCTATGCTGAGTAAAGTGGTTTAAATCCAGCAATGTGACCACATTAAGAAGAGATACTCTAAAATTATTCATTACTTCTATGACTATCAATAACTTTTTAGATTTTGTAAAATAATTTGAATTGAACTAATGTGACGTCAAAATCACTGGAGAAAGTCTTATGAAACTCGCCATCTATAGTACAAAACAGTACGACAAAAAGTATCTGCAGCAGGTTAACGAGGCTTTTGGTTTTGAACTTGAATTTTTTGACTTTCTGTTGACGGAGAAAACAGCTAAAACAGCCCATGGTTGCGAAGCGGTATGCATCTTCGTCAACGACGATGGCAGCCGACCGGTTCTGGAAGAACTGAAAAAGCTGGGTGTGAAATATATCGCCCTGCGCTGTGCCGGGTTCAATAACGTCGATCTCGACGCGGCAAAAGAGCTGGGTCTGCAGGTGGTACGCGTCCCGGCCTATTCGCCTGAAGCCGTCGCTGAGCATGCGATTGGCATGATGATGACCCTGAACCGCCGTATTCATCGCGCGTATCAACGTACCCGTGATGCCAACTTCTCTCTTGAAGGGCTGACCGGCTTTACCATGTATGGCAAAACGGCTGGGGTGATTGGTACCGGTAAAATCGGTATTGCTGCGCTGCGGATCCTGAAAGGTTTTGGTATGCGCCTGCTGGCGTTCGATCCCTACCCAAGTGCCGCTGCTCTGGAATTAGGCGTGGAATATGTCGATCTTAAAACGCTGTTTGCGGAGTCCGATGTTATCTCCCTGCACTGCCCGTTAACGCCGGAGAATTATCATCTGCTCAACCAGGAAGCCTTTGAGCAAATGAAAAACGGCGTGATGGTTATTAACACCAGTCGTGGGGCGCTGATCGATTCACAAGCGGCTATCGATGCTCTGAAAAACCAGAAAATTGGTTCACTGGGTATGGATGTATATGAAAACGAACGCGATCTGTTCTTTGAAGATAAATCCAATGATGTGATTCAGGATGACGTGTTCCGCCGTCTGTCAGCCTGTCATAACGTGCTATTTACCGGGCATCAGGCGTTTCTGACCGCCGAAGCGCTGACCAGCATTTCTGAAACGACTCTGCAAAATCTGAAACAAATCGCCAAAGGCGAAACCTGTCCAAACGCCCTCTTCTAATCCTTGTGCCCCCTGGCTTTAGGGGGGCATTTTCAGATAATTGCCGATGATAAAATAGTCAGTATCATTATTATATTAAATGTATTCCGGTCACGAACTTAGAGAATTTTAATGAAGAAAGTTGTCACGTTAATTGCCCTCAGCACGCTGATGGCCGGCTGTGTGAGCAGTGGAAAAGTTTCCGTCAATCGCGACCAGTTACAGCATCACCGTTTCGTTTTGCAGAGCGTGAATGGTAAAGCTGTTACCGTCGCCAACAACCCACCCGAATTGAGTTTTGGCGAAAACATGACGGTATCGGGAAAGATGTGTAATCAATTCCACGGCCAGGGCAAGCTGTCCGACGGCGAGTTGAAAGTGAAAAATATGGCGATGACTCGCATGATGTGCGCCGATCCACAGCTTAACGCGCTCGACGGCATCGTCAGCGAAATGTTTAAGCAAGGCGCACAGGTCGATTTGACTGCTGACCAGTTGACACTGGCGACGGCAGAACAAACGCTGACGTATAAACTTGCGGATTTAATGTAATAAACGAGGTGGCTCAATAGCTCCCGCAGCTTCCGGCGGCAAGCGACTGTTCACTACAGCGTTTGCCGTTGGGTAGCGCACACATCCCGATGGCTGAGCCATCCAGTTGACGGGCCACAGAGAGCGAACCACCAATCATGGCGCAATTTGCCTCTCCGGAACTGGACATTGCTGCCTTCATGCCCGGTGCAACATGTGCTGCAGTTGCCTGCTGAACAGGTTCACTGCTACACGCCGATAATAATAACGCGGCACACCCTACCCAAAACGCTGCGCGCATCTTACTCCCCTCTGAATATTAACCAAACGACACAGCCATAAATAATAGGCAGCAGACACACTGCCGTCGAGAGGCAAACCACGCATTTATGCGCGCTGTTTACATTTTCTGGCAATTTTTTGCCTGCTCCTTTGATCAAACCATTCATTCTCTTTATTCCAGGGACACAAAAGCGAAAATGCGCCTGAATGGCTTTTGCTAAAATAGAAGGATAATTACAGGATTCGCCGCTGTTACGCGAGTCCCTCTTTTTGCGCAATGTAAGGGTGTCAGTATGCAAACAATTGACGGTAATGGTGCGGTTGCTTCGGTCGCATTTCGTACCAGCGAAGTTATCGCCATCTACCCGATTACGCCCAGTTCGACGATGGCTGAACAGGCGGATGCCTGGGCCGGGAACGGGCTTAAAAACGTATGGGGGGATACTCCTCGCGTCGTAGAAATGCAGTCAGAAGGCGGTGCTATAGCGACCGTTCACGGCGCGTTGCAGACCGGTGCGCTCTCTACGTCGTTTACTTCATCGCAGGGCCTGCTGCTGATGATCCCAACGCTGTACAAACTGGCCGGTCAGTTGACCCCGTTTGTACTGCACGTTGCGGCACGTACGATTGCGACTCACGCGTTATCGATCTTTGGCGATCATTCCGACGTGATGGCGGTACGTCAAACGGGATGCGCGATGCTGTGCGCCAGCAGTGTTCAGGAAGCACAGGACTTTGCGCTAATTTCGCAAATGGCCACCCTCAAAAGCCGGGTCCCGTTTATTCATTTCTTTGATGGTTTCCGTACATCGCATGAGATCAACAAAATTGTGCCGCTGGCCGATGACACGATCCTCGGACTGATGCCTCAGGCGGAGATCGATGCTCACCGCGCTCGGGCGCTAAATCCAGAGCATCCGGTTATCCGCGGTACATCAGCGAATCCGGACACCTACTTCCAGTCACGCGAAGCGACCAACCCGTGGTACAACGCGGTTTACGATCATGTAGAACAGGCGATGAACGACTTCGCCGCAGCAACGGGTCGCCAGTACCAGCCATTTGAATATTACGGCCATCCGCAGGCAGAACGCGTCATTATTTTGATGGGCTCGGCGATTGGCACCTGTGAAGAAGTCGTCGAAGAACTGCTGGCTCGCGGCGAGAAAGTTGGCGTGCTGAAAGTGCGCCTGTTCCGCCCATTCTCTGCCAGACATTTGCTGCGCGCCCTACCGGAAACCGTACGGAGCATCGCCGTTCTGGATCGCACCAAAGAACCCGGCGCGCAGGCAGAACCATTATACCTGGATGTCATGACCGCGCTGGCGGAAGCGTTTAACTGTGGTGAACGAGAAACCTTACCGCGTGTGATTGGCGGACGCTATGGTCTTTCGTCCAAAGAGTTTGGACCCGACTGCGTCATGGCGGTCTTTAATGAGCTGAATAGCGCGAAACCAAAACCACGCTTCACGGTCGGTATCTATGATGATGTCACCAACCTGTCATTGCCTTTGCCAGAAAACACCCTGCCCGGCACCGCTAAGCTCGAAGCGCTGTTTTACGGCCTGGGTAGCGATGGCAGCGTGTCGGCCACCAAAAACAATATCAAGATTATCGGTAACTCTACGCCGTGGTATGCGCAGGGTTATTTCGTCTATGACTCGAAAAAAGCAGGCGGCCTGACCGTTTCCCACCTGCGCGTCAGCGAACATCCCATTCGCTCAGCGTATCTGGTTTCACAAGCCGATTTTGTCGGCTGCCACCAGTTGCAATTTATCGATAAGTATCAAATGGCCGAGCGCCTGAAACCAGGTGGTATCTTCCTGCTTAATACCCCGTATAACGTGGATGAAGTCTGGTCGCGTTTGCCGCAGGAAGTTCAGGCTGTACTGAATCAAAAGAAAGCCCGTTTCTACGTCATTAATGCGGCCAAAATCGCCCGTGAGTGTGGTCTGGCGGCGCGTATAAACACCGTGATGCAAATGGCGTTCTTCCACCTGACGCAAATCTTACCCGGCGACAGCGCGTTGATCGAATTGCAGGGTGCGATTGCGAAAAGCTACAGCAGTAAAGGACAGGATCTGGTCGAACGTAACTGGCAGGCATTGGCTCTGGCGCGTGAATCCGTCGCCGAAGTAGCCCTGCAGCCGGTTGATCCGCATAGCGCCAACCGCCCACCGGTGGTTTCTGATGCCGCACCAGATTTCGTGAAAACCGTCACCGCAGCAATGCTCGCCGGTCTGGGTGATGCGCTTCCCGTTTCCGCGCTGCCGCCAGACGGTACCTGGCCAATGGGCACCACGCGTTGGGAAAAACGTAATATCGCCGAAGAGATCCCCATCTGGAAAGAAGAGCTGTGTACGCAATGTAACCACTGCGTTGCCGCTTGCCCGCACTCGGCAATCCGCGCCAAAGTGGTTTCCCCAGAAGCGATGGAAAACGCCCCTGCCAGCCTGCACTCTCTGGATGTGAAATCACGCGATATGCGTGGTCAGAAATATGTTCTGCAGGTCGCGCCAGAGGATTGCACCGGTTGTAATCTGTGCGTCGAAGTGTGCCCGGCGAAAGATCGTCAAAATCCAGAAATCAAGGCCATCAATATGATGTCGCGCCTTGAGCATGTTGAAGAAGAAAAAGTTAACTATGACTTCTTCCTCGATCTGCCGGAAATTGATCGCACCAAACTGGAACGTATTGATATTCGCACCTCGCAGCTGATTACGCCGTTATTTGAATATTCCGGTGCCTGCTCTGGCTGCGGTGAAACGCCGTATATCAAACTACTCACTCAGCTGTACGGTGACCGGATGTTGATTGCGAATGCCACCGGGTGTTCATCAATTTATGGCGGTAACCTGCCCTCAACGCCCTACACCACAGACGCCAATGGGCGTGGGCCAGCATGGGCAAACTCGCTGTTTGAAGATAACGCCGAGTTTGGCCTGGGCTTCCGTCTGACGGTGGATCAACACCGAGTGCGCGTTATGCGTCTGCTGGAGCAGTTTGCCGATAACATCCCGGCTGAACTGAATGATGCGCTGCATGCAGAAGCCACGCCGGAGGTTCGTCGTGAGCAAGTAGCGGCCCTGCGCCAGCACCTGAAAGATGTCGAAGGCGCACAGCAGTTGTTAACCGATGCCGACGCGCTGGTTGAGAAATCCATCTGGCTGATTGGCGGTGATGGCTGGGCCTACGATATTGGCTTCGGCGGGCTGGATCACGTCCTGAGTCTGACCGAGAACGTCAATATTCTGGTGCTGGATACCCAGTGTTACTCCAACACGGGCGGACAAGCATCAAAAGCCACGCCTCTTGGGGCTGTCACTAAATTTGGGGAGCACGGCAAACGTAAGGCTCGTAAAGATCTTGGTGTCAGTATGATGATGTACGGGCATGTTTATGTCGCGCAGATTTCCCTGGGTGCCCAGTTGAACCAGACGGTGAAAGCTATTCAGGAAGCGGAATCCTATCCGGGGCCGTCGCTGATTATCGCGTATAGCCCTTGCGAGGAGCATGGTTATGATCTCGCGTTGAGCCACGATCAGATGCGTCAGCTCACGGCAACCGGATTCTGGCCGCTGTATCGCTTTGATCCGCGTCGTGCTGACGAAGGTAAACTGCCGTTGGCGCTGGATTCTCGCCCGCCGTCAGATGCACTGGCTGAAACTTTACTTAACGAGCAGCGCTTCCGCCGCTTAAATGCCCAACAGCCTGAAGTGGCTGAACAGCTGTGGAAAGATGCAACAGCCGATCTGCAAAAACGCTACGATTTCCTGGCGCAACTGGCAGGTAAGGCGGAAAAGAGCGGAACCGAGTAATACGCTTAGTTCAGCGTTAAAGTGGAACGAAAAAAAAGCCCGAACAGTTGTTCGGGCTTGTCAATTTATTCGCTGGCTAATTAATATTGGCTATCAATACGTCAACGAAAAAATAAAACGTGACAATAAAGGCATATAACACGCGCAGAATAGCTCAACAAAATTCACTTGTATAATTTTTATTTTATATATTTTTAATAAACACATTCATTGAAATTATCACTGTTTCTGTGGAATTATTTATTTAAGGTTTTACTTAAGACGTAACAATTCATATTTATCTCTTTACGGAACTTCTCCTTTAGCATGCTTTTACTCCCAACATGGGTAGTCACAGGTTAAATAAAAAAACTAAAGGATTATTTCAATGAACAGAAAAGTACTGGCTCTCGTAATTCCTGCCCTGCTGGCTGCAGGCGCGGCTCACGCTGCTGAAGTTTATAATAAAGACGGCAACAAATTAGATCTCTATGGCAAAGTAGACGGCCTGCATTACTTCTCTGACGACTCTTCTAAAGATGGCGATCAGACTTATATGCGTCTGGGCTTCAAAGGCGAAACCCAGATCAACGACCAGTTGGTTGGTTTCGGTCAGTGGGAATATCAGGTTA
This sequence comes from Citrobacter sp. wls710, assembly GCF_005281115.1. Lineage (NCBI taxonomy): Bacteria > Pseudomonadati > Pseudomonadota > Gammaproteobacteria > Enterobacterales > Enterobacteriaceae > Citrobacter > Citrobacter sp. wls710. The sequence goes on from NZ_SZXD01000058.1 coordinate 150,057, forward strand.
ATGCTAACACTACAGAAAGCGATCATGGCAACAGCTTTACGCGTCTGGCCTTTGCCGGTCTGAAATTCGGCGACTACGGTTCATTCGACTACGGTCGTAACTACGGCGTACTGTACGACGTTGAAGGCTGGACCGATATGCTGCCAGAATTCGGCGGTGACTCTTACACTCAGTCAGATAACTTCATGACCGGCCGTGCAAACGGTGTTGCAACCTACCGTAACACCGACTTCTTCGGGCTGGTGGACGGTCTGAACTTTGCGTTGCAGTATCAGGGTAAAAACGAAAACCAAAGCCTTAACGATGATAACGTAGGTACTAATAACCGCAAAGATGGCGATGCACGTTACGACAATGGGGACGGTTTCGGTATCTCCTCTACCTACGATCTGGGTATGGGCGTAAGCTTCGGTGCCGCCTATACTTCTTCTGATCGTACTAACGAGCAGATCAATTCCTACAATGCAGGCGGCGACAAGGCTGACGCGTGGACTACCGGCCTGAAATACGACGCCAACAATATCTACCTGGCAACTATGTACTCCGAAACCCGTAACATGACTCCGTACGGCGACAGCGGTGTAGCCAACAAAACGCAGAACTTCGAAGTCACTGCACAGTACCAGTTCGACTTTGGTCTGCGTCCGGCAGTATCTTTCCTGATGTCTAAAGGTAAAGACCTGAACTCTACCGACGGCGACAAAGACCTGGTGAAATATGCTGACGTAGGTGCGACTTACTACTTCAACAAAAACATGTCCACCTATGTTGATTACAAAATCAACCTGCTGGACGAAGATGACAGCTTCTACACTCGTAACAACATCTCTACCGATGACGTTGTAGCTCTGGGTATGGTATACCAGTTCTGATTCGTCAGCCCGCCGGCAACGGCGGTTTATCCAGATCAAAACATTATATCTGTTGCTTCAAAACACATCCCTGATAGATGATATATTGCATAAAGACCTGTAGTAGAGGATACCTGCAATGAATCATCACCCTGTAAAATCATCCCGTATTGCATCCGTCGGTTATGACGAATCCTCCTGCACGCTTGAAATTCGCTTTCATCAATTGTCTACGCTGCAATACCAGCATGTGCCTGCCCGTATTTTTCGTGATTTCCTGAGCGTCGTCTCTAAAGGTCGATTTTATGATGGGGTAATAAAAGGAAAATTCCCTGAAATCAAAATAAAGTGATGCCAAAATGTGATCTTTGTCATTGTACATAAAGTGCCATTACGCGGTAAGCTTTAGATGGATACTTAAACAGGAGGTTTTATGAACAGAACGATTCTTGTACCCATCGATATTTCAGACTCAGAATTAACTCAACGCGTTATTGCCCATGTTGAAGCAGAAGCAAAAATTGACGATGCGCAGGTCCATTTTTTGACCGTTATTCCGTCACTGCCCTATTATGCTTCCCTGGGACTGGCCTACTCGGCAGAGTTGCCGGCCATGGACGATCTGAAAGCCGAAGCGAAATCTCAACTGGAAGAGATTATCAAGAAGTTCAATATCCCAACGGACAGAGTGCACGTTCATGTCGCGGAAGGTGCGCCGAAAGATAAAATTCTGGAGATGGCTAAAAAATTACCGGCTGATATGGTCATTATCGCTTCTCACCGACCTGACATCACCACTTACCTGCTGGGTTCTAACGCCGCAGCCGTGGTGCGTCATGCGGAGTGTTCAGTTCTGGTTGTCCGCTAAGCTGTCTGGCCCGCACATCGTGGCGGGCTTTTTGTTTTCCCCTTCATACCCCACGATTCCTGTCCTAAATGTGCTGACATTTTTCCCGCTTATCCGTACCATACACGCCACAGTTTTTATATCAGACTTCTTTTGCCGGACTATCCGGCGTGATGCATACTCTTCTGATGCCACAATATGAATTGAGCCTCTATTAAATGTCGCAAAATCAAGATATTAGCAAGAAAGAACAATACAACCTGAACAAATTGCAAAAACGTCTGCGTCGCAACGTGGGCGAAGCGATTGCCGACTTCAATATGATCGAAGACGGCGATCGCATTATGGTGTGCCTTTCCGGAGGGAAAGACAGCTATACCATGCTGGAGATCCTGCGTAATTTGCAGCAAAGCGCGCCGATCAGTTTTTCCTTAGTTGCGGTTAACCTCGATCAGAAACAACCTGGCTTCCCGGAGCATATTCTGCCGGAGTATCTGCAACAGTTGGGCGTTGAGTATAAAATCGTCGAAGAAAATACCTACGGGATCGTCAAAGATAAAATTCCTGAAGGTAAAACGACCTGCTCGCTCTGCTCTCGCCTGCGTCGCGGCATTCTGTACCGCACGGCAACCGAGTTAGGCGCCACCAAGATTGCGCTCGGCCACCATCGTGATGACATCCTGCAAACACTGTTTTTAAACATGTTCTACGGCGGGAAAATGAAAGGTATGCCGCCGAAGCTGATGAGTGATGATGGTAAGCACATCGTGATCCGTCCACTGGCCTACTGCCGTGAGAAAGATATTGAGCGTTTCTCTGAAGCGAAAGGTTTCCCGATTATTCCGTGTAACCTGTGTGGCTCACAGCCTAACCTGCAACGTCAGGTCATCGCCGACATGCTACGCGACTGGGACAAACGCTATCCAGGCCGCATTGAAACCATGTTCAGCGCAATGCAGAACGTTGTACCTTCTCATTTGAGTGATATCAATCTGTTCGATTTTAAAGGCATTAAACACGGCTCAGAAGTTGTGGACGGTGGTGATTTAGCGTTTGACCGCGAAGAGATCCCGCTGCAACCCGCGGGCTGGCAGCCAGAAGAGGATGATACCCAACTGGATGAGTTGCGCCTGAACGTTGTGGAAGTGAAGTAACTTATCATGCCAGATAAGCGGAGCGCCATCGGGCGCTCCAACGCGCATTTATTTCAATAAACGAACGCGGCAGGTCTTGCCTTTAATCTTTCCGTTTTGCAATTTTTTCCATGCCTTATGCGCCACAGTCTGGCGTACTGCGACATAGACATGCGCCGGATGGACGGCGATTTTGCCGATATCAGCCCCATCCAGACCAATGTCGCCGGTCAGAGCGCCGAGAACATCGCCGGGACGCATTTTAGCCTTTTTACCGCCATCAATGCACAACGTAGCCATCTCAGCTTCCAGCGGCAGGATTGAACCATTGCCTGGCGCAGGCAACCAGTTCAGTTTGAGTTGCAGCATTTCAGCCAGGATATTGGCACGTTGCGCTTCTTCCGGCGCGCAGAAACTAATCGCCAGACCGCTGTTACCAGCGCGAGCAGTACGTCCAATACGATGGACATGGACTTCAGGATCCCACGCCAGCTCGAAGTTAACCACCAGTTCCAACGACTTGATATCCAGACCACGCGCGGCCACATCGGTAGCAACCAGTACACGTGCGCTACCGTTGGCAAAACGTACCAGCGTCTGATCGCGATCGCGCTGTTCAAGATCACCATGCAACGAGAGTGCGCTTTGCCCTGCCGCATTCAGTGCGTCGCAAACGGCCTGGCAATCTTTTTTGGTATTACAAAAAACCACGCAGGATGCGGGCTGATGCTGACTGAGCAATTTTTGCAGTAGCGGGATTTTACCGTGGCTGGACGTTTCAAAAAATTGCTGTTCAATCGCCGGCAGCGCATCCACCGTATCAATTTCGATCGTGAGCGGATCTTTCTGTACCCGACCGCTGATGGCGGCAATCGCCTCCGGCCAGGTCGCAGAAAACAGTAACGTCTGACGTGACGCTGGTGCAAAGCGAATCACCTCATCAATCGCATCGCTAAAGCCCATATCCAGCATGCGGTCGGCTTCATCCATCACCAGCGTATTCAGAGCGTCCAGAGAAACGGTGCCCTTTTGCAGGTGGTCAAGTAAACGCCCAGGCGTGGCGACAATAATATGTGGCGCATGTTGTAGGGAGTCACGCTGTGCGCCAAAGGGCTGCCCGCCGCACAGGGTTAAGATCTTGGTATTTGGCAGAAAGCGCGCTAAACGACGCAGTTCCCCTGCCACCTGGTCGGCAAGCTCACGCGTTGGGCACAGCACCAGAGACTGCGTCTGAAACAGCGCGGCATCAATATGCTGCAACAATCCAAGACCAAAAGCAGCCGTTTTGCCACTGCCGGTTTTAGCCTGCACGCGAACATCTCTCCCCGCCAGGATTGCCGGTAACGCAGCAGCCTGAACAGGCGTCATTTCAAGGTAGCCCAGCTCGTTGAGGTTCTCGAGTTGGGCGGCAGGTAAAACATTCAGGGTCGAAAAAGCGGTCACAATTTAATCTCGCGGTAAAAACTCACATTCAGCAGGCGCGTATCCTCGCAGATCTGCGCTCGCGATGCGACAATTTAATCGGCTCTTCATCCGGGGGCGGATCCGGCATAGGCTGCGGACGAGGTAGCGGATCGGGAACAGGAACCGGGTCGGTGGGTAGCGAATCAGCGTTTAGTACTTGCCGCTGTAGCATTGCAATCAGACAGGTCATATAGCCCTCCAGTCATCAGGTTGACTCTTTTAGGGTAGACGCTGATTTCCTGCAGGCAAAAAAAAGCCGACTAATCTAAGTCGGCGTCGTACGAATCAATTGTGCTATGCAGTAATTCAAAAAAGGAAGTAAGACAATATGGAGCGCAACGCCCATCGCTTGACGTTGCATTCACCTGCGAGTGAGATATTGCCCCGAATAGGTAGATGGTTTATTGACTTCGCTCAAAAACCTGCCCGTTTTCATGCGCAAAAGTCGCTAAAAAATGTTGTTGTTACAACCATTTACTACGATGCAACCATAAAGTAACACCACCAATCAGGACCACTAACAGAATACAGAAAAGTGAGAAGCCAAACTGCCAGCCTCCGCCGGGGATACCACCGAGGTTAACGCCAAATAGCCCGGTTAAAAATGTACTGGGTAGAAAAACCATCGCCATCAAGGACATTGTATAGGTGCGGCGCGCCAGAGACTCCTGCATAACCTGCGCAATTTCGTCCGCCATGATACCGGTCCGGGCGATACAGGCGTCTATCTCATCCAGCCCTCTTCCCAGCCTGTCGGCGATATCCTGCATCCGTCGCCGATGATCGTCGGTCATCCAGGCTAAACGCTCACTCGCCAGGCGCGCATAGACATCCCGCTGAGGCGCCATATAGCGGCGCATCACAATCAGTTGCTTGCGCAGTAATGCCAGGAATCCGCGTGGGGGGATTTGCTGATCGAGCAGGTTATCTTCCAGGTCTATAATCTTGTCGTGCAGTTGCTCGATAAACTCGCTGGCATGATCGGTTAACGCATCGCAGACATCCACCAGCCAGCTACCGCAGTCAGCCGGCCCTGTACCTTCCTGGAGATCGCTGACCACATCATCCAGTGCCAGTACTTTGCGCTGGCGCGTTGAGACAATCAGACGTTCATCCATATATAGGCGCATAGCGACCAGCTGATCAGGTCGCTCGTCGGTGCTGCCATTAATACAGCGCAGCGTGATCAACGTACCTTCCCCGACTCTGCTTACGCGTGGACGCGTACTTTCACCCGCCAGCGCATCACGCACATTATTAGGAAGCAGAGGCGTGGTCGCCAGCCATTGCGCACTTTCAGAATGGGTATAATTAAGATGCAGCCAGCAGGGATGCTGAGCGTCGATAACATCGTTATTTTCCAGCGGTTTCACCCCACCACGGCCATCCAGCAGCCAAGCAAACACGGCATCTGGCACATTAACATCCGTTCCCTTAATGGCTTCCACAACGCCTCCACAAACATTCAGCTTTTTTCGATAGTCTAGCCGTCAGAATAGGTTAAGCAATATCTCATTGTCCCATTGCGCTGAAATGATTCATAAAAGTATCCGATAACAGAAAAAGCGTCGACGAATGCGACGCTTGTGGTGAGAGAGAGCCTGTTATGCTCGCTGGTGTATTGCGGGCTCAAGTGTCTTACTTAAGCGAAATTGATGGGTCCGGGACTGGAGATCAATAACCTGGTTTTTCAGGATGCCAGAGGAATCAGAAAGCTCATCCACCATAACGGCATTACTTTGCGTTACGTTCTCCAGTTCGGCCAGAGCATGCGTGATCCTGATGATCCCTTTCTCCTGTTCCTGGGTAGTTGTTAATATCTCGCCCATTAACTGGCTTAATTGCCCGGCGCCCCCGACGATATCCTGCATATTTTTTTCTGCTTCGCGTACGATAGCCGCGCCTTGCTGAACATTTTGATGAGTCTGGGCAATCAGCTGTTTAATATTTTTAGCTGCATCTGCGCTACGGTGCGCCAGCTTTCTTACCTCACCGGCCACCACGGAAAACCCTTTGCCATGTTCCCCGGCCCTCGCCGCTTCCACAGCTGCATTCAATGCCAGAATATTTGTCTGGAATGCGATACCATCTATCAGCGTAATAATTTCAGTCATCTGTTCCGCGCATTCGGTGATTGATCGCATATTTGTCGCCACCTGCACCATTAATTCGCCCCCCTGTCGGGCGCACTGCGTAGCAATTGTCGCCTGGGCGCTGGCTATTTGCGTGTTATCAGCATTGTTTCGCGTATTCACCGCGATCTCATCCATGTTGGCAGCCGTCTGCATTAATGCTCCGGATTGCTGTTCTGTTTTCACTGAAAGCTCGGCGCTACGTTCTGCAAGCTGTTCTGAGAGCGCCATCGCCGTTTGTGAAGATATCCTTATCTCATTCACAAGTGTTGAAATATTACTGGATAAGCTATTGATGCCCGGAATAAGTCTACCCGCGCAGTTATTACCAAATTCTGGAATGCTGATCGCCAGATTCCCGGATGTAACCTCTTCAATACTTCTTTTAACCGTATTAATCGGCATTACCAGATATTTGGTCATATACCCCCACAGACATACTATAGAAATAAAGCTTACTAAGTTGGTACCAATAATAACATCAACGCTGGCTGAAAGTATTATTTCCACCACATTGAGAGCCACTGCCGTAATCACCAAAAATAAAACAATAAAGGTCCTGACGCTAATATCATTTAACATTTTAGCCCTGTTTACCAAGAAAACGAGGAGAATATTATTTTTTATAGCACCTGCCATATAAATTGCCATAGCCCGGATACGAAAAGTGAATATTCAATAAGAGTCGATAACCTTTTTACTTAAAGCACACAATGGCGCTATTTATTTGCCTTAATCCAGTGATTTACTCCACCAAAGGTGATGGCCAGGTTTGTTATCAGATTATTGTGATGGTGAGCACGCAGCGAATGTAAAACGTACAGAGTTATAATTATCATGAATACATATATAAGCACTATTGCAGCATTCTTAATATTTTGTGGTTCTAACTAATACACAGTGTAAAAATATGAGTACAGTCAAGGTGGCGATCTCTGGCTGACATTGAGCTGCCTTCTGGCGATTATCTGGTGGCGTGACCCAATGTATGGGGATCACCATTTTTGTTGATGATTCCAGCCCCATTCATTCAAATATATTGATGTTGAAACCGCGTCTGGCACTAGAATTAAAAATTGAAAGTATATTTTAGCGATAACGGTAAACATGCCAAAATAGTGTCTACTATTATTGGCATAGCCAGTACCATGAATTGCAACCAACATCAAAAAAAACCAGTTGTACCCCCTTGTCTCACCGACAATCAAAACATTATGAGACGGTAATATAAAAAATTCGCCATTAAATGGGCAACACAGCAGATAAGATAACGGGATTATCGATGAATATAACCGCGCTGCATTCATTGGATTTATTAACTCTTCCGGTTTGGATAGTTTCACCACATACCGAAGAACTTGTGTTCGCAAATGCCGTTGCACGGGAGCTAATGCAGGATCCCTGTTTTTCTCCACTGCGAAAAGGCATATTCTCAACATATGCACAAAATGATTTAACCATGTATCTCAGCGACTTGAAAAATCATCACTATATTGTGGAAATTCTCACGGTTTATCGCAACGGTGAGGAAACTGCGATGGCCAGCCGCCTGTCCATTAACTCGCTCCCGGATATTGGCGATATCATCGTTTTCGAAGGCATTGAAACACCGACCGCGCAGGGACTGAAAGCCAGTCGTTCTGCGAACTATCAGCGAAACAAGCAGGGATTTTACGCGCGCTTCTTCCAGACTAATTCCGCGCCGATGTTACTTATCGATCCATCTCGAGATGGTTTGATCGTCGATGCGAATCTCAGTGCCCTGAATTTTTATGGTTACAGCCATGATGTGATGTGCCAGAAACATACATGGGAAATCAACATGCTGGGCCGTCATATCCTACCGGTGATGCATGAAATCGCCCATCTGCCCGGCGGCCATAAGCCCTTGCATTTTGTTCATAAGCTTGCTGATGGTTCCTCACGTCACGTACAAACTTATGCCGGGCCGATAGAAATCTATGGCAATAAGCTCATGCTGTGCATCATTCATGACATTACCGAACAAAAAAGGCTGGAGCAGGAACTTGAACAAGCGGCCCTGCGTGATGCCCTGACCGGATTACTGAACCGCCGACATTTTTATCAGGTAACCGAACCGCAACAGACGCACGCGATGTCATTAACGCAGGACTACAGCCTGCTGTTAATCGACACCGATCGCTTTAAAAGCATTAACGATCTCTTCGGTCATTTAAGAGGTGACGATGTGCTTTGCGCTCTGGCACGAACGCTGGAGTCCTGTGCAAGAAAGGACGACCTGATTTTTCGCTGGGGAGGTGAAGAATTTGTGCTCCTTCTGCCACGAACCTCACTGGAGGTTGCCCTTAATCTCGCAGAAGTAATACGCGCGGCGGTGGCCAAGGTGACGCTCCCTGGCCTTCCCCGCTTTACCGTCAGCATCGGCGTTGCGCGGCACGAAACGAATGAAAGCATCGATGAGCTATTCAAACGCGTTGACGACGCGCTGTACAAAGCCAAAAACGAAGGGCGGAACCGGGTGCTGGCCGCCTGATGTTTATGTCGGTCAGCGACTGCGCTTAGCATGACGCTCCCAGTTATCCTGTTTTGCCTGCGCGGTTTTACGTAATGCCACATAGCATGCCCCGCTGCCGCCGTGATGCGGCAGTGCGGCACAGTAGGCTTGTACATCTTCAAATTCCGTCAGCCAACGCGCTACATAGCTGCGAACAATGTTGGCATGAGAGTTATCGTCGCGCCCCTTGCCGTGTATCACCAGCACGTTACGCAATCCTTCTTGCTGTGCCTGCAGAATAAAACTGAAGAGCATCTGACGGCAGGTTTCAACGGGCTGACGGACGAGATTGAGACTCGCCTGCTGCGGATATTTGCCGGTTCGTAGCTTGTCAGTCACGCCGTGCTGCAAACCTTCGCGACGAAATTCCAATGGTACGCTTAACGGGACAATATCGAGAAAACCCGTCGAGAGAAAATTATCCAATTGGAGCGTATCAATACGTGCCGGAGCGCGGAGATTGCGCGTGGGCTGCCAGTGCACCTCGGTGCAGCCTTTCAGCGGTTGAACATCCCCCATCGCGTCAAGAAACAACGATGCGTCATCAAGGTTCATGTTTCATCCTCCAGCGTATTACGACGGGTCTTATCATAACCGCGCACTGTTATACCGACAACGGTTTACGATTATTTCCAATAATTCACCAGATTCACGCCGTGAAAGCGATCTACTTCCAACAAACTGATATCCATTTTTAGAGGTATAGCTGCGACGATAACTGGCGTGATAATGTGTCACCTTGCCTGTAATGCTGTAATGAGAGAAACGGATGCTGAACTTACTGGAAGACACCATCGCCACACCGTTGGGCCCGCTGTGGATTATTTGCGATGAGCAATTTCGTCTGCGCGCGGTCGAATGGGATCAACACAGCGATCGTATGGTGCAGTTGCTGGACATTCATTATCGCGCTGAAGGTTATCAGCGTATCGCTGCCAAAAACCCTGGCGGATTGAGTGATAAGCTGGCTGAATATTTTGCCGGAAACCTTAGCATTATTGACACACTGGAAACCGCCACCGCGGGGACACCTTTCCAGCGTGAAGTCTGGCAAGCGTTACGTACCATTCCCTGTGGACAGGTCATGCATTATGGTCAACTGGCCGAACAACTGGGACGTCCTGGTGCTGCCAGAGCCGTCGGGGCGGCGAATGGATCAAACCCGGTAAGCATTGTCGTCCCTTGTCATCGCGTCATTGGGCGTAACGGTACCATGACCGGATATGCCGGTGGTGTGCAACGAAAAGAGTGGCTATTGCGTCATGAGGGCTATTTGCTACTCTAGAATCTAGGCAATTAATGCCTTATTCATCACACTTCCACATAATACAGCCTTAAATAAAGTGCGGTTAATCAGGTAGATACAAACATTCAACCCAGTTATGCCTGAATTATTCTCTATTGGGAGTAGCTCAGGCTTACGTGCTCACCAAAAAGATGTTAAAATTGACAAATATCAATTACGGCTTGAGCAGACCTATGATCCCGGAAAAGCGAATTATACGGCGCATTCAGTCTGGCGGTTGTGCTATCCATTGCCAGGATTGCAGCATCAGCCAGCTTTGCATCCCGTTCACACTTAACGAGCATGAGCTTGACCAGCTCGATAACATCATCGAGCGCAAAAAGCCTATCCAAAAGGGGCAGACGCTCTTTAAAGCAGGTGATGAGCTTAAATCACTTTATGCTATCCGCTCCGGAACGATTAAAAGCTATACCATTACCGAGCAAGGCGATGAGCAAATCACCGGTTTCCATCTGGCAGGTGACCTGGTAGGTTTTGACGCGATTGGCAGCGGTCATCACCCCAGCTTTGCCCAGGCGCTGGAAACCTCAATGGTATGCGAGATTCCTTTCGAAACTCTGGATGACCTGTCCGGCAAAATGCCGAATCTGCGTCAACAGATGATGCGTCTGATGAGTGGCGAAATCAAAGGCGACCAGGACATGATCCTGCTGTTGTCGAAGAAAAACGCTGAAGAACGCCTGGCGGCCTTTATCTACAATTTGTCCCGCCGCTTCGCCCAGCGTGGATTCTCGCCTCGTGAATTCCGCCTGACCATGACCCGTGGCGACATCGGTAACTACCTCGGTCTGACGGTTGAAACAATTAGCCGTCTGCTGGGTCGTTTCCAGAAAAGCGGTATGCTGGCGGTAAAAGGCAAATATATCACTATTGAGAATAGCGACGCTCTGGCAGTTCTTGCTGGTCACACGCGTAACGTTGCATAATCGTTCTGCAAATATCTCTGTTATCCTTCTGTCAAATCACTAAATTTTCCCGATTTATTGATCTGGCAGGAGGTTCTCCCCTGTTTCAATCCACATTATTGGGTTACTCTTTTAATTACAAACTGCGATGACAGTTGTAAGGAGACCCTGTATGGCTATGTATAAAAATATGCTGGTCGTCATCGACCCTAACCAGGACGATCAACCAGCATTACGGCGAGCTGTTTATTTGCATCAACGGATTGGTGGCAAAATTAAAGCCTTTTTGCCGATCTACGACTTTTCCTATGAGATGACCACCCTGCTGTCGCCCGATGAGCGTACGGCAATGCGTCAGGGTGTCATCAGCCAGCGAACGGCGTGGATACGTGAACAAGCGAAATACTACATCGAAGCAGGGATCCCTCTTGAGATAAAAGTAGTCTGGCACAACCGCCCCTTTGAAGCCATCATCCAGGAAGTCATCAGCGCCAGGCATGATCTGGTGCTAAAAATGGCGCACCAACACGACCGTCTGGAAGCCGTGATTTTCACCCCGACCGACTGGCATTTATTGCGTAAATGTCCAAGCCCGGTGTGGATGGTTAAAGACCAGCCGTGGCCTGAGGGCGGTAAAGCGCTGGTTGCGGTGAACCTCGCCAGTGAAGAGGCCTATCACAACTCCCTCAATGAAAAACTGGTTAAAGAAACGCTGCAACTGGCGGAACAGGTTAACCATACCGAAGTGCATTTGGTTGGCGCCTACCCTGTTACCCCCATCAACATTGCGATTGAACTCCCTGAATTTGATCCCAGCGTATATAACGATGCGATCCGTGGACAGCATCTGCTGGCCATGAAAGCCTTACGCCAGAAATTCAGTATCGATGAGAAAGTAACGCATGTTGAAAAGGGATTACCTGAAGAGGTTATTCCTGATTTAGCCGAACACTTACAGGCGGGCATCGTGGTCCTGGGCACCGTTGGACGTACCGGCATCTCTGCCGCGTTCCTGGGAAATACCGCGGAACAGGTTATCGATCATCTACGCTGTGACCTGCTGGTTATCAAGCCGGATCAGTATCAGACGCCCGTTGAGCTGGACGACGACGAAGACGACTAACCACACCATACAATGCCGGATGGATATTCATCCGGCATAACAAATAATTAGTGTTTCTCGTCGCCACCGAGGAAGTAGATGCCCAGAGGGATGGCAAGCAGAATGGTAAACACCATGCTGTAGACACAAATCATTGCAGATTGAATGGCATACATTGAGGCGGTCCAGTCGGATAGCGGAATGCCATACTGTTCAATAACGCCGCCGATCGTCGCTCGCGTGACTACCGATGCAGCGATAATAAACACCCCAAGCAGGCACAACAAAAACTTTCGTCCCTTCGCTGTCTTCAGCTTAGCCATGATCATAGTACTGTCCTTTTGCAGATGAAAAGCTTGTTACTTTGCGCTAACAATACCATGACATCAACTTACTGTCTGCTACATAACGCTCCTTCACGAGTGACACCTGCGCGATTGCGCTGAAATTAGCGCTGATTGCATTATTTCTCTCGCCCTTTGGTTAATGATCTGAGCGCCAAAACTGCGTAAAATATCCGATGAGCAGAATGTCAGATGATATTTAGCAACCACGGAGCTGCCAGGAAGGATCATGATCGCTGAACTGTTTATGAATAATGCGTTTAATTTGACGGTAATTCTCAGTTGTTTTACCGCACTGGTGCTGATGAGCGTTTGGTTTCACCGTGGCGAAAGACGTTGCAAAGGATTCATATTTCATGCGGCACAATTTTTCGTCTATGCCATTATCATTGGAACGTTCGGCAGTATTGCCAATAACGTGATCGAGAGTTACAACCTGAAATTTATCTCTCCCAGCGTAGTCGATTTTATCTGCACCTCGTTGATTGCGCTGATTCTGACGATCAAACTCTTTCTGGTGATTAATCAGTTTGAAAAAACGCAGATTAATAAAGGCAGAGATATTACCAGCGCGAGGATCCTGTCGCGGATCATTAAGATTACCATCGTGGTCGCCATCATTTTGCTGTATGGCGAACATTTCGGCATGAGCTTATCTGGTCTGCTAACCTTTGGCGGCATCGGTGGTATCGCTGTAGGTATGGCAGGTAAAGACATCCTGAGCAATTTTTTCTCCGGCATTATGCTCTATTTCGACAGACCGTTTAGCATCGGCGACTGGATCCGTTCCCCGGACCGTAATATTGAAGGCACTGTGACAGAAATTGGCTGGCGAATGACCAAAATTAACACCTTCGATCATCGTCCGTTATATGTACCCAACTCGATTTTCTCCTCTATCAGCGTAGAAAATCCAGGGCGTATGACCAACAGAAGAATCAAAACGGTGATCGGGTTACGATATGAAGATGCCGATAAAATTGAGGCTGTTGTCGAGGCGGTCAGGCAAATGCTGCAAAATCATCCAGGGATAGACCAGAAGCAAACGCTACTGGTCTATTTCAATGAATTTGCAGATTCATCATTAAATATCATGGTGTATTGCTTCACGAAAACTACCGTATGGCAGGAATGGCTTACAGTACAACAAGACGTTTATTTGAAAATTATTTCGATAGTCCAGGCAAACGGCGCCGACTTTGCATTCCCCAGCCAGACGCTGTATATGGATAATCCTGAAGTATCGCCATCGGCACACTAACAAAAAGTAAAGACGCGGAAATCCGCGTCTTTTTTACCGTTATTTCAGCGAGGCAATATCAATTACAAAGCGGTATTTCACATCGCTTTTCAACATCCGCTGCCAGGCGTTATTAATATCCTGAATATTGATCACTTCGACATCGGCTGTAATACCGTGCTGGCCGCAAAAATCCAACATCTCCTGCGTTTCTGCAATCCCGCCGATAACCGACCCCGCAACAGATTTCCGCCCGAGAATCAGGGGAACCGTATTCAGGAACGGATCCAACGCGCCCAGATAGCCAACCAGCACCAGCGTACCGCTTAGCGCCAACGTTGGGATATAGGGATTCAGGTCATGAACGTACGGGACAGTATCAATAATCAGGTCAAACTGATTAGCTGCGGCCTTCATCTGCTCAGGGTCAGTGGAAAGCACAACGTGACTGGCACCCAGACGTCTGGCATCTGCTTCTTTGCCCGGCGAACGCGTGAACAGCGTAACTTCAGCCCCCAACGCATTAGCGAGTTTGATGGCCATATGCCCAAGGCCGCCCAACCCAACAACCGCGACTTTACTGCCCTCACCAACCTGCCAGTGACGCAGCGGCGACCATGTGGTGATCCCGGCACAAAGCAGCGGCGCGGCACCGCGTAAATCTATCCCTTCTGGCACCTTCACCACAAACTTTTCGGTAACGACAATCTTGTCGGAATAGCCCCCGAAGGTAGGCAGCCCGTCATGACGATCGATATCGTTATACGTGAGCGTGTTACCCTCTTCGCAATATTGCTCCAGCCCCTGTTTGCAGGCGCTACAATGCTGGCATGAGTCAACCATACAGCCAACCCCGGCGAGATCGCCTACGGCAAATTTGGTCACCGACTTCCCGACATGCACCACACGGCCAATGATTTCGTGTCCCGGAACCATCGGATACTTAGCGCTGCCCCAGTCATTATAGGCGTTGTGGATATCTGAGTGGCAAACACCGCTATACAAGATATCAATCACCACATCATCTTCGCGCGGATCGCGACGAACAAAGCTGTGTGGAACTAAATCTTCTTTCACCGCCAGAGCGGCATAACCCTTCACGTTCATGACCATTATGATTTCCTCAGGGATTAGGTACTACCTTAACCAGCATTCATAAGCGACATTCATCAAGAACCGCGCGGGCATTAGTCGCGATCTCAGCACCACAATGCTGTTCAAGTATTGCAATAAATTCAATCAGTTGATCAGTAGTCATACCGATATTCAGACTGATAGCAAAATGGCTCTTCAGTTGACTGTTCACACCGCCTAATACCGCTAACGCAGAAACCGTCGCCAGCTCCCGCATCTTCCAGTTAAGGACGTCACGCTGAAAAATATCGCCAAATAAATGTGCCTTTAGCCAGACATCAATGACAGGGGCAAAGTCGAACAGCGGCCCACTGACCTGATGCCCAACGAGCTGGGTCTGTGTGCGACTCCCCGCCTGGAAGCTGTCCCAGCCCTCCGTCGGCGGCGTGGCCGGATTTCCCTCTGCGTCGGTAATTCCTCTTTCTCTACGGCGTTTAACCACAGACATTAAACAAGCAAGTCCGTTCAGGCTGCGGGGGAAACCGCAGTAAGCATAAAGCTGTTGTAGAATTTCCTTCACTTCATTGAGGGTGAGTCCCGCATCCAGCCCGGCATTCAACGCCGCGTCCAGGTTTTCGCCCTGGCCTGTAGCGGTAAACGCGGCAATAGGTATGATTGCCTGCTGTCTGGCATCCAGTTGATGTTGCATGTATGACTCTCCAAAATAACGCCAGCGTACTGCCGCCGGATACTGAAAACAGTAAAATTATAGAGGCCTAACGCACCGCTGATTAGAGGATTAAATAAGAACGAACCTATGAACAATACTCATCAATGATCAGTCCCCGATGCCATTTATCAGCAGGGAAATTTGTACAACGTTAGGCAACAATCTCAATTAAATTGCCGTCAGGATCTTGTATTACCGCTTCGTAATAGCCATCACCGGTGGTTCGTGGAGCAGAAATTAAAATCCCCTGTTCCTGCGCGAGTCTCGCGATGGCATCAACTTTTTCCGCGCAGCCTGCGGAGAGCGCAAGGTGTACCCATCCACAGGTGTTATTGTCTGGCTGTCGTCTTGTAAGGCCCGGTTTGGTCATTATTTCAATCGCAACCTCATCGCCAATACGAACAAAATAAGATTCAAATCCAGGATTGGTTTTACTGCAGTATTTTTCGTTAATCTTGCCGTCAAAGAACGTGACCCAGAAACGAGCTTGCTGCTCGAGATCCTGTGTCCATAAAGCCATATGCGCAATCTTCATCACGAACCTCTTCTCGTAGTATTCCGAACAATACGTTCTCAAGGGTGTTGACATCGTTAATCATCATGCACGATCATGCTCATTATTGCTCGTTATTTGTTTTATCTGGAGTATTTATGCTTGATTATGCTGCCTTCCCGGAACAGCGCCAGGCGCTTATCTATCAGATCTTGCAGGAAAACGGCAGAGTCATTTGTTCCGAGCTCGCCAGTCGGCTAGGCGTTTCTGAACATACGATCCGCCGCGACCTACATGAGCTAAGTAAAGATGGCGTGTGTAAAAAGGTTTATGGCGGCGCGGTCATTGCCCTTCCTGAATCCGAAGACATCGCCGTACGCAAGAACATTAATGTGGCGAAAAAAAACAGTATCGCGCAGAGGTGCGCCCGGTTGGTCAAATCCGGCAGCTGCATTTTTATCGACACGGGCAGCACAAATTTAGCGATGGCTGAAGCTCTGCCCGCCGAACTGGCGTTAACCGTAGTGACCAACTCCCCAGAGATTGCCGCCGTTTTGCTGGAAAAACCGCTGTTTGAGGTCATCATGTTAGGCGGCGCGGTACAGAGATCCTCGGGTGGATGTGTGGGGGCCGCCGCCATCGCCCAAGTGCAGAACATCTTATTCGATCAGGGTTTTATTGGCGGTTGCGCGATGTCGCCAGAATCCGGCTTAACCGGATTTGATTATGCGGATTGCGAGTTCAAAAAAGCGGTAATCAAACAGTGCAATGAAACTATCGTCGCACTGACGGCGGAAAAGATCCCAGCCGTCGCCCGCTATGTCGTCGCCGAAAGCAGCAATATTGATGTGATTGTCGTGGAGGAAAATATCAGCAAAGAGTATGCCACGGCTTTCCAGGCGCATGACATTCGTATTTATACCGTATAACAGCGGCGGCGCGTTCGTTGCGTCGTTACTCAACGAAAGCTGACGACGCTAAACGTCGCCCCGGCCGTCAGCGCGGCGATCGCAGACAAACGATCCAGACGAATTTTTAGCGGATTGCCATTGTATTCCACCACCAGAAACTCTTCTTTATCTCTGGTGGTGCAGGTCGTCAACGCTGTGGCATTCATACACGAGCCATCGGTTAGCTCAATACGTAACCAATAATGGTACAGACAGGCGATCTCCAGATAATCGTGAAGTTCGCAATCTATAGGATGGTATTTTCCCGTCACATTCATAACGCCTCTTCCTTATTGCCGCGGATGTTCGGGAAATTGCTTACGCCACTTCCCGAACGCACCAGGTTATTTCAGCGCTTCAATGGGCGCGCCAAAATTGATATGCAGCACATTGCCGTCGATCACCAGCGCCGGAACGGACTTCACGCCAGCCTGTTCTGCTTCCGTAACCCGGCCAGGTTGCTCTCCCAGGTGAATAATATCGATTTCAACATCGGAGGACAGATGCTGAAGCAGCGCTTGTTCTGCGGAAACGCAAACCGGGCAACCGGCATGATAAAAACGGGCTTTAGTCATGATATATCTCCTTTTAAATTATAGTATCGATTCGATACTATAATTTATGCTACGCCACTTTTATGCTTTGTCAATATAGTTTTCAATCGATACTATATGTCGAGGAGGAAGTTGTTATGCACGACATGTCACTTTTCGATGTCCTGGACAGGCTTTCCAGCCTGACACGGATGTGGTTTCGCCAACATCCATTACTGGCGGATCTGCAACCTGTACAACTCAGCGCGTTAATGTATCTGGCCCGTTGCAACCGTTATTCCAATACGCCGCTTGGCGTAACGGACTACCTCGGCCTCACCAAAGGCACCGTATCGCAATCGCTGAAGCTGCTGGAAAGCAAAGGACTGATTGTTCGTAAGCAGGATGCCCGCGATAAACGCAGCGTACATTTACAGTTAACTGAATCAGCCGGTACGTTACTGGACGCCCTGCTCCCGCCAGCGTTTTTGGTGGCGGGTGAAACGGCGATGGGTGAACGCGCGACTGTACTTAAGGAGCTACTGTTTGAACTTTTACGTGGGATCCAGCGGACCAACAATGTGCCTGGCTTTGGACTTTGCCATAGCTGTCGCTTCCACCAAAAAACGGGTGGTCAGGGATATTGTAATCTGACGAAAGAGAGATTGAGTGAAGAGGATGCGTTGCTGATTTGCCGGGAGCACCAGCCCCCGGAAACTTAAAATGGCTGGTGGAAAATCACACCAGCCATTTTAACGCAGGCAAAAAAGTTGTCCGTTTTACGAGCTCGCGACGTTTTCTCCACGCTCAGTCATGGATTTTAACGCCAAGGCAGCCGCGAACGAATTCAGGGTTAAAGTGCTTCACCGCCTCACCCACATAGCCTAAATCCAGCGCACTGATTTGCGCCATTTCGCTATCCGTGAGTGAGAAATCCCAGATGGCAAAATTCTCTGCAATACGCTCCTGCCGGGTGGATTTAGGAATCACCGTGACGCCGCGCTGCACGTTCCAGCGCAGAACGACCTGAGCAACCGTTTTTTGATGGGCATCCGCAATCCCCTGGAGCATTTCATCTTCATACGGTTTATGCCTGCCACCGCCTAACGGCGCCCAGGCTTCAGGCTGAACGTTGTAGCGCTTCATGGTTTCGATAGCTACAGGTTGCGCAAAGTAAGGATGTAATTCGACCTGGTTCACCATCGGCTTAATTCTGACGGTTTCACAGAAGTTAGCTAATACATGCGCATAGAAGTTGGAGACGCCAATGGCCTTCAGTTTACCGACTTCATAAGCCTCTTCCAGCGCGCGCCAGGCGCTGAAATAATCGCCCATGGCCTGATGCAATAAATAAAGATCAATATATTCCAGGCCCGATTTTTTCAGCGACGCCTCAATACCGGCTTGAGCCATATCGTAGTTGGCCATATCCTGGACCCACAGCTTAGAAGTGATAAATAACTCCTCGCGGGTACACAGACCTTCGGCAATGGCTGCACGAACCGCCTCACCCACGGCATCTTCATTGCTGTACACGGCTGCGGTATCGATAAGGCGGTAACCGGTACGAATAGCGCTTAATACTGACTGCTTACACTCTTCTTTATCGGTGACCTTAAAAACGCCAAAACCAACCATCGGCATTCTGCAGTTGTTACTTAGTACTGAGTATTCCACGGCCAAGCCCCTGTCATGTTAAAACACCATATTAGGCCAGAAACCCCGCCGTGATTACCCAGTCATCTCTGATTTGACCTATGCATGTAATTCATTAATACAGACGAGGTTATTCTGTTGAAGATACGGCAAGAAGGGATAAGGGCGACGACATCACTCTTGCTGAACGTATCAGAACGGGCTTGGCTGAGTGGAGCGCGTACCCTTTGTTTATTCTCAGGGCTGCCCGGCAGTGGCGCTCTTTGCCCATGCCGGTAACCAGCTACTTCTTAATCAGTGCTTCACAATATACATTGTGCGACTGTATGCGACATCTTCCGGGTTAGTAATCGGGTACCCTTTCAGCCAAGGTTTAATTAACCGCCCGTTGGTATACTGATAAATTGGTGCAATAGGTGCCTGTTCCATCAGAATTTTCTCTGCCGTATTATAATCCGCATTCCGCGCCTTCTCGGTATTTTCCAACGTAGCCTGAGTTAAAACTTTATCGTATGCCGGATTATTAAAGCGGGAGATATTGCCCGTATGGGTCGATGTTAATAGCGACAGGAACGTCGAAGGCTCATTGTAGTCCCCCACCCAGGAAGCGCGGATCACATCAAAATTGCCGGTATTACGGCTGTCGATATAGGTTTTCCACTCCTGATTCTGCAGTTTTACGTCAACGCCGAGATTCTTCTTCCACATAGAAGCCACAGCGATAGCAATCTTTTGGTGGTTTTCAGAGGTGTTGTACAGCAGCGTCAGTTTCAGCGGCTTCTGTGGACCATAGCCTGCCGCACGCAACAGCGTTTTCGCCTGAGCATTCAACTCTTCCTGACTCATTTGCTCAAACGGCGAAGGTTCAGGTACAAATCCTGCCGTAACATCCGGCGTAAAATGCCATGCGGGCTTCTCGCCGGTACCCAATACTTTCTCCGCCATCAAACGACGATCGATCGTCATGCTGAGCGCCAGACGCACGCGGGAATCAGCAGTCGGTCCCTTCTGGGTATTGAAGGCATAATAGTAAGTGCCAAGCTGAGGCGGGGTATAAACCTGGCCCGGAATATCCTTCAACAGTTTCTGATACATGTTTTTCGGAAAGGATTCAGTGATATCAATATCACCCGCAAGGTAGCGCTTGGTGGCTGCCGATTCCTGATTAATGGGCAGGAAGGTAACTTTCTGCAGAACCGTTTTGCCGTTGTCCCAGTAATGCGTATTCGGTACAACGACCAGTTTTTCATTTACGACGCGATCTTTGAGCACATAGGCGCCGTTACCAATCAAATTCCCCGGTTTGGTCCACTCTTTGCCGCTTTCGACGTTGGCTTTTTGTACCGGATAAAATGCAAAACTTGCCGTCAGGTTGGCAAACCAGGGGAGCGGTTTATCCAGCTGAACTTTCAATGTACGCGCATCGACTGCGCTAACGCCAAGCTTATCAGGCGTTGCTTTGCCATCGATGATCGCCTGAGCATTGCTAATACCCGCCAGCGCAGCAAACCACGCAAACGGTGATAGTGTTTTGGGATCAACCAGACGCTGCCAGCTGTAGACAAAATCCTGCGCCGTTACCGGTGTACCATCGGACCATTGCGCGTTGTCGCGTAGCGTAAACGTCCAGATGCGGTTATCGTTACTTTTCCACTGGGTGGCGACGCCAGGAACAATTTCTCCCTTCTCATTCTGATTGACCAACCCTTCAAATAAATCACGAATAACCTGAATTTCAGGAAGTCCGACGGCCTTTGCCAGATCAAGTGACGCCGGTTCATCTTTTATATGCCGCACCAGTTCTTGTTTCTCTGCCAGTACCGTTCCGCTGGGAACATCAGCAGCCCAGGATAAGGAAATGCTGCTAACCAACAGCGCACAACAGGTTACTGAAACAGAATGCTGCATAAAATACCCTCAATTCCGGCTACTAAGTGAATGTGTAATTATTTGTATCGCCAGCAGGAAATGCAATTAACTTCCGACAAGAAAGTGATATTACACCTGAAAAGATAAGTGTGTGAAAACGATTTGATTATCCATACATTTTGCACAACACTGCGAGTAACTATTCGAGCATTCAGAGATGACTATGACCGCTACCCGTCCCCGTGCCGTGCGCGGCGCATTTCCACCAGGAACCGAACATTACGGACGTTCATCGTTAGGCGCACCGCTAATCTGGTTTCCTGCGCTGGCAGCCGATCGTGAAAGCGGCCTGATACTGGCAGGTACACACGGTGATGAAAACTCATCGGTCGTCACCCTTTCCTGCGCATTGCGTACGCTTAACCCTTCCCTGCGTCGTCATCATGTTGTGCTGGCGGTGAACCCCGACGGTTGCCAGCTTGGGCTACGCGCAAATGCGAACGGCGTAGATCTTAACCGTAACTTTCCTGCCGCAAACTGGAAAGCGGGTGAAACGGTGTATCGCTGGAACAGTAGCGCAGAAGAACGCGACGTGGTATTGCTGACCGGCGAGCATCCGGGGTCAGAACCAGAAACCCAGGCGCTGTGTCAGCTTATTCACCGGATTCATCCCGCCTGGGTGGTGTCTTTCCACGATCCGCTGGCCTGTATTGAAGATCCCAGACGCAGCGAATTGGGCGCGTGGCTGGCGCAGTCATTTGAGTTGCCCCTGGTTACCAGCGTAGGTTATGAAACTCCCGGCTCTTTTGGTAGCTGGTGTGCCGACCTGAACTTGCACTGTATCACCGCCGAATTCCCGCCCATTTCATCCGATGAAGCGAGCGAGAAATACCTGCTGGCCATGTCCAATCTCCTGCGTTGGCACCCTAGAGATGAAGCTGTCCGGTCGTAAAATGCAGGGATGGCTCCGCGTCGCTGGCAAGCCAGGTAGGTCCATCGAGATCGGCAAAACTGACCTGCGGCGTGAGGGGTAACGCCGCACCAATCGCCCGGGATGTACACAACATGCAGCCAAGCATCAGCGCAAATCCCTGCTCGCAAGCATCAACGGCCAGCGCCAGCGCTTCGGTCAGGCCACCCGTTTTATCCAGTTTGATATTGACCATTTCATAGCGCCCGTGCAGCGCTTTCAGGCTGCTGCGGGTGTGGCAACTTTCATCTGCGCAGATCGGTAGTGGATGCACAAAATTCTCCAGCGCGGCATCATCCTGCGCCGGGAGCGGTTGTTCCAGCATCGCAACCCCTAAATCAGCCAGAAGCTGACAGCGCGCGGCCAGCCCCTCTGCCCGCCAGGATTCGTTAGCGTCGACAATGATCGTGGCATCAGGAACAGCCGCACGAATGGCAACCATCCGTTCGCTGATTAAACGCTCATCCAGTTTGACTTTCAGCAGTCTCGCCCCCTTCTCCCACAGTGCTGCCGCGCTCGCCGCCATCTGTTCCGGCGTACCAATCACCACCGTTTGCGCTGTCGTCACCACCTCCGCCAGTTCGCAACCCACCAGTTCAGCCAGAGACTGCTGCTGTTGACGCGCACTCAGATCCCACAACGCACAGTCCACCGCGTTACGCGCCGCTCCCGCTGGCAACAGCTTTTGCAGTTCTTCGCGCGTCAGTCCATTTTCCAGTTGTGGCGCAATACTCATAATTTGCGCCAGCACTGAGGCATCGCTTTCACCGTAGCGCGGATAAGGCGTACACTCTCCGATGCCTGTGACGCCATTTTCTTCCACTTCGACAACCACCACATGCGCTTCGGTTCTACTCCCACGGGCAATAACAAAGGGAGTGTGCAGCGGCCAGGCTTCCTCATATACCTTTACTGTTCTCATTCGTTTTCCTTAGTGCAGTCCCTGAAGCGGATATCCGCAAATAGCGTTTGCCGTGTTAACTGCTGATGGCATAAACTAGCCTCGACGTTAACTATATGTAAACAGGAAGATAACCATGTCACAAACCGTTCATTTCCAGGGCAACCCGGTTGCAGTCGCTGGCTCCATTCCTCAGGCAGGAAGCAAAGCTCAGGCTTTTACCCTTGTGGCTAAAGATCTGTCTGACGTTACGCTAGGCCAGTTTGCAGGCAAGCGCAAAGTACTGAATATTTTCCCAAGCATCGATACCGGCGTTTGCGCTGCATCGGTACGTAAGTTTAACCAACTGGCGACAGAAATCGACAATACCGTCGTACTGTGCATTTCAGCCGACCTGCCATTTGCCCACTCACGTTTTTGCGGTGCGGAAGGTCTGAGCAACGTTATCACGCTGTCCACCCTGCGCAATGCAGAATTCCTGAAAAACTACGGCGTTGAAATCGCTGAAGGCCCGCTGAAAGGCCTGGCCGCTCGTGCCGTGGTCGTTATCGATGAGAATGACAACGTCGTTTTCAGCCAGTTAGTTAATGAAATCACCAACGAGCCGGACTATGATGCGGCGCTGGACGTACTGAAAGCTTAAGCTGCGTCTGCATACAAAAATGCCTCCAGATGGAGGCATTTTCATTATCATCGTTACTCTTCGCTTTTTTTCTGCTGGCTCAGGCCATACTCGCGCAGTTTATTGGCTATTGCGGTATGGGAAACGCCAAGCCTTTTCGCCAGTTTACGCGTGCTGGGATAGTTCATATACAGTTGCGTCAGCACCGAGCGTTCAAAGCGGCTGGTAATTTCATCCAGCGAGCCTTCCATCACATCTTCTCCGACCGCAACCGTTGCTGCATCGTAATCCGGCAATAAAATATCCTGTGGCCGCAGCTCATACCCCTCCAACTGGGTCAACGCCCGATAGATGGCATTTTTAAGCTGGCGCACGTTACCCGGCCAGCCGTAGCGGGTTAACACCGTGCTGAGATCGGCGGATAATTTCGGGCGTGGTACGCCCTGTTCGTCGGCAAAACGCGCCACAAACAGTTCGGTAAGCGGCATGATATCTTGCGGACAATCGCGCAGCGGCGGCAGGTTGAGGGTCAGCACATTCAGACGATAATACAGATCTTCACGGAACAGTCCTTTCTGCACCAGCTCCACCAGGTTCTTTTGCGTGGCGCAAATCACACGCACGTCGACATGGACTTCATGATCTTCGCCAACCCGGCGGAAGGTCCCGTCATTGAGGAAACGCAACAATTTGGTCTGCATGCTCGGCGACATTTCGCCAATCTCATCCAGCAACACCGAGCCGCCGTTAGCCTGCTCGAAGAACCCTTTTTTACCTTCCCCTGCGTGACCAAACAGCTCGCTTTCGACCGCGTCTTCAGGAATCGACGCACAGTTCAGCGCCAAATACGGCTTCGCCGCGCGCGGGCTCGCCAGATGACAGGCGTGGGCAAAGAGATCCTTACCCGTACCGGTATTACCGGTGATTAGCAGGGGTGCGCTCAGCGTCGCCAACTTACGGGCCTGTTCTACGACATGCTTCATTTTGGCGCTGACGGCAATAATCTGGCTAAACGCGCTCAGATCCTGCGTGGTCATATTTTGCAGCTGACGCCCCATCCGGATGGTGGAACGCAGCATAACGACGGCTCCCGTCAGCATTTGCTCCTGATTTTCACCCTGCAAATGGACTGGCGTAATTTCCATCAGGAAATTCTGTCCGTTAATCACGACATGCTCGCTATGCGAATCCTGCGGATTGCTTTCGAGCCAGCGCTGGAAGTTAAAGCCATTGATTAACTGGGCGGCAGTATGATTACGCATCCGCTCCTGAGAGTGAGCAAAAAGCTGACAGCTCGCAGGGTTCGCCATCTCAATTTTGCTTTTCATATCCAGAGAAAGAACGGGTTCAGGCAATGCCTCAAGCAGCGCGCTCAGTGCCAGATGTTCACGTTCGGAAGGCATCCAGGGCACGGTACGTACATCCGTAACCCCTGAAATACGGCGGATTTCAGCCATCAGGCTACTGAAGTTGGTGAACTCCAGTTCCGCAAAATTAAGGTAAATACGCCCGATGGGGTCAATCTCGATACCGCGTAAATCAATGCTTCTCAGCACCAGTAAATCGAGCAATTCGCGGGTCAGACCAAGTCGGTCTTCACAAAAGACTTCCAAACGCATAGGAACCTTCACCTGGACAAGGGATTATGTGTTAAATGATAAGACAGTATTTGGTTTGCAGGAAGAACTCTGTCAACAAATATTGACAGCACGCCGGAAAATAGGGGGCCGCGGCGTAAAGTTATACGATCGGCACCCTCTTCTGGCTAACTTTCACGCGGAGACTTGTTCTTTTGTAAGGTCTCTTTGACCTGACCAATCAACTGGCGGCGAAAATCCCCAAGGCGTGGTTTATCGTCATCGATCCACGGGAGCGGACGGCAGAGTTCCATCGCTTTAATACCCAGACGCGCCGTTAACAGCCCGGCACCAATACCCTGCGCAGCACGTGTGGATAAGCGCGCCGCCAGATCTTGCGACATCCAGTCCATGCCAACCTCGCGGACCAATTCGCTGGCGCCGGCAAAGGCGATATTCAGCAGCACCAGCCGGAACAGACGCAGACGACTGTAATACCCGAGCTCAATGCCATACAGCGAGGCAATACGATTAATCAGCCGCAGATTGCGCCAGGCGATAAATGCCATATCCACCAGCGCCAGCGGGCTGACGGCAATCATCAGCGTGGACTCCGCCGCAGAACGGCTAATTTCGCGTCGCGCCTGCGCGTCCAGCACAGGTTGCACAAGATGGGCATACAGGCTGACGACTTCACGATCGTTTTGCGTTTCGTGGATAGAGGCATACCAGCGCTGTAAAGCCGGATGCGACTGATCGATACCCGCCTGCTGCGCCAGCTTTTCACAAAATGCGCGACCTTTTCCTGTTCCGTGGCTATGAAGCAGGTCTCGCGCTTCATCACGTTCATGCGCTCGCTGGCGCAAACGCCACAACCTGCGCCACTCGGTCACCACCGACCCCACGCCCGCGCCGACGATCAGCGCGCCCGCGGCGCACCCTCCCAGCGCGATCCAATCCTGGGTCTGCCAGGCGTTCATGGTCCACTGCACGCCCTGTGCGACAACGCTCACGCCGAACAGCGCCAGTCCGCCCATCACCATTTTGCGCCACAAACTGCGTTTAGGACGCAAGGCAGCATCAATCACCGCTTCTGCCTGACCTTCGTCTTCCAGAGGCTCATCCAGTGTCGCCGGAGCAAAGGTCTGCGCTTCCGTTTCATTGAACATTTGCTGCGCTTTAAACGCCGGGTTTTGTTCCACGTCTAGCGGACCTGAAAAATCGATACGCGGTTTTAACGGCTCGCTCATCGCAATTTATCTCCTATTAAAAACTCCAGCGCGGCATCAAGACGGATATGCGGTAAGGGTTTATCAACATCCATCACCTGCGGGCGAAATGCTTCAAACTGAAATCCCTGGCTGTCCCAAAACGCTTGCCCTGGCAGCCGCGCGGGCACTTCGCCGGGATAGACGGTCAGCGGTTCGCCATCGCTCAGGCGATTGCCACGCAGCGCCGGGATCTTTTCGCCTTTCACATCAATCAGGCCGCTGGTGGTTGCCTGTACCGATGCCAGGCCCAGACAATCCATGCTAATACCTTCGAACGCGGCGTTTTGCCAGGCATCCTGAATCAGTTGCTGGAGCAACGACACCATATTGGCGTGCTGATCGACCGTGACATGGTCAGCTTTGGTGGCGGCAAACAGCAGTTTGTCGATCACCGGAGAGAACAACCGACGAAACAGCGTACGCTGCCCGTAATGGAAGCTTTGCATCAATTGGGTCAGCGCCAGACGCATATCATTGAACGCCTGTGGCCCGCTGTTGAGCGGTTGCAGGCAATCCACCAGTACAATCTGGCGATCAAAACGCAGGAAGTGATTCTTATAAAAACCCTTCACAACCTTTTCGCAATAGTAATTAAACCGCTCGCGCAACATGCCTGCGTTGGTGTGTTTGTCCGCCTGCGCCAGCTTAGACTCACCGTATTCTTCCACATTCGGCCACGGGAAGAATTGCAGCGCAGGCGCACCCGCCATATCTCCCGGCAGGACAAAGCGTCCTGGCTGAATAAAATGCAGCCCCTGCTGTTTACACTGATGCAAATACTCCGTCCACGCGGCGGCGATTTCCGCCAGACGGTTTTCATCGGCAGGCGCTAACGGATCTAATCCTTGACTGAGCTGTCGCCATCTGGTCGACCATTCGCCCCGCTGACCTTGTAATAATCCGGTCATTTGCCGCGACCAGCTCAGGTAATCCTGCGCCAGCATCGGTAGATCGAGCAGCCACTCGCCCGGATAATCAACGATCTCCAGGTACAGCGTGGAAGTGTCTTTGAAGTGGCGCAGCAAAGAGTCATTGGACTTATAGCGCAGGGCCAGGCGAATCTCACTCACCCCGCGCGTTGGTGTCGGCCAGGCTGGCGGAGAACCATACAGCTGAGCCAGTCCCTCATCATAGGTAAAGCGCGGAATGCCAAAATCACGTTGAGGAACCCGTTTAACGCCGAGCAGACGCTCTTCGCGCACGCAGCTGAGCAACGGCAGGCGCGCACCGGCATGAATATTGAGTAACTGGTTTACCATCGCGGTGATAAACGCCGTCTTACCGCTACGGCTAAGCCCGGTGACAGCCAGGCGCAAATGTCGATCTACACCGCGATTAACCAGCGAATTGAGTTCATTTTTAAGTCGCTTCATCGCCATCCCGTTATGCTGAAGGAACCGAAGAAATTATAACAAACAGGAAGTAAAGATTGGGGGCAATTCTTATTTATCAACTACCTGAGCGGTGTCAGACGGCATTATTCCTGCCGCCTGTTGCAGAAGAAATGCGGGTGGTTTAGTTCTTCTCTACTTTTGGCAGCGCGATCTGGTTGATCCCACCTTCATTCGTCACCTGCGTGTAGCCCATTTCAACAAGCATATCCTTCGCCTGTCCCGATTGACGCCCGGAGTTACAATACAGCTTCACGGTGTCGGTCTTATCAGGCACTTCTGTTGCGATACGCGCCTTCATCACTTTTAACGGAATGTTGACGGCACCCTGAATATGCTGCTGTTGGTATTGCTCAGGAACACGAACATCAATCCAGTGTTCGGCAGCGTAAACCGGCATACCAATGACCAGTGCCAACGCTAATACGCCTTTTTTAAACATAATATCTTCCTGATCGAGAGTTGGATTTCACTACAACACTATACGCCAGTTCTTAAGAAAATATTGCGACTCCATTATCATCGCACACGCCAGCAGATCACATTGCTCTTCAGGTAACACATTGTGCGGTGTGCCTTTTGATTTTTCTGTCTGCATTCCGTGATTGTTGTCATTCGGCAGTGAACTCCATAATATGTCCGCCATTGACTCTCGGACGGAGCTTGGGATCTATGTCTCCTACCATTTATGATATTGCACGAGCCGCTGGCGTATCAAAATCTACGGTATCGCGCGTGCTGAATAAGCAAACCAACATCTCGCCGGAAGCGCTGGAAAAAGTGCTGCGTGCGATTGATGAGTTACAGTATCAGCCTAATAAACTGGCTCGGGCACTCACCTCTTCCGGCTTTGACGCAATAATGGTGATATCGACTCGTTCTGCCAAAACAACCGCCGGTAATCCCTTTTTCTCTGAAGTGCTGCATGCTATTACGGCCAAAGCCGAAGAAGTTGGTTTTGATGTCATATTACAGACGTCGCGAAGCACCGAAGATGATTTACAAAAATGTGAGAGTAAAATTAAGCAAAAATTGATCAAAGGCATCATTATGCTGAGTTCTCCCGCTGATGAATCATTTTTTGCAAGACTGGATAAATACAACGTTCCGGTCGTGGTTATTGGTAAAGTGGAAGGTGAGTACGCCAATGTCTATTCTGTAGACACTGATAATTATCGCGACAGCATTACATTGACAAATGCGCTTATTGAGAGCGGCCACAGTAATATTGCCTGTTTACATGCCCCGCTTGACGTTCATGTTTCCATTGATCGCGTCAATGGGTATAAAGCCAGCCTTCAGGAACATAACATTCAAATACGCGATGAGTGGATTATTGATGGGGGTTATACTCATGAAACAGCCCTGCTCGCTTCGCGGAAATTACTGAGTCAACAACCGTTACCCGACGCAGTATTTGCCACCGACAGTTTAAAATTAATGAGTTTATATCGCGTGGCGGCTGAGAAAAATATCGCCATTCCGCAACAGCTTGCCGTTGTAGGCTACAGTAATGAACTGCTGTCATTTATGCTGACACCCGTGCCGGGAGGCATTGATGTCCCAACTCAGCAGCTCGGCGAACAAAGCTGTAATTTATTATTTAATCTGATTGCCGGTGAGAAAGGATTGCAGAACATCACCGTGAGCACGCAAATATCGTTAGCCGACTCACTGGTGTAAAAACAGGGGCATAACAATGCCCCTGCACATTTTAGAATGCGTAATTCACACCAATACCCGCATAATGGAATCTGTCGCTTTCACCTTCGTCATGATCTTCCCATTCATAGGCATATTCCAGGGTCATTGATAAACCATTCTGGAAATCATAGGCATACAGTAAACCAAGACGATTGAAATCATGCCCTTCGCGTTCCGGATCATCCTGCCAGTCCCAGTTTGACCAACGATCAAGTCCAATACGGGTGTACGGCGTCAGGGTGGTATTGCCGAAAGATAACGGTAAGTAAGCACGAATTTCCTGGGTTGAGAACTCACCATTATTACGCGATTCCGCCAGATTAAAGCCGCGTTCGAGATAATAGTTGACCGTTAAGCCCACCGTATCGTTGAAGGTATAATTCAGACCGGTTTCGCTTTCAACGCGACTATCGGAGTAACCTGTGGTACTCAAGTCATTGACGAATTGATACATTGCCAACCAGCCGCTAAAACGCAAATCGTCAGTAAGTTTAATATCCCAGTCCGGCTGAACTTTCCAGCGCTGCATATTTGCAGTGTCTTTTCCTGGTTCATTAACATAGTGATAGCCGTAATTACGGAAACCACCGGTCAATCCGAAATTAACATCCTCGCTTTCGAGGAATTGATAGCGAACTTCCAGTTCCGGGCGATCAAACCAGGTACCGCGTTTACCCTCGCTATAATCAACCGGGCCTTCCTGATAATAGGCCAGAGATATTTTCCATGGCCCATTGGACGCATTAAAATAGACAGACGGCTCAGCCAGTCCATCCATATCTTCGCCCTGACCTTCAACGTTTTCTATTTCGTACATGGCACCAATATTAAAGTGCCAGTCATTCTTTTCAGCGGCCTGCGCGCAGGCCACTCCTGCGCTCATCATCAGCGCAGTAGCGGACAGTAGGGTTTTCATTATTATTCCTTGTTAAAATACTCGCAAAAATGCCCCAAGGTTTGGGGGGTATCCCCCCGGAGTTTTATTGAATAGCCACTTCAGTTTCAGCATCAAAGAAATGGCATTTCGCCATATCAAAATGAATAGTGATATTTTCTCCTGCGTGATAATCATTCACTGCCCCGGCACGGACCACCAACTCATGCCCCCCAATAACGGTATAAAGCATAAACTCAGCGCCAGTTAGTTCTGCCACGCTAATTTTTGCCGATACATTATTTTCATTATTAAGCTGCGGATGTATATCTTCAGGACGAATACCCAGTATAACGGCCTGATGCTCATAACCCTGCGCTTTTAACTGTGCTAATTTATTTTCGGGAATGGTTAATTTCAGCGTTTCGGTAACAAATTTATTACCATCAATCGCGCCACGAATAAAATTCATGGCCGGTGAACCAATAAATCCGGCGACGAACATATTTGCCGGGTGGTTATAAACCGTTTTAGGTGCGCCAACCTGTTGAACAATGCCATCCTTCATAATCACAATACGCGTTGCCATCGTCATGGCTTCGGTTTGATCATGGGTAACATATATCATGGTGGTATTCAGTTTCTGATGCAGTTTGCTAATTTCTGCCCGCATCTGCACGCGAAGTTTGGCATCGAGATTCGATAAAGGCTCATCCATCAGGAAGACCCCAGCCTCACGAACAATCGCACGTCCCAGCGCCACGCGCTGACGCTGACCGCCAGATAACGCGCCAGGTTTACGCTGCAGATAATCGCGCAGGCCAAGGATTTGCGCCGCCCAGTTCACGCGCTCCTCAATCACTGCCGGAGCAATTTTCTGCATCTTCAGGCCAAACGCCATATTGTCATAGACGGTCATGTGCGGGTACAACGCGTAGTTCTGAAAAACCATCGCAATATTGCGCGATTTCGCCGGCACATCATTCATCCGTTTACCGTCAATCAGCAGATCGCCGCCGCTGATCTCTTCCAGGCCGGCGATCATGCGCAACGTCGTTGACTTCCCGCAACCGGAAGGCCCAACAAAAACAATAAACTCTTTGTCTTCAATTTCCAGATTGAAGTCTTTAACGACGTGCACCTGGTTGTCGTAAATTTTTTGAATATGCTGCAACGAAAGCTGTGCCATGTTGAATCCTTTACTTGTCGTGTTGCCAGAAAGCCGATAAGCACGGCCACGTCAAAAATTCGGTTGAAGGAAGCTGCAAGCTTGCCCCGTTCAGCCCCGTACCGATGCCAACGGAGAGCATGCCGCAGGCGTTGATCGCATCAACGCCCGCTTGTGCATCTTCTATGCCAATGCACTGCTGCGGGTCAACGCCAAGCCCCGCACAGGCCGCCAGAAATATTTCCGGATCCGGTTTTGAATGGGTTATCAGCGCTGCATCCGCACAAAAGTCAAAACAAGCGCTAAGATCAAGCGCCTGTAAAATAGTGGGCGCATTGAGCGACACTGAGGCCAACCCAACCGGAATCCGCTCTTCCCGTAACGTCATTAACAGCTCGCGAATCCCAGGCAATACTGAGTCGACCGTTAACTGGCGCAAAGAATGGACGTACAGCCGGTTCTTTCTCTCAGCCAATTGTGCGCAAGTCTCCGGAGTAAACTCCCCCGCCTTCCCGCCGTGGTGCAAAATACGCTGCAGTGATTCGCTGCGACTAATCCCTTTCAGGCTGTCATTAAATGCTTCGTCGATCGCAATCCCTACTTCGTTGGCTACCTGCCGCCATGCCAGAAAATGCAAATGTGCGGTATCGGTAATCACGCCGTCCAAATCAAAAATGATGGCCTGTGGTTTGAGTATCATTCATCATCCTTTTTTGTGGTAGCGGTCCCATAAATAGACGTAATAACACCGTCATAAGTAATCGCTGACGCCCCCTGGACGGCGATCTTTTCGCCATTAACCCACAAGGTAATACGCTCAGTGGTGCTAATGCGGATTTCAGCTTTATTGATAGTGACCTGCATATCAACACCCTGCCAACGCAGTGGGAAAGACAGAGTTTGCCAATGGTCAGGTAATGCAGGGGCAAAATGTAACTCCCCGTGGCGAACATTCACGCCGGCAAATCCCTGGATTGCACCCAGCCAGATGGCCCCCGTCGCCGCTGCGTGAATACCGTCATCACAGCTATGTGGATCGTCTCCGAGATCGATAAGCGATCCTTCACGCCAGAAGCGATATCCCTGCTCTGAATCACCACAACGCGCAGCCACAATCCCATGGATAGCCTTACTCAAAGACGAGTCATGAATGGTGCGCGGCTCGTAAAACCGCAGGTTCGCCAGACAGATTTGCGGGGTAAATTGCTCCGGCAGCATATAGGTCAGCATCACCACATCGGCCTGTTTGAGAATTTGCATCTCATTGACCTCTGCGCGGGAGTAATCGAGCAAAATCGTCTGCTTGCCCGCTTTCGCTTTGTAACTGGACAGATCGATAACCGGTTTGCTCAGGAAGCTGTCATCCTGAGGTAACACACCATCGGACAACGCTTCCGGACGCCAGAGATGGCGTAAAAAATGCTCAGCACGATGAATAAAGGTCTCATCGTTACAGCCCAGGCGACGCGCAAAATCCAACGCCTGCTCCACGTTGTACCAGGCCATGTAGTTGGTGAACGCATTATTGTTCACATGCTCGGTGTATTCATCCGGGCCAATAACATCGTGGATCTCTAAACGGTCATTAACCATAACGGCTCTGCTGATCCAGAACTTTGCTGTTTCCAGAAGCAGCGTTATACCTTCACGGGACATAAAGTTCATATCCCCGGTGGCATGCCAGTAATTGATCACCGCCCAGGCAATATCCGCCACGAGATGATGCTCAGCCTGTGCGGAGGCCACTTTCTGCCGCAGCCCGGTACGAATGTTGATCGCCGCGAATTCAGGCGTCTCTTCCTCACCGCTGCGCGCGCTCTCCCAGGGAAACAGCGCCCCCTGCCAACCGTTGCGGCGGGCTTTCTCACGCGCGCCCGACAAATTATGCCAGCGGTAACGCAATAAACTTCTTGCGGTTTTCGGCTCGGTGAAGAGATGGAACGGTAACAGAAAGACCTCGGTATCCCAGAAAACGTGGCCTTTATACCCTTCTCCCGTCAGACCTTTCGCTGCAATACTGCTGCGCTCATCGTGATCTGGCGTCATTACACGCAAATGATAGAGCGCATAATCCAGCGCTCGCTGATCGCTCATATCATTACTGGTGACCTGAACGCGATGGCTTTGCCACCAGGCATGCCAGTTGGCGGTCGATTCCGCCAGCAGCGCGTCATATCCCTGCTGGGCGTACGCTTCCAGATTACGCAGCGACTGGCGTCCCCAGGTCTCCAGCGACAGGCTGCGCTCGCTCGCCCAGTCGATCCAGCTAATTTTCGTCAGCGTAACGCGCTGCCCGGTTTTCGCCTGCACGCTATTGTGTTGTAACAACCGACGTTCTTTCGCGGTGAAGCAGCGCTGCGCCGTACCGTCTACGTCGCAAAACGTCGTGATCGCGATATCGTTACGATTGTCCTGGGTGGTGTAAATGCCTTGCAGAAGATGCTGACCAAATACCCGGACCTGCGTTTCATCCAGATGCTGACGTCCGTGATTGGTGATCGTGGCATCAATCCCGGTTGAGATGCCAATGAAGGCATCACCACCCAATGGGGTAACAGCAACTTCCATAGCAAACAGCGGCAGTTGTTGCGCCGAGACAAACCGCCGACTCTCAATAGCGAAACGTGCACCGCCAGGCGCTCGCCAGACCAGGGCACGGCGTAATTCACCGCTGGTAAAATCCAGTTCTCGGTGCCAGCTCTCAATCACGCCGCTGGTTAGCGAGAAAATCTCGCCATTAAGCGTAATCTCCACGCCCACGACATCCGGCAGATTAACCAGTTCATTAATTTCGCCTTTCCCTGCCCGATGATACAGTCCCGCAATATACATGCCGCGAGTCTGTAAAGTGTAGGCTTCTTCATGGCTGGCGCGAATTCCCATATAACCGTTGCCGGTCGTCATGAGTGAAGCGAATTTATTCAGACTGTGTGGGCAAAAAGCCGGTTCGGTTAGCATTACTGGCTTCGTCATAAGTCTACATATGTTCCTGTTTCAGCCGATTCATACAGTGCGGCAACCAGTTGTTGAATAACGACGCCCTGCTCTGCGTCCGCAATAGCGACAGGCTCGCCCTGTACGTGATTTACGAAAGACTCCATGCTGCGAAAGTGACGATTGTCATCGGCTATTTCGCGCTGGAACAGCACATCCAGCGTTCCGTCACGATCGGTATAGACCTGCGCCGGAAATAAGGTCGCCCCGGCAAGATCGCCACAGAAATTGACGTTCATAATCGATTGTTCAGGAATATTCAGCGCGAAAGAGGTCTCAAGGCGCAGGATCCCGCCGTTATGAAATTCGATCGTGCCGAACAGAGAATCCTCAACGGTGTACGTCGCGGGATCCCATTCCCCAAACTGGCCGCTGTTCTTACGCGTACCAATACGTTGATAGCTGTGCGCGTTAACGCGCTTTACCGCCGGGAAGCCCAACACATACATCGCGGCATCAAGCATATGGATACCGATATCAATCAGCGGCCCGCCGCCCTGCAGTTCCTTGTTGGTAAAAACACCCCAGCCGGGTACGCCGCAGCGGCGCAAGGCGCGGACATTAGTGACATAGATTTCACCCAGCACGCCGCTCATTACCTGTTCGCGAAGCAATTGTGTATCCAGTGCGAAACGATGATGAAAATCGTAAGCCAGTACCTTCCCCATCCGCCGCGCCGTTTGACACATCTCCAGCGCCTCGTCTGGCGTCATGGCTGGGGGCTTTTCGCACATCACATGGCAGCCGGCGTTCAGCGCCAACATGGTGTGTTCATAATGAAAACGATTGGGCGAACAGATGCTGACGATATCTGGCTTAGCCTCGCGTAACATCGTCTGAGGATCGTCCCAAACCTGCGGATTACCATATTTCTCTGCCAGCACCTGCGCCTGTGACAGGCGGCTGTCACAGACAGCCACCAGTTCCAGATCGTTGCGGGTGCAGTAGTACGAAGCATGAACTTTATCCGCTACCTGCCCGGCGCCGATAATGGCGACACGTAGCGGAGCGCTTGTCAGTGCACTTTTCACGGAAATCCTCTTAGCAGGTACGCAGCCAGGCCAGCGACTGACGGTATGCTTCCGGCAGGTTCTCCGCCCGTACGCGCCCTTCATACACTACATAGCCCTGATAATTATCTTCACGCAGTTGGTCAAACAGCGCAGAGAAATCCAGCGTACCGCTCCCCGGCTGATAACGATGGTTATCCGCAATATGCACGTGTCCCAACAGATCGCGATTGTCATGCAGCGCCTGTGCCATATCGTCTTCTTCGATATTCATATGGTAAAAATCACCAATGATTTGCACATGCTTCAGGTTGTTTTCCACGATATAGCGGCGAGCATCCGACAGGGTGTTGATCATATGATCCTGATAGCGGTTGAGCGGCTCGAGATACACCACCGTCCCCGTACGCTCGGCAACTTTATCAAGATAAATCAATGAATCACTGACGGCTTTACGATCGCCTTCCAGGCTACGCGGAGAGGTCATCGGCGGAAGGCGGAAGGTAAACATGCCCCAGGCGGCAGGGACAATAATGCCTTGCCCGCCTACTTCGGACAGCGCTTCGAGAATGCGTGTAATCTGCTGTAAACCATTCAAACGACGTTCTTCGATAAAATCACCGATCCAACCGTCATACCCCCCGCAGGCGGTGGTCACGGGCAGACCCGTTTCTTTGATCGCCGCTTTCACTTCCTCAAGATTGTTGACCAGCAATTTGCCGTCAATTTCAAAACCGTCAAAACCCATCTCTTTGATGTAACGGAATTTCTCGAGAATATTTTCCGGGAAAAAAGCCTGATTCTGTGTTCCGATTTTCATTTTCTGTATTCCTTAATTAAAACGTCACGCCCATTTTGATGCTCTGTTCCGGATGGCGATCGACATACTGCATATAGCTTTCCGGGCTGCTGGCGAAGGTGACTACCGGATCGATAAGCTCTTCACAGTTCAGATAACCGTTCATCAACAGTTCCCAGCAGGTCTCCTCAATGCGCTTGCGATTCCAGCGCGGATAATCTGGATTTGGTTCACTGCAGGCGCGGGAGAAGACGATTTTGGCGTTGTTGAAGTGCGCTTCACGGCCCAGGTTAAACCCTTCAGCAAAAGGTTTTGCGAAGGCGACATAGGAAATGGTTCCGCCATAGGCCAGACCGCGTAGCGCCGATTGCAGCGCATCCGCATAGCCGCTGGTTTCGATAATCACATCCGCGCCCTGTTTGCCGGTCAGCTTTTTAATTTCCATACCCACGTCGGTGCCAATCGGATCCAGACAGAAATCAGCCCCATGGCGACGCGCGATATCACAACGATGGGCAATCGGATCCACGCCAATAACCACTGACGCACCCGCTTTCTTAGCCAGTTGTACGGCGATCTGGCCAATTGCCCCTAACCCGACGATGACCACAAAGTCGCCGACGCGCACATTGGCATCGCGCACACCGCTCATGGCGAACTGTGCAGGGTCATAGCACACGGCATTTTTCCACGAACTACCTTCTGGCATTTTGCGCAGTTTGTAGTTGTTTACGGCGTTAAAGATTACCGTTTCTGCCAGTGGGCCGTAGCCGCATACAGAATCGCCGACGGCGTAATCGGTCACATCGCTACCACACTCAATGACATCGCCCACCACCATGTTGCCAAGCTGGAACTTACCGAACTCAATTCCGCGCGGCGCCCCTTCCGGACGCGGCATAAACATTTGCCATTCGCCGTTAAAATCTTCATCAATAAACGGACTGGCAGCGCGAAAATCGACCACTTCGGTGCCATGTTTCGGTGCGCCAAAACGTACGCGGACTTTCACTTCGTTGGCGGAAACTGCTCTGTCTTCATATTCCACCAGCGCTGCAACACGCGGTTCGGTGGCAACTAACTTCTTCATTTACAACTCCTTAATTAAACTGGCCGCTTAGCCTTTCACGCCGCCTGCGGTCAAACCACTCTTAATAAAACGTTCGGAAAGCGCATACATAATGACCACCGGCAATGCGGTGACTAACGATGCGGCCATCATGCGTCCCCAGATATAGTCAGGCGTACTGAACAGCGCGTTCAGACCGACCGGTAAGGTGAAATTGCTGGCGCTGGAGAGGAAAATCGAGGCGAACAGATAGTCATTCCACGCAACCATAAAGCAGTACACAAAGACTGAAACCAGACCGGACATGGCCAACGGCACGGTGATGCGAAAGATAATTTGCAGACGATTTAATCCATCCATCATCGCGGCCTCTTCTATCTCATCCGGAATGGTGTCGAAGTAGCTTTTCAGCATAAACACGGCTGTCGGCAGCGTTTGGGTCACCATGGTGATAATCAACGCCATTTCGGTGTCATAAATGCCGAGGGCCGTAATGATTTTGAAAAGCGGCACCACTAGCAAAATCCCCGAAAACATGTACACCGTGTAAAAACTGGCATTGATGGTCATCCGTCCCTTAAAACGCAGACGGGAAAGCGCATACGCCCCAAGCACGCCGAGAAACACCGCCACCACCGATGACGTGACCGATACCACCAGGCTATTACGGAAGTAGTCAACAAACGGGAAGATCATCGGGTTAAAAATGTCGATGTAATGTTCCAGCGTCCATTGCTGAGGTAACAGCGTGGGATGCAGCGAGATCGCCTCTTTTGCGCTTTTGAATGAGGTCATCAGCATCACAAAAAACGGAAATAACGTGATGCCCAGGAAGACAATTAATCCACAGTAAAAGCCGATGCGGCCAAGCGTGCGTTTATTTGTTGCCATTGAGGTTCACCCGTTTTCTGGTCAGCAGGATAACAGCGAAAATGATGACGAAGAGGACGACAGAAATAGCGGCCGCTTTGCCTAAGTCATTAAATGCAAACGCTGTTTTATAGAGATAGACCCCGAGAATATCGACTTTAGTGGTCAGCAGATAAACATCGGCGAACATATAGAACATCCAGATCGTACGCAGCGTGACTACGGTCGCCAGCACCGGCATGATCGCTGGCAGCGTGACGATACGAAACCGTTGCCAGGCGTTCGCGCCATCCATTTCCGCCGCTTCATACAGCGATTTATCAATAGTCTGTAAAATCGCCAGAAACGAGATAAAGGCATACGGAAAGTAGCGCCAGATGGCGAACAGCACGACCAGTGCGAAGCTGCTGCCTGGATTGTCGAACCATAACGGCGCCTGCTCAAACAGATGCAGCAGATCAACGCCGAGATAGTTCACAATGCCGTAGCCGTTGTTGAACATGTATTTCCAGGCAAACACCAGCGAAATAGATGGCGTTACGTAAGAGAGGATCACCAGTGAGCGCGCCGTTTTCCGCAGACGAAACTCACGGTTAAAAAACATCGCCACTCCCAGCCCCAGCACCGTGCTCCCGGCAACAACCAGCGCGGTATACCAGACCGTCATCCACAGCGAATGCCAGAATCCGGGATCGGTTAAGATACGGATATAGTTACTCAGGCCGACAAATGTTGACTCAATTTGCGGATTGAGCGGCAGACGCATAAAGCTGATTTCGATGTTAGATATCATCGGCCACGCAACTAAACCACCCAGCAAGAGCAAACTGGGCGCCAGCAGCAGCATGGCAAATGGCATATCCGATCGACCTGAAAAGAACTTATTCATCACGGCTTTCCATTTCCCCATTAGCGCTGTTCAACAAGGTCATCCAGTTTGGTCTGGCTGGCCTTCATCGTCGTTGAAAGGTCAGCTTTTCCTACCGTGACGTTGTGCACCATGGTGCTTATGACGCCGGAACCCGTAACGTCACCCATGCGGGTAAAGTTCTTATCGCCGACTGCGCCGAAGACCTGAATATTCGGCAGTTCGGCAATCAGCTGATTGGGTAACTCACCCAGCGCTTTAATGACGGCGTTATCTTTCCACGTTGAGGTGTTCACCACCGCTTTATTAACCGGGAGCGCGGCACCTGGGGACATCATTACCCAGTCAGCAATGTTGTCGGCCTGCTCCATAAAGGTGACAAATTTTTCTGCGGCTTCTGTCTCTTCGTTTTTTTGTCCTGCGGTTATGGTCAGCGACGTCAACATGCCATATACAGCAGAGGTTTTTTCCGTCGGTACCATAAAGCCAACATTTTGAGGATCCCCCTCCTTAATCACCGCCGGGAGGATATAGGTGGAATAAATAGCCATTGGTGCAGTGCCGTTCATGAAAGCGTCTTTGACCTCCATGATGTCGTTAGAACCCGGCATCGTGTTTGCCGCAAGCGAGCGATAGTATTCCAGCGCCTGCGCCATCTCTGGCGTATCAAGGGTTATCTTTCCCTGCGCATCGAAAACGTTAGCCTGGTTAGAAAGCGCGAACTGGGAGAAGGACTGTTCGGTCAATACGCTTTCCGCCGTAGGGAGCGCAATACCATATTTTTTGCTGGCAGGATTGTTTAGCTTTTGCGCCACGTCGAGCAATTGCTGCCAGTCTTTCGGTTCTTCAAGGCCTGCTTTTGCCAGTACATCTTTGCGATACCAGACCCCGCCAATCCAGGCGCTGACCGGAACCCCGGTCCATGCAGAGCCATCTTCGGTGCGTACAATACGCAGTACGCCATCATAAAACGCGTCTTCACCTACACCGTTAATGACCTGCGCCACCGCTTTACGATCGATAAGCGATTCTTTGTCCATGACTTTCGCGTAGTCATGGCTGGTTTCAATAACTTCCGGAAGTGAACCGCTACGCGCGAGGGTAATCACTTTGGTGTTGTAAGCATCCTCTTCAACAGGAACCTGTTTGACGCTGATACCGGGGTTCTCTTTTTCAAAGCGCTCAATCAGTTTGGCAATAACCGCCTGCCGCTCCTGCTCTACAGAAGAGTGCATAAATTCAATTGCGACAGAGGATTTTTTATCATCCTTACACCCAGAAACCAGGGCGCAGGACACCAGTGCTGAAATCAGCACAATTTTAGCTTTAAGCATGAAATGTTCCTTTTTATTTCTTAACCCACATAACCTGCCAGGCGTGTAGTGTTAATTCCTTACCCGAAATACTTTCTTCGCCAATCAAATTAAATCCATTTTCAATATCAATATTAATGGTTTGTGTCTGACCGCTGACATTAAATAAACCGGTAATTTCTTCGCCTGTCTCTGCCGTACGCTTAATTTGCATAACGGCCGGTGTAACACTGTTAATCTTAAAATTACTATCAGGATGGAATGCTTTATTATTACGTCGTAGAACAATCAATCGGGATAACTCATGGTAAACGGCGTGACGCAAACAGGTTTCATCAGCCAGTTCCGTTTCTATTTGTCTGATATGATATTTTTTACGGTTGATCGCCCGGTTATAACCCAGTTCCTCCACACCTTTATAGTCATTACGTGACCCGAGGATACTTTGGATGTAAATCGCCGGTACGCCTGGAAAACTCAGCAAAATGGCATGGGCGAGAATAAAGCGGGCAAATCTTTCAGTATTACTGCTATTACCCGGCGTTAACGCATCCATATACGTGACGTTAATTTCATACGGACTTCGACTACCATCAGGATTATTCTTCCAGTTAACCAGGGCGCCTTCTTGTTGTAATTCCGTCACCAGTCGCATGATTTCATCTTCAGGTAACAGGCCCCGTAACGGGTTGAGGCCAATTCCGTCATGCGATGCGAGGAAATTAAACCATGTGGTCTCAGTCGATGGCAGTTCCAGTGATTGCGCCCACTGACACAATGTCGTTGTATCCTGGCGTTGTACCGCATGCAGCACCAGCGGCGGCAGCGAGAACTGGTACACCATGTGAGCCTCATCGCGGCCATTACCGTAATAGGAAATGTTATCCTTATGCGGAACGTTCGTTTCAGTAATGATCGCTGTACCAGGTGCCGCGCAATCAGCAATAGCGCGGAACAGTTTGATAAGCTGATGCGTTTTTTCCAGGTGAATACAGGTTGTCCCTGGCTCTTTCCACATAAAACCAACCGCATCCAGGCGGACATAATCAGCGCCCTGCTCCAGGTAACTCAGTAGTACATCGATCATCGCCAGTAATACTAATGGATTGGCATAGTTGAGATCGATCTGGTCGTCGCTGAACGTCGTCCAGAGATGACGCACTGTATTATCTTTCAACGTAAACGGGGTCAGTAACGGTAATGCGCGCGGGCGCGTGACGTTGCTCAGGTCCGTATCAGGATCCATCGCAATAAAGAAATCTTCATAACCGTCAAGCTGTTGCAAATAGTTATTAAACCATTCGCTTTTAGCTGACATATGGTTACAAACAAAATCAAACATCAGTCGACTGGATTCAGCTAATTGCTTAATATCATTCCAGTCACCGGTTTCTTCGGCAACCTGATAGTAATTAATTACTGAAAAACCATCATCCGATGACCACGGATAAAATGGCAACAGGTGCACATGAGAAAATATCGACTTAAGCCATTCATTATAAAACTGATTAAACGTTGGCAGCGGTTTTTTATCTTCCGCGTAAAATTGATCGGCGTAAGTGATCAGAACGACATCGCCCTCATCCCAATGCGCTTTACGGTTTTTTTTAATTAATT
Organism: Citrobacter sp. wls710; assembly: GCF_005281115.1. Classification (NCBI taxonomy): domain Bacteria; kingdom Pseudomonadati; phylum Pseudomonadota; class Gammaproteobacteria; order Enterobacterales; family Enterobacteriaceae; genus Citrobacter; species Citrobacter sp. wls710. The sequence goes on from NZ_SZXD01000058.1 coordinate 192,240, forward strand.
TTCGTGCTTTTTCTAAACGCGCAACCAGCGCTTCATAGTGAAGTGAAGAAAATGTGTCTCCATAGACTTCACTCAGACATTTTTGGATTTTTTGGTTCACCTTCATTTCTCGTGGTAGCGGTCCCATGACGCAAGAGACTACTCTGCCGGAAATAAGCTGTCAATCAGCTGAGGTGGCCTGGAGGGGGGTTATAAAAGAATTTTGGCAGCCAAAAAATCGTATTTGTGAGCTGCCGCAAATTAACTGAGGGAATGTTGATTAATTGTTGCTTGCTTTTGTTGTTTCGGATATCAGGGTTGATTACCTGAATAGCGTTTCGACAATTTTGTCGCTGCCCGGCTCAACAAAGGTTCAAGTACTAACGCCAGCAACATTTTTAGCGGACGTCGGGCCACGGACTTCACCGCCCACCCTGCTACCCCTGCCGGGCCATAGCGCAGCGCAGTCAGCAGCACCAGCTTACCTGCTATTTTAAAGCCCGGCTTTACCTTTTGCCCGGCACGTTGCCAGCGATTATTCATTTTTAACCTCACAATTGGCGGAAGCGGCTGCGTAATGTGAAGGTATCAGACGTCACATAACGCTCCATCTCACGCAAACGCTTTTCACTTGCAGCCAGCTCACGATCGACAGCATCCAACAGCTCACCACTTGATGGCTGCTGATCTCCGGAAACCACGTTGTCCGGCATCGGATCCAACACAAACGTCAGTACGATGTAGGCGACAAAGGTGAAAAAGGCCAGACCAAAAAAGATGGACAGTACCACCAGGATCCGCACCAGTTTCACAGGAACATCGAGATAATGCGCAATACCCGCGCAAACCCCTTTCACCATGCCCTGCTGCGGTATACGCCACAGTTTTTTATTCAGATTAACGCCCCCCATTAGCGGTCCCTCCAGTTTGGATGTTCAGCATCAAGGATATCTTCCAGCGCTTGAATGCGCTCACGCATCCTCTGTGCATCCTGGTTAAGTTCTACCAGACGCTGTTGTTCACTTTGCGCCAGCTCGCCGCGACTGGAACGATTGCTGTAATGCAGCCAGAGCCAAATCGGTAAGACGAAAAGCACAAAGATGGTTAACGGGATGGCCAGAAATAGCGCGCTCATGAGTACTCCTTACAGGTGATGAACGGCGGCGCGTTCGGGCACCGCCAGATATTATTATTGCTTGTCTTGCTGCATTTTGGCTTTCAATTGCGCCAACTGCTCGCTGATTTCATCATCTGCTTTCAGGTCAGCAAATTGCTGATCCAGAGACTTCTGCTTACCGAAGTTATGGCTTTCAGCTTCAGCTTCCATTTGATCGATACGGCGCTCAAAAGATTCAAAGCGCGCCATCGCTTCATCCAGTTTGCCGCTGTCCAGTTGACGACGAACATCACGGGAAGAACTCGCCGCCTGGTGGCGCAGCATCAACGCCTGCTGACGAGCACGGGTTTCACTAAGTTTGTTTTCCAGCTCACCGATCTCTTTTTTCATACGCGCCAGCGTATCGTCAACCAGCGTCACCTCATGCTCCAGCGAGGCAATAAGATCAGTCAGTTTCTGTTTTTCGATTAACGCAGAACGCGCCAAATCTTCTTTTTCTTTACGCAGCGCCAGCTCTGCTTTTTCCTGCCACTCTGCCTGTTGGGCGCTGGCCTGTTCGATACGACGCGATAACTGTTTCTTTTCTGCCAGAGCGCGTGCGGAGTTGGAGCGCACCTCAACCAGCGTGTCTTCCATTTCCTGGATCATTAACCGCACCAGCTTCTGCGGATCTTCAGCCTTTTCCAGCAACGCATTAATGTTGGCGTTCACGATGTCGGCAAAACGAGAAAAAATACCCATAATGTAATCCTCACTTACTGTTCTGATATCGGGCAATGCCCTGCTGCTGTTCTAATGCACTTCGCATGCCAACTTTTTAATTCATTGAATTATTTGAAAATATCCAATTTTACCTGCCGGGATAAATAGGGTAAATTGGTGAATAACACTAACAAATGGTGAATTTCATCATGGCAGGATACAAAGATAATCTTCTGGGCGAAGCGAACAGCTTTATTGAAGTTCTGGAGCAGGTTTCTCATCTCGCGCCGCTGGATAAACCTGTGCTGGTCATTGGGGAACGCGGTACGGGGAAAGAGCTTATCGCCAACCGCCTGCACTATCTCTCCACCCGCTGGCAAGGCCCGTTTATTTCACTTAACTGCGCGGCGCTCAACGAAAATTTACTTGATTCTGAACTCTTCGGTCACGAAGCTGGCGCCTTTACTGGCGCGCAGAAACGTCATCCGGGTCGTTTCGAGCGCGCCGATGGCGGCACGCTGTTTCTTGATGAACTGGCGACCGCCCCGATGCTGGTACAGGAAAAACTGCTGCGCGTTATTGAGTACGGAGAGCTGGAACGCGTAGGCGGTAGCCAGCCGCTGCAGGTCAACGTACGACTGGTTTGTGCAACCAATGCCGACCTGCCACGCATGGTGAGTGAAGGCACGTTCCGCGCCGACCTGCTGGATCGTCTGGCTTTTGATGTGGTGCAACTCCCACCGTTACGCGAACGTCAAAGCGATATCATGCTAATGGCTGAACATTTTGCCATTCAGATGTGCCGTGAGATCGGGTTACCGTTGTTTCCAGGGTTCACCGACGAGGCCAAAGAAACGCTCCTCCACTACCGTTGGCCGGGCAATATTCGTGAGCTGAAAAACGTCGTGGAGCGTTCGGTTTACCGACACGGGACCAGCGATTACCCGCTGAATGAGATTGTGATTGACCCGTTCAGGCGTCACACCACACCGCCGCTGGTGCAAGAAACCAGACACACATCAGTAGCCTTACCGCTGGATCTGCGTGAATTCCAACAGCAGCAGGAGAAGGAATTTTTGCAAACCAGCTTACAGCAAGCGAAATTTAATCAGAAAAAAGCCGCTGAATTATTAGGTCTGACCTACCATCAGCTCCGTGCGTTACTCAAGAAACACCAAATTTAGCGTACAGGGGCAGACGTTGGACGCGAGGGTTAAAACAGTTTACCATGATGCAATCACTGTATAAAAAAACAGGTTAATCATGATGACTCTTGCGTTAGTTGGCGAAAAAATTGACAGAAACAGGTTCACCGGTGAGAAAGTCGAAAATAGCACATTTTTCAACTGTGATTTTTCGGGTGCCGACCTTAGCGGTACTGAGTTTATTGGCTGCCAATTTTATGATCGAGAGAGCCAGAAAGGGTGTAATTTTAGCCGCGCTATCCTGAAAGATGCCATTTTCAAAAGTTGCGATCTCTCCATGGCGGATTTCAGGAATGTGAGTGCGCTGGGAATCGAAATTCGCCACTGCCGCGCACAAGGTTCAGATTTTCGCGGCGCAAGCTTTATGAATATGATTACCACACGCACCTGGTTTTGTAGCGCCTATATCACCAATACCAACTTAAGCTACGCCAACTTTTCAAAAGTCGTACTGGAAAAGTGCGAGCTGTGGGAAAACCGCTGGCTGGGTACTCAGGTACTTGGCGCAACGTTCAGTGGATCGGACCTCTCAGGCGGCGAGTTTTCATCGTTCGACTGGCGGGCAGCAAACTTTACGCACTGTGATTTGACCAATTCAGAACTGGGCGATCTCGATGTCCGGGGTGTTGATTTGCAAGGCGTTAAACTGGACAGCGACCAGGCATCGTTGATCCTGGAACGTCTTGGCATCGCTGTCATTGGTTAATATTCAGGGAGCGGTACATGCAGCCCCCTGCCCTTAAACAATATTGTCCGCGCTGGCTTTCCCCCGCGGACGTTTCGACTCAGCGAACATAGACGTCAGAGAGTTCCGGTCCCCCCGTCAGAACACCATACCTGACCGGATGTATAGCTGTTCTCTTCAGCCGCTAAAGTGACATACAGAGGGGCAATTTCTACCGGTTGGCCTGGCCGACCGAGCGGCGCATTTGCGCCAAATTTCTCAATTTTTTCCTGTGGTTGGCCGCCGCAACACTGCAATACCGTCCAGTACGGTCCAGGCGCCACAGCATTCACACGGATCCCTTTGGGTGCCAGTTGCTTTGCCAGCGATTTAGTAAATGCCACTATCGCCGCCTTGGTCTGAGCATAATCAAGCAGGATCTCACTTGGCTCATAAGCCTGTACCGACGAGGTGTTAATAATCACGCTGTCTCGTGAGAAATGAGGAACAGCCGCTTTGGTGATCCAAAACATGGCGTAGACATTGGTCTTGAATGTCGCATCAAACTCTTCTGTGGTGAGGTCTTCGATCGATTCGCAAAATTGCTGACGACCGGCGTTATTCACCAGAATATCCAACCCTCCCAGCGCTTCTACCGCCTGTTTTACCAGATGGTTACAGAAAGTTTCGTCACGAATATCACCGGGAATCGCCGCGACTTGTCTCCCTGTTTTTTTTATCAATTCGACAACTTCGCGCGCATCGTCCTCTTCTTCAGGTAAGTAATTAATCGCGACATCGGCGCCTTCGCGGGCATAAGCAATGGCAACTGCACGCCCAATACCTGAATCACCTCCGGTAATTAATACCTTGCGACCATTTAACCTGCCGCTTCCCTGATAGCTTTCTTCGCCATGATCGGGACGCGGTTGCATTTTTCCAGCCAGACCCGGAAAAGGTTGTTTTTGATGTGGAAAAGGCGGCTGCGGAAAACGCTCTGAATTAGTTTTATTGGTGGTCTGTTTTCCTTTATTTAGGTCAGTCATTCAATCACCTCTCATGAGTCATCATTCATCGCAAAGACTAATAAGCGTAGAACAAAATGAATGACATGACCTTTATAATTTACCCAACACTTAATTTTTTTCCTAATATTAACCTGGTTCTCACAATGACAACTTCACATAGCGTGGAGATATTTCCTCGGTTAAGTCCTGGTTTATTTATTTGTTCTTCCAGGCTGAAACTTCTTCAATCAATACAGCCAAGCTAAAACGTACTGCCTTTTCAATGACGTCCTGGCAATCCCCGGAAAAATATTCCCGTTTTGTTATTATCTGCCCGCGGAAATTCCACGCAAACCACACGGTTCCTGCGGGAGTACCATCCTCCCCGCCCTCCGGCCCTGCATATCCGCTGATGGCTATACTGATGTCGGTTTCGGCTTGCTCACGTATTCCTACAGACATCTCACTGACAGTTTGCTCACTAACGGCGCTATATTTTTCCAATGTACTGGCCCGCACGCCGAGCATTTTCTGCTTGGCACGATCGCTAAAGGTTATAACGCCGATATCATAAAATTCTGCGGTATCCGCCTGTGCACAAAGCGCGGCGGCCAAGTTTCCTCCTGTACAAGATTCTGCGGTAGTCAACGTTAAACCGCGATCAATAAGCGTTTTTGCAACCCGTTTCGTCAGTTCATTGCGTGTTTTTGCGTCATTGTACTCCGTGTTCATTACCGCCTCGCTAATTCTCTTCAGGAATGACAGAAATATGTCCGTTACGTTCCAGAATGGCATACTTGATTTTACTGGATTCGGTAATCCCCTGATTTTGTCGTGCAGCGACTAATATATCGTCAAGAGAAACATCCACTTTCTTCATTTTATCCAACAAAGGTATCCCGTGATCAAGCAGGATAACCGGAGAGCCATCCAGCACGGATTCTGCCCCACCTACCTTTTTCTTAATGAAACCAAACAGAATATCAATAGTAACCAGTGTGACAATCGTGATCATGGCGCCGGTTAGCGAAAAATCATTACCCAATAAGGCTTGTTGAGTTGCTTCACTGATAATCAGTAATAAAATCAGATCGAAGCTGGTCATTTGTAACAATGCCCGGCGACCGGCTATTTTGAAAACCACCAGCAAAATAAGGTAAATGGCTAATGCCCGGAAGACCATCTCCATACCCACCTCCTAAGGATAAATAAATTGTCTGAAGCGGATTTCAGGTTCGCCATTTAGCTGGAGAAAACTCATTACACTTCCTGGCTTCACGGGCGTAACCTGCAGCCAGACAGTAAAATCCTGCGTTGCTTCAGAATCATTGTAGACGAGGTAAAGATCGTTACCCTTGCTGTACATGCTGTCTGGCTGCGGCCAAATATTTTCCATCTCATAAAATTTGTTGAAATCGCCGCCAATGCGTAACGTCTTGTTCACAGAATCATGCTTTTGTGCAGAGATTTTAATTTTAAATTCCGTTTGCAAACGCCCAAACCTTTCGTATTGTAACTCTGTTGTCTTTAAGCTGTTTTTTCTCGTCACCTCACTTAAATATCCCCCGGAAAACGATCCCGCCATAGCAAGTAAAACAATGCAGAACAAACAGATAAAACCAATCTTGTGAAAGCCTGATTCAAAATTCAGAAAACGTTGACTCTCTTTTACGCCTTGCAAATGGGCTTTCTTTCTGTTCATCTCACCGCCTCGCTTATATCGCACCAATCCTTTGTTTTATTGAAAAATTATCATTTGAGACTTATCCCACTCGCCAGATTAATAAATAGCAACCAAACTTAATAAGTCAAATCGATTTCAATGGAGGCTCTATGAAAATATCTCTCGCCCCCTTACTGTGTTGTTTTTTATTGCCCACAGCGTTTGCCGATGATAATGGCGGATTAAAAAAAGATACCGCCCCGCCACCTGCGCACGCACTGGATGAAGGGTATCGTGGCACTGAAGATGCAAGAATCATGACCGTCCAACAAGCTAAAACCATGCATGACGGTGCGACCATCTCTTTACGAGGTAATCTCATTGAGGCTCAAGGAGGAGATAAGTTTATCTTCCGGGACAAAACCGGCACTATCAATACGCTAATCCCGCTTGCCGTCTTTGATGGCCGAACGGTAAAACCCGATCAAATGATCAGGATTAACGGTAGCCTTGACGCTAAAATGCAACCGCCGGTGGTACGCGTTAATAAAATCCAGAAGTAATTCGACATCCGGGAAGATATTCACTCTTCCCGGCCTCATTCTTGTTTATTTTCCTCTGATTCTGCAGACATTCCTCCCACACAACAGACTCATTTTTCCCGTCAGACACCTCCCGCCATTGAATCCGGCGTTTAAGCGAGTCAGAGGTGCCATGAAAATGCTAAGATAGCTAATAGAGTATATGCAACGTGGATAGCAGGTATGAATTTTGACCAACTGACGATGTTGAATTCGCGGTCATCACCCCTGCAGCCCCAAACACAAACGGTAATGGCAAATGTCATTAAGTATTAGTAAGATAGCTTCTTTATATATAACCCTTTAAAATTATGCGCCTGGTTTTATCATCTCTGATCGTGATGGCTGGATTTCTGAGTGGTCAGGCTGTAGCTGCGCCTGAGCAGGCCCCGTACGCTGATATTCGTGACAGTGGCTTTGTCTATTGCGTTAGTGGGCAGGTCAATACGTTCAATCCACAAAAAGCGAGCAGCGGTCTCATCGTAGACACATTAGCGGCCCAATTGTATGACCGACTACTTGATGTCGATCCCTATACCTATCGCCTGGTGCCAGAACTGGCTGAAAGCTGGGAAGTCATGGATAACGGCGCAACCTACCGCTTTCATTTACGTCGCGATGTTCCGTTTCAAAAGACAGCCTGGTTCACACCCACCCGCAAACTGAATGCGGACGATGTGGTATTTACCTTCGAGCGCATCTTTGATCGCCAGCATCCGTGGCACAATGTCAATGGCAGCAGTTTTCCTTATTTTGACAGCCTGCAGTTCGCCGATAACGTCCAAAGCGTGCGCAAGCTGGACAACAACACCGTTGAATTTCGCTTAAATCAACCCGACGCTTCTTTCTTGTGGCACCTTGCCACACATTATGCCTCTGTGATGTCGGCAGAATATGCTGCCAAATTAGCAAAACAGGATCGCCAGGAATTACTCGACAGACAACCCGTCGGCACTGGACCGTACCAACTTTCAGAAAATCGTGCAGGCCAATATATTCGCCTACAACGGCATGAAAAATTCTGGCGTGGTACCCCCTTGATGCCGCAGGTCGTGGTGGATCTCGGCTCTGGCGGAACCGGACGTTTATCGAAATTACTGACCGGCGAGTGCGATGTCCTGGCCTGGCCCGCTGCCAGCCAGCTCAGCATATTGCGTGATGATCCTCGGCTGCGTCTGACGCTGCGTCCGGGGATGAATATCGCCTATCTGGCGTTCAACACGGATAAACCGCCGTTGAACAACCCTGCCGTACGACATGCGTTAGCGCTGGCTATTAACAACCAACGGTTAATGCAATCTATTTACTATGGTACGGCGGAAACCGCGGCATCTATTTTGCCCCGCGCCTCGTGGGCTTATGACAACGAAGCTAAAATTACTGAGTACAACCCGGCAAAATCGCGCGAGCAGTTAAAAGCGCTGGGGCTGGAAAATCTGACGTTACAACTTTGGGTCCCCACAAGCTCTCAGGCCTGGAACCCCAGTCCGCTGAAAACCGCAGAGCTGATTCAGGCTGATATGGCTCAGGTGGGTGTGAAAGTGAAGATCATCCCGGTAGAAGGTCGTTTTCAGGAGGCGCGATTAATGGATATGAACCATGATCTGACGTTGTCCGGCTGGGCAACTGACAGTAACGATCCTGACAGCTTTTTCCGACCGATGCTCAGTTGTGCCGCCATTAACTCACAGACCAACTTTGCCCACTGGTGCAATCCGGAGTTTGACAGCATTTTGCGCAAAGCCCTCTCTTCGCAACAACTCTCCTCGCGAATTGATGCCTACGACGAAGCGCAAAATATTCTCGCACGCGAGTTGCCGATCCTGCCGCTGGCCTCTTCGCTCCGTTTGCAGGCTTACCGCTATGACATCAAAGGATTGGTGCTCAGTCCGTTCGGCAACGCTTCTTTTGCCGGGGTTTCCAGGGAAAAGGCTGAAGAGGTGAAAAAACCATGATTATCTTCACCCTGCGCCGATTTTTATTACTGCTGGTCACCCTGTTCTTCCTGACTTTTATTGGGTTCAGCCTGAGCTACTTCACACCTCATGCGCCGTTACAGGGCGCATCGCTGTGGAACGCCTGGGTATTCTGGTTCAATGGCCTGATTCACTGGGATTTTGGTGTGTCCAGTATTAACGGCCAGTTAATCTCAGAACAACTGAAAGAGGTGTTTCCGGCGACGATGGAGCTGTGCATTCTGGCCTTTGGTTTTGCACTGATGGTCGGGATCCCGATAGGCATGTTAGCGGGCATAACACGTAATAAATGGCAGGACCGTTGCATCAGCGCATTGGCTCTGATGGGCTTTTCTATTCCGGTTTTTTGGCTGGCGCTGCTGCTGACGTTGCTCTTCTCACTGACCCTCGGCTGGCTGCCCGTTTCCGGGCGTTTTGATCTGCTCTACGAAGTTAAGCCCGTTACCGGATTTGCCATTATTGATGCGTGGATCACCGACTCGCCCTGGCGCGATGAAATGCTGGTCAGTGCGATCCGTCATATGGTGCTTCCGGTATTAACGCTCTCCGTGGCACCGACGACGGAAGTTATTCGTCTGATGCGTATCAGCACCATTGAGGTCTTTGATCAAAACTATGTTAAAGCGGCGGCTACTCGTGGTCTGTCACGGTTAACGATTTTACGCCGTCACGTACTGCACAACGCACTTCCACCGGTTATCCCGCGCCTGGGTTTACAGTTTTCCACCATGCTGACGCTGGCGATGATCACCGAGATGGTCTTTAGCTGGCCAGGTCTTGGCCGTTGGCTGATTAACGCGATTCGCCAGCAAGATTACGCGGCTATTTCGGCGGGTGTGATGGTAATAGGCTCATTGGTTATCATTGTTAACGTCATCTCTGATATTTTGGGTGCTATGGCTAACCCTCTGAAACATAAGGAATGGTATGCCTTACGATAGCGTCTACAGCGAAAAGCGCCCGCCTGGTACGCTGCGCACCGCATGGCGCAATTTTTACGGCGATGCAACCGCAATGATCGGCCTGTATGGCTGTGCGGGACTGGCGATTCTGTGTATTTTTGGTGGTTGGTTCGCGCCTTATGGCATCGACCAACAGTTTCTCGGCTACCAGCTTTTGCCACCGTCATGGTCGCGCTATGGCGAAGTCTCTTTCTTCCTCGGGACTGATGATCTGGGGCGTGATGTTTTAAGCCGCCTGCTCAGCGGTGCGGCCCCAACCGTGGGCGGCGCGTTTGTCGTCACCCTTGCCGCCACGCTGTGTGGTTTATTGCTTGGCGTGGTTGCCGGGGCAACACACGGTTTGCGTTCCGCGGTGCTCAATCACATTCTCGACACCCTGCTGTCGATTCCTTCGCTGTTGCTGGCGATTATTGTGGTGGCCTTTGCCGGGCCGCATCTGACTCACGCGATGTTTGCCGTCTGGTTGGCGCTGTTACCGCGGATGGTTCGCTCCGTCTACAGCATGGTGCATGACGAGCTGGAAAAAGAATATGTCATCGCCGCTCGCCTTGATGGCGCAACCACGCTCAATATCCTGTGGTTCGCTGTTCTGCCCAATATTACCGCCGGGCTTATCACTGAAATCACCCGTGCGCTGTCGATGGCGATCCTGGATATCGCCGCGCTGGGTTTTCTCGACCTTGGCGCGCAGTTGCCATCACCGGAATGGGGAGCCATGCTCGGCGACGCGCTGGAGCTGATTTATGTCGCACCGTGGACTGTCATGCTGCCAGGGGCGGCGATCATGATAAGCGTGCTGTTGGTTAACCTGCTGGGTGATGGCGTGCGCCGCGCAATTATTGCGGGGGTGGAATAATGCCATTACTCGATATCCGCAACCTGACCATTGAATTCAGAACCGGTGACGACTGGGTAAAAGCAGTTGACCGCGTCAGCATGACCCTCAATGAGGGTGAAATCCGCGGACTGGTTGGCGAGTCTGGCTCCGGCAAGAGCCTGATCGCCAAGGCCATTTGCGGCGTCGCTAAAGATAACTGGCGCGTAACCGCCGACCGTATGCGCTTTGATGATATCGATCTCCTGCGCCTTTCCGCGCGTGAACGACGCAAGCTGGTCGGTCATAACGTTTCCATGATCTTTCAGGAACCGCAATCGTGCCTTGATCCGTCCGAGCGTATTGGACGACAGCTGATGCAAAATATTCCAGCCTGGACCTACAAGGGCCGCTGGTGGCAGCGCATCGGCTGGCGTAAACGCCGGGCGATTGAGCTTTTGCACCGCGTCGGGATAAAAGACCATAAAGATGCCATGCGCAGCTTCCCGTATGAACTGACCGACGGCGAGTGTCAGAAGGTAATGATCGCTATCGCACTGGCTAATCAGCCGCGCTTGCTGATTGCTGATGAGCCGACGAACGCGATGGAGCCAACGACCCAGGCGCAAATATTTCGCCTGCTGACCCGGCTGAACCAAAATAGCAATACCACCATTTTGTTGATCAGCCATGACCTGCAAATGCTCAGCCAGTGGGCAGACAAAATCAACGTAATGTACTGCGGACAAACGGTGGAAACCGCGCCCAGTAAAGATCTGGTGACGATTCCACATCATCCTTATACGCAGGCGTTGATCCGCGCCATTCCTGATTTTGGTAGCGCCATGCCGCATAAAAGTCGTTTGAATACCATGCCAGGAGCGATTCCATTGCTGGAACAATTACCCATCGGCTGCCGTCTGGGGCCGCGCTGCCCTTATGCTCAACGTGAATGTATTGAAACCCCACGACTGACCGGAGCAAAGAATCATCTCTACGCCTGTCATTTCCCGCTGAATATGGAGAGAGAGTGAGATGGTAGAAACCCTGCTCGAAGTTCGCAATCTGAGCAAAACCTTTCGCTACCGGACGGGTTTATTTCGCCGACAGACCGTTGAGGCCGTTAAGCCACTCAGCTTTACCCTGCGCGAACGTCAGACGCTCGCCGTCATTGGCGAGAATGGTTCCGGTAAGTCCACGCTGGCAAAGATGTTAGCTGGCATGATTGAACCCACCAGCGGTGAACTGCTGATTGACGATCACCCGCTAAAGTATGGTGATTACTCATTCCGTAGTCAGCGGATCCGCATGATTTTTCAGGATCCGTCAACATCGCTTAACCCTCGTCAGCGTATTTCACAGATCCTCGATTTCCCGCTGCGTCTGAACACCGACCTGGAACCTGAACAGCGTCGCAAACAGATTATTGAAACGATGCGCATGGTTGGCCTTCTGCCTGACCATGTGAGCTATTATCCGCATATGTTAGCGCCGGGGCAAAAACAGCGCCTGGGGCTTGCCCGCGCGCTCATTTTGCGACCTAAAGTGATTATCGCCGACGAAGCCCTTGCCTCTCTCGACATGTCGATGCGTTCGCAGCTCATCAATTTGATGCTGGAATTACAGGAAAAACAGGGGATTTCATATATCTATGTGACTCAGCATATCGGCATGATGAAGCACATTAGCGATCAGGTATTAGTCATGCATCAGGGGGAAGTTGTTGAGCGCGGTAGTACCGCGGATGTTCTGGCCTCCCCGCTGCATGAGCTGACTCGTCGCCTGATTGCAGGGCATTTTGGCGAGGCGCTTACCGCCGACGCCTGGCGGAAAGATCGCTAGCTGACATCCTCTTTGGGCACAGGAACCTTCTGTTTCCTGTTGCCTGAAGTTCTTCACCGCTGACTGATTGATTTTACTATTCCAAAACAGTAGGTTAGACATAATAGCTATGCTAGTATTGCCTCATCATACGGAGGTGTAGACGGCCTTAACTGGACATAATCGATCTCTTAGTTAAGCATGCGCCATTCAGTTTTTAGTTATATCTGGTCACCTCCTGCATACTTTTAGTTAACCACAGCGGCATGCTTTGGGATTTAATTTCATGAGGGACTTATGGCCAGTGAGATAATACTCGATCTAGATTTACCCGAATACCGTGATGATTTTTGTGGCGATGGCACCAAAGGCGAGAAAAATAACCTGTGGCAACAGCAGGCGACTCAAAAAATGCTTGAGAACCTGGCCCGTATGGGACTGGAGGCTCGACAGTATAAAAATGATTTACAAGATCCCAAAACAGCCCGGCTCACCAGTTACCATCATGCCATTTTTATCAATGGTCCACGTGGAGCGGGAAAAACCGTCTTCTTACGCAATGCCAGCGCCGCATGGGCTAACTACACCGCAAAATCGTCACAATTCCCCGACTTGCACTTTATCGATGTTATTGATCCAACATTATTGAACATTGATGACCGCTTCTCCGAAGTCATTATTGCCTCTATTTATGCTTCCGTTGAAGGTAAACTGAACCAACCTGAGATTAGCCAGTCAATAAAAGAGGCTTTTTTCCAGGCTTTAAGAACATTGGCCGGTGCATTAGGAAAGCCACAAGAAATAGATGAACTTCGGGGTATTGATAGAATTCAAAAGTACCGTTCCGGTATTCATCTCGAACGGGATTTTCATCGTTTCTTGATTGCCACTGTAAACCTGTTGGGTTGTGATGCGTTAGTATTGCCCATTGATGATGTTGACATGAAAATTGACAATGGTTTCGCCGTGTTGGATGACATCCGTTGTTTACTCTCCTGTCCGCTAATCCTCCCATTAGTCAGCGGTGACGATCAACTCTATCGTCACATTACGCAAAAAGCATTTTCTAAGGGTCCTAATAATATATTCGGTGTTGGTTATATGGCAGAGAGTTTATCCGATGCCTATCTGACAAAAGTCTTCCCGAATCATATTCGCCTGCCCTTGCAACCCATTGAACAAATATTACCAAGACTGGAAATTCGCTATAAATATTCAGAAATAGAAAGCACCAGAAAAATATCAAGCCTGACCTTCCCGCAATATGAAGATCTATTAAAAGACACCTTCTATAGTTTATGCAATGGGCAAGAACGCAGTACTGAATGGGTTCACCCTATTAGCGCCAGAGAAGTCACCCAACTAATTAGAAGCTTACCGCCTTCGTTGCTACAGGAACGAGAACATACCACGTCTGACATCTGGCAGAAATATGCTTACTGGGCTGAAATACATCACGATGGTGTTGCCCTCACGAATATGGAAACCTATCTACATATTCAACTGGCACAACAAGTGGCACAGCTTAATTTTAGCCAGTTGATCGCATTCAACCCAGTATTACAAATGAATCGATGCCATTGGGCAAGCAAAGAATTTATTAGTCAGCAATGCGATATAGCCGCGGACATGAAAGCCCATGACACCAACCAAAGTATCTTAGAATCAGTAAAAAATAGTTCGGATATTTTACGCAGTATGCCAGCCTTAGAATTTATCATGGAGCCAATGTTTATAAGCAAATCGGTGTCAGAGGCTAAAAATGGTAATTCTCTGCTGCTGGCACTGTATACACACCATGATTACTATAGCCGGCAGCTAAATCGACGACATCATATCTTTTTTAGCCGGGCCTTTGAAATTATTGGATGGTCCCTACTGGCTATAACCGGAAATTTGCCAGACACCTTTTATCAAAAAGATAAATTTACAGCCCTTTTTCAGGATATTTTCTTACGAGCCCCCTTCTATTCAATTTTCGCGATGAATCACACCCGGGAAATAGAAGAAAGTGATGATGGTCTGAATCGCCCCGACAATCCTATCGACTACTCCAGCAATATCAATGAGTTAATAGAAAAAATTTATAACTGGTGTGAAAATAGAAAAATAACAGAACTTAAAGGTAAAAACCTAATACCACTACTCAGCGTTATTTTTAATAAGGTTTTTTCTCAACTGTCCGTGCTTAGGATGAATTTGATAGATAAGAAAAAGTCACGGGAAGAACTTCTATCAGATCTGGCGCGGCGCTTTGAGTATATATTTATCAATGCGTTATTAACATTCACTAAAGATGGACTTGTTGTTAATACTAACGTAGCCACTGGCGCCAGAGCATCAATAGTCAGAGATTACACAGAGTTCACAAAATACGACCGTACTTTATCACGCAATCTCAGTGGAGTTGTCGATTTGACTGTTGATAATGATAACATTCTAAATCTTAAAACAATCAACGAAAGTGAACATGCTGAACTTGTTATTTCTATGTGGTGCCATCCCATATTCAATATCGACCCTCCGGAATGTTATCCTATTGGCGATAACAACGCGACGGATCTCTTTAATGAAAACTATTTTTCAAAAATGACGTTTACTGACATTCGCGATTTTTACTATAAACAGACGGGCAATACGACAATCAAAACACAGGAAGTTAAACTGTGGGCAAGTAGCAATATCGAAATTGCCCATAATATTCTTAAATGCATGCATTCTTCACGCGTAATGCAGTCGCTACTTAAAGAAAATAACCAAGTTTCATGGTTCTATCGTGGTCTTATCCAGGGCGTCGGAGAAGAGGTCAATAACTAAATTATGTATAACCAAGATCCTCACTGGCTGATACCTTCCGTATTGCTCGCATCTGACCGGGTGTTCTATCACCAGCTCATGCGCCACCGCGGCGAAGAGGAAGTCACAAGAAGTCCTACAGATACAGAGGAAAAAATTGTTTCTCAAGCTGCGCTGGATTATCAGTTCTACTTCGGTGGACATCT
The DNA here is from genome assembly GCF_005281115.1 of Citrobacter sp. wls710. Classification (NCBI taxonomy): domain Bacteria; kingdom Pseudomonadati; phylum Pseudomonadota; class Gammaproteobacteria; order Enterobacterales; family Enterobacteriaceae; genus Citrobacter; species Citrobacter sp. wls710. The sequence goes on from NZ_SZXD01000058.1 coordinate 207,733, forward strand.
TCGTAAAGAAGATATTCAGAACAATATGCGCTTCTGGCAGATCCCCTGTGCAGATGGCGACTATCTAAAACTCATTGCCAAGTTAGCGGATGATTTCTTAGTCTGGCGCGGCAATTGTTTTGAGGTTCGTCGTGAACGTTTAGAAGCGTGGTCGATGCTTTGCTCGGTGATTGATCCCGCATGGATCATTGCCAAAGCCTATGCGCAATTGCATGCTCAGAAGATATTATCAGAGCAAGACATTGTAATACTTCTGACAGAAAATCAATGCCCCTTTGCCTTCCCCGGCGAGCCCAATGGAATTGCTTACGCAGATAACCATGTTCATTTCAATGGGCATGGCTATACGTCAATGTCTATGTTGAGTTTCATTGATAATGATAATACTCTTGGAAAAAAGGTTAAATGGCCTTATCGCCAGGAATATACTTTTTTTGAAAGCCAGAGACTGAAAAAAAACGATCTGCCGAAGTGGATGAAAAAGTATTCATCATGCTTACTCAGCAGCATTTTCAACACCTCAACCCCGATCAACTATGCTCACCTATCCAATGGCGAAGGTTTGTCGCTACACGATCTTCCTTACACGCAAGAACCGACAACGCCCCAACAAAGAATTTTAAAAACGGCCACTCAAACACATCCTTTTGGTCATCAGCGGTGGTTATTATTCTGCTGTGGATTAATGATGAACACGTCAACAAATCACTACCCGTCAGTTCTTATTAATTTGATCCGAGTTTGTAATATTTTACGCAATTACATGGTGGTCTCTGCTGTCGGCTTGGGTCAGTTCGTCGATTATTTTGACGTTGGCAGACTTGGTGCCAGTAAAGATAACAGTAACAGTGATACTGTTGATTTTGACAATAGCGTCAATATTAATCGAGAGTATCGAGTCAGTCCCACCTTCGTGTTAGGCAATAAAAATAATATTTACCACCATAAACTCACTGACTTCTTTATGCGCCACGATCAGCGGGCAATGTCTGAGCAAGCGCATATCGTTGTGCACTTTCGTCGGGGATACGGTAAGCACCCGCGTAACGATCGTCGATTGGAAACACTGCGTAATGAGTTACTGACGCAGGTACGCGCGCTAGAGAGTTTTTCCGCATCGGTCACCATTCAGGAAACGGATTACCAGACCAATCTCGGTAGTCCCGAACAAAAGATTGATGTGCGTAAATTGATTCGTGGTTATGATGTTGCGGGTAATGAAAACGACGTACCTGTTGAGGTGTTTGCTCCAGCGTTACGCGTATTACGTGCCGCCAAGTATCGTGCCGGAGAACACTGGTCGGTAAGATTACCAAGACCATTTATCACCGTTCATGCCGGAGAAGATTACAGCCACCTGTTATGTGGGCTGCGTTCAATGGATGAAGCAGTCGAATTTTGTCAGCTCAGTGAAGGGGATCGAATAGGACATGGATTAGCACTAGGGGTAGATGTTTACGATTGGGCAAAACGGCAACGTCGTGCCTACATTACCGCAGGACAACATCTTGATAATCTTGTCTGGGCATATCACCAGGCTGTTTTACTTTCACAGCATACCGTTGAACATATCCCTGTGATGCATGAATTAAGGGATAAGATCCACTATTGGTCTCAATTGTTGCATGAAGATATTTATACTCCCGACCTTTTGTACCGGGCATGGTTACTCCGCCGAAACTGGCCCGACTATTCTTTCCTGGAAACTGAAATAGCCACCCGACAGGAATGGGTTCCGGACTGGAATATGTTTGCTTGTGAAGGTCAAAATCCACTAACTAAAGTGACAGCAAAGAAGCTATGGGAACGTTATTTAGATAGCGATAAAAATCCGTCCGTTAATCGTATAATTTCCGTCAACTGTCTACCGGGCGACACTGAAAGTTTTGTGGCACATACCTGCGACGATGAGGACATTATTTCGCCAGGCGAACTCCGATTATACGAAGCCATCCAGGACTATCTCATTGAGAAATACAGTCGAATCGGGCTGGTCATTGAAGCCTGCCCCACCTCAAATATTTACATCGGGCGGTTTGAAAAATACCATGAGCATCCCCTGTTTCGTTGGAACCCGCCTAATCCAGAATGGTTAAAACCTGGTGATAAATTCAACAAATATGGCTTGCGCTCCGGCCCGCTATCGGTATGTCTGAACACGGATGACAGTGCGTTGATGCCAACAACAATAGCGAACGAGCACCGTCTTATGCGTGAATGTACCATTCAGCATTTTGCTATTGGCGCATGGATGGCAGATTTGTGGATTGATTCTATTCGTCAGAAAGGGATTTCAATATTTGAAGCTAACCATATAAAACAGGATAGGCGCTAACCAGACGTTCCATTTCTCTTGGGTGGATGCCCGGCGACAAGATCGCAAGCGTGGCAGAAGTCCTCCTCTAATGGAGGACTTCTGATAACGTCAGTGGAAAATATCTGCTGGTAGCAATGCTTCTATATCGTTAAACGCAACGGACGGGAAAATACCGCCCTGCACGGCCCAAATGCCCGCATTGATCAGCACATCGCTTAACCAGGCGTCGTCAATCCCCTCCACCGCGACGCGATCGCAATATTCCCGGATGTTTTTGATAAGCACCGGGAACATCGGCTTTTCTACTTGTTCAAGGAAAAAACCGCGATCCAATTTAACCACGTCAAAATGACCGCAAACCAGTGGAGTTGCCCCGACGATACCGGAGCCGAGATCGCCCAGCCATAGCGCGTTTGGGCCATCACAGAGTGAATTAATCAGCAGATTATTCAGGCAAATCGTACTCGACAGAAAACGCTCTGACAGTTCCAGTGCAATAAAGGGCATTGCGTGTAGGGCCGACTTGATGACCGGATCACCAATTGCCAGAAGCGCCATTTCATCAATAAGATGAAGGGTACAGAGCAGATTGTTGCTCTCAAACCAATCACGCTTTTCGGCAATTAACTGAATTTGCTTGAGCATGAAATTACGCTTTTGTTCGCTATCCCACGCAGAAACGATGATATCTGCATGCAATGGGCGAACCGTATCTGCAGCAAACCGGGCGATCATCTCCACACCCAGCAACTTATTTGTTGTGTCTCTCATCGGTTCCGCGATGAAATGATAGTGCATAAGACCACTCCAATTGATCATAACTTCCTGATAATGCACTTTTAATCACAATCAATCAATAATATCGATCAATGTATCGATATTGATCGATAAAAACAATATATCATAACAAACTGAATATATGCATGTTTTTTGTTTTAAGAAAGTTCTTACCTTGCTATGTTTATTAACATCAGCTAGCACCTTAATAATACCATTTTAATGCCTTTAAAGGCTTGTATTTTCTCATTGTCTTCAATGGAATACGGGTCGGGCAAGGCACAACCAGAGGAAGTAATATCCTCGCCATTTGCAATGAATGGCAAGAGTCATTTAGGGTTGATAACCATTCAAAAAGGAACAATGAGTAGGATATAATTTCAGACCAATTTCGCGCGTTTTTGAGATGGCAATCATCACGCATTGATTGCTACGAAGAAGCACTGATCATAAGGATTAAAGCTATGGGTTTTCTTTCCGGTAAGCGTATTCTGGTGACGGGTCTTGCCAGTAAATTGTCCATTGCCTGGGGAATCGCTCAGGCCATGCATCGCGAAGGCGCTGAGCTGGCGTTCACCTACCAGAACGACAAACTAAAAGGCCGTGTGGAAGAATTTGCCGCTCAACTGGGGTCCAGCATCGTACTACAATGTGATGTGGCCGAAGACGCCAGCATTGATGCGATGTTCGCTGAACTGAGCCAGTCCTGGCCGAAATTCGACGGGTTCGTGCATTCCATCGGTTTCGCGCCTGCTGACCAGTTGGATGGCGACTATGTGAATGCGGTCACCCGCGAAGGTTTTAAAATTGCTCATGACATCAGCGCTTACAGCTTTGTTGCGATGGCAAAAGCTTGCCGCTCTATGCTGAACCCAGGCTCTGCGCTCCTGACGCTATCCTACCTGGGCGCAGAACGCGCGATCCCTAACTACAACGTGATGGGTCTGGCGAAAGCTTCTCTGGAGGCAAACGTCCGTTACATGGCTAACGCAATGGGTCCTGAAGGTGTACGAGTGAACGCCATTTCCGCAGGTCCTATCCGCACTCTTGCCGCTTCCGGCATTAAAGATTTCCGTAAAATGCTGGCGCATTGTGAAGCGGTTACGCCGATTCGCCGCACCGTGACTATTGAAGATGTGGGCAATTCCGCAGCATTCCTTTGCTCCGATCTGTCTGCCGGTATCTCTGGTGAAGTTGTTCACGTTGATGGTGGCTTCAGCATTGCAGCGATGAACGAGCTGGATCTGAAATAATCGTTTAGTCTTCAGTGGGCGGCCTGCCGTCGCCCATGATTTTCACCGCCTCCGCCACTGCCCTTCGCCATATATACTTTTCCGATATTTATTATCACGTAACAATCTTTCATCCCCCCATCGGCTTACGTCAGGATATTGCAGCGCAAACGATCCGGCGTAGGTGTATGACGACGTGTCCGGGTCGCCACTTTTTAGACCAAGGAACGCCCATGGAACAACGCCGAATTGTAGGCAAAAGCCACTGGTATCATGAGACGCAATCCAGCACGTATCCGCAAGATGTTCTGCCGCTGGTGCCGGAGGCCGCTCATGTTGACGACAGCTTTTTACTGGACCTGGCGATATCTGATGACGTACTTTTGCCCTTTCAATCCTGGTTAACCCCTGCCCGTAAACTTGCCCAACTTCTTTTCCCTGCTCACGTAGACAGGGATCAGATGCATACATTCAGCGCCTATGAACGGATGAGTACCGCCCTGACCGTCGCTCAGGTATATGGCGTGCAGCGATTGTGTAATCACTATGCCGCACGTTTAACGCCGCTGCCGGGCCCTGATTCGTCTCGTGAAAGTAATCACCGACTGGCGCAAATTACCCAATATGCGCGCCAGCTCGCCAGCTCACCTGCTGTGATTGGCGAGCGCGATCGTCAGCACCTTGATGCGGTCGGGCTGACCACCTGCGATAGCATACTGATGAATCAAATCATCGGCTTTGTTGGTTTTCAGGCGCGGGTAGTCGCATTACTTCAGGCCTGGTGCGCCCACCCGGTACGTCGCATACCGGGTCTGGATATACAGCAATTCGCGCACGCTTCGCCATTTAGCGCCGCAAACTCAATCTGGCACCCTGCGCCATTATCGCTCGAAAAACAGAATGTCTCCGTTGAACTAATAGCGGGTTACCCCAACGAACTGCACGCACTGCTCCCCTTGCTAACACATTCACCTGACGTATTAGATGTACTCAGTTCACTGATTTCCAGCATACAACGCAGCGATAAGCCGGCGCGGGCATTTTCTCTGACGACCCTGATGACATCACGCATTAACGGCAGCGTGGCCTGCTTTAATGAACACGCGCATACCGCACATGAATTAACTGACATCATCACTGTCCTTCGTCAGGATGAACGTGAATTGCAGCGCTGGGAACAACGACATCCGGTTGAGCGCGTCACCCTGCAGGCGGTACAATGGCTCACCCGAGCGCCCGACCGCTTTAGCGCCGCACTGTTAACACCGTTGTTCGATCAGGGTATCTCTTCAGAACAGGCGATTAACCTGCTGGCCTGGAGTGGATTATGCGGATGGTTAAATCGCTTGAAAATCGCGCTGGGCGAGACGTATTAACCGATCCACCTACTTAAAGAGCGCTTGCTGCAACTGGCAGAATCGCGTAAAACTGTCAGCCGCTCTTTTAGCCACGAAAATAGACAATTATGCTTCAGGACAACCCGCTGCTAGCGCAGCTTAAACAGCAACTACATTCCCAGACGCCGCGTGCTGAAGGGGTGGTAAAAGCCACGGAAAAAGGCTTTGGCTTCCTGGAAGTCGATGCACAAAAAAGCTATTTCATTCCACCGCCGCAGATGAAAAAAGTGATGCATGGCGACCGTATTGTTGCGGTGATCCATACGGAAAAAGATCGCGAGTCTGCTGAGCCGGAAGAACTTATCGAACCCTTCCTGACGCGCTTCGTGGGTAAAATTCAGGGCAAAAATGACCGTCTGTCCATTGTGCCGGACCATCCGTTACTGAAAGATGCGATCCCTTGTCGCGCCGCCCGTGGCGTTGAACATGAATTTAAAGAAGGTGACTGGGCCGTGGCCGAAATGCGCCGCCATCCGCTGAAAGGCGATCGCACCTTCTACGCTGAATTAACCCAATTTATCACCTTTGCGGACGATCACTTTGTCCCGTGGTGGGTCACGCTGGCGCGCCATAATCTCGAAAAAGAAGCCCCGGACGGCGTAGCGACTGAAATGCTGGACGAAGGTCTGGTGCGTCAGGACTTGACCGCCCTCAATTTCGTCACCATCGACAGCGCCAGCACCGAAGATATGGACGATGCGCTGTATGCCGAAGAACTGGCCGATGGCACGCTACAGTTAACCGTCGCTATTGCCGATCCTACCGCCTGGATTGCAGAAGGCAGCAAACTGGATAAAACGGCGAGAATTCGTGCGTTTACCAACTATCTTCCGGGGTTCAATATCCCGATGCTGCCACGTGAGCTGTCTGACGATCTGTGCTCTCTGCGCGCTAACGAAGTGCGCCCGGTTCTGGCTTGCCGTATGAGCATTACCGCCGACGGTACGATTGAGGATAACATCACCTTCTTTGCAGCGACTATCGAGTCTAAAGCGAAGCTGGCCTATGATAACGTCTCTGACTGGCTGGAAGGCACCGGCGACTGGCAGCCTGAAAATGACGCAATTGCTGAACAAATCCGTCTACTGCATCGTATTTGTCTGAGCCGTGGTGAATGGCGTCACAACCACGCGTTGGTATTTAAAGATCGTCCGGATTACCGTTTTGTCCTCGGTGAAAAAGGCGAAGTGCTGGATATTGTGGCGGAACCGCGTCGCATAGCTAACCGTATCGTGGAAGAGTCAATGATTGCGGCAAATATTTGTGCTGCACGCGTACTTCGCGACACGCTGGGCTTCGGCATTTATAACGTCCATATGGGATTTGATCCGGCAAACGCCGACGCACTGGCTGCGCTGCTGAAAACCCATGGTATGCACGTAGATGCCGAAGAGGTTCTGACGCTGGAAGGCTTCTGCAAACTGCGCCGCGAACTGGATGCGCAGCCTTCCGGTTTCCTCGATAGCCGTATTCGCCGGTTCCAGTCGTATGCTGAAATCAGTACCGAGCCAGGTCCGCACTTTGGGCTGGGTCTGGAAGCCTATGCCACCTGGACCTCTCCTATTCGTAAGTATGGCGACATGATCAACCACCGTCTGCTTAAGGCGGTCATCAAAGGCGAAACGATTGCCCGTCCGCAGGATGATACGACCCTGCAAATGGCCGAACGTCGTCGCCTGAACCGCATGGCCGAACGCGATGTGGGTGACTGGTTATACGCCCGCTTCCTGAGCGACAAAGCAGGCACCGACGCCCGCTTCGCTGCCGAGATCGTTGACGTCAGCCGCGGCGGTATGCGAGTGCGTTTAGTGGATAATGGTGCAGTCGCATTTATTCCAGCCCCGTTCCTGCATGCTGTTCGTGACGAACTGGTATGCAGCCAGGAAAGCGGTACCGTACAAATCAAAGGTGAAGTGGTTTACAAAGTCACAGATGTGATTGATGTCACCATTGCTGAAGTGCGGATGGAAACCCGCAGCGTTATCGCTCGTCCAGCCGCGTAACATCGATGAAGCTAACGGCCTTTCTCTTCTTGTGAAAGGTCGTTTTCTTTTCTCTCCCAAATCTCCACCACGCACTACACTTCTTTCATCCGGTCTAATTTATTTTTTTACTATTTTCAGTTCCGCTAGCTTTGCTTTTTTTAGATTCTGGATTACATATCAATATATAAATAAAACAATACGTTCAGCCATAATCACCCTGTATGAATCATGGCTACCTATACTTTTGAGGCTCTATGCGCTTTAAGCGGGATAGTACACATCATGAAAGACGTCCGGGAGCGGGTTACGTTGTATAGCTATGTGGGCACTCATAACCCCTACTGGCGCCTGTCAGAGGATTGCAACATCCTGCATTTCTCTATCGACGAAGCGTCAGCAGCCGATCAGACCGTCGAATTGTCAGTTGAGCAAGCCGACCGCATTCGCGAAATGACAGTGATTACGTCGAGCCTGTTGATGACACTCCCCATTGAAGATGACGACATTCCCGTCCATCTGGTCGGCAGGAAAATCAATAAGCGCGAATGGGCCGGTAGCGCATCCGCCTGGGATGACACCCCTTCCGTCGCGCGCGACCTGGCTCACGGCCTCTCCTTCGCTGAGCAGGTTGTTTCTGAAGCTAACGCCGTCATTGTCATTCTTGACCGTATGGGCAACATCCAGCGCTTTAATCGCCTGTGCGAAGAGTACACCGGTCTCAAAGAGCGTGAAGTGATTGGCCAAAGCGTTTTCACGCTATTTATGAGCCGGCGCGAAGCCGCAGCCTCAAGACGCAACATTGAGGTGTTTTTTCGCGATGGTAATTCTTATGAGGTCGAACGTTGGGTTAAAACCTGCAAAGGCCAGCGTCTGTTTCTGTTCCGCAATAAGTTTGTGCATAACGGTAGCGGTAAGAACGAAATATTTCTGATCTGTTCCGGTACCGATATCACTGAAGAGCGCCGCGCGCAGGAACGTCTACGGGTGTTGGCAAATACCGACTCCATCACCGGTTTACCGAATCGCAACGCAATTCACGAGCTGATCAGCAACGCCATCGAAAACGCGGGTGATACCCAGGTCGGGATTGTATATCTCGATTTAGATAACTTTAAAAAAGTTAATGATGCCTACGGACATATGTTTGGCGATCAGCTGTTACAGAGTGTATCGCTGGCAATCCTCAGTTGCCTCGACGACAACCAACTACTGGCAAGATTTGGCGGTGATGAATTTATTGTCCTTGCCACCGAAACGTCTCAGGGCGCGCTGGAAGCTACGGCATCGCGTATTCTGACGCGCCTGCGTCAACCTTTTCGCATTGGACTAATAGAGGTCTATACCGGATGTTCAATCGGTATTTCTCTCGCACCACAGCATGGACAGGATGGCGAGAGCGTCATCCGTAACGCGGATACGGCCATGTATACGGCAAAAGAAGGCGGTCGTGGTCAGTTTTGCGTCTTCTCTCCGGAAATGAATCAGCGGGTTTTTGAATATCTGTGGCTGGATACCAATCTGCGTAAGGCGCTGGAAAACGATCAACTGGTTATCCACTATCAGCCCAAGATAACCTGGCGCGGTGAAGTACGGAGTCTTGAGGCTTTGGTTCGTTGGCAGTCCCCGGAACGTGGCCTCATACCGCCGTTAGAGTTTATCTCTTACGCCGAAGAATCAGGGCTCATTGTTCCACTCGGCCGATGGGTTATTCTGGACGTTGTGCGCCAGGTGGCAAAATGGCGTGCCAAGGGAATAAATCTACGCGTGGCGGTAAACGTGTCTGCGCGCCAGCTCGCCGACCAGACGCTTTTTACCGCTCTCAAGCAGGTGCTTCACGATCTCAACTTTGAATACTGCCCCATCGATGTTGAATTAACGGAAAGCAGTTTGATTGAAAATGAGCAGTTGGCGCTATCCGTCATTCAGCAATTTAGCCAGTTGGGGGCACAAATCCATTTGGATGATTTTGGCACCGGCTATTCGTCGCTGTCTCAACTGGCCCGCTTCCCGCTTGATGCCATAAAACTGGATCAAACCTTTGTCAGAGATGTGCACAAGCAACCTATTTCGCAGTCGCTGGTGCGGGCCATTGTCGCGGTTGCGCAGGCGCTCAACCTACAGGTCATCGCCGAAGGCGTTGAAAGTGCAAAAGAGGATGCATTTCTGACCAAGAATGGCGTCAATGAGCGTCAGGGATTTTTATTCGCCAAGCCCATGCCTGCAGCGGCGTTTGAACGATGGTATCGACGACACCTGAACAAAAATACGCGATAATGCAGAAAGATTGATCGAGGAAAATAGCCATAAATGGACAATTCGTGATGTTCCTATCTGTATGTAATCACAGAATATATAATATTCTTCAATCATTCAGGTTAATACTATTTTTCCCTTCTCTTTTGCCATGAAATTCTGCATCATGAAATTCAAACTCTATTTGCCCTTTGGATGATGATCATGTCTGATATCGACGCTCAGCGTCTGGCCGAACGCATTGATACCGTGCTGGATATCCTCGTTGCAGGTGATTACCACTCAGCCATCCACAATCTCGAAATTCTGAAGGCTGAACTGTTAAACACGGTCAAAGAAGATACTCAATCTTTGTCAACAAAACAGAAAGCTCCGTGGGAGATCTGATGACATCGCTCTCTTGATGTTACTGCTATCAGCAGACTTCCGTTTATTTTCCGATACGACATTGCTATAAAAATTAATACTATGAATTCCCGACAACAATCTATTTTGCAGATGGTGACCGATAAAGGTCAGATGAGCGTCGCCGATCTGGCAAAGATCACCGGCGTTTCAGAAGTGACGATTCGACAGGATCTGAATACGCTGGAAAAACAGAGTTATTTACGCCGTGCGCACGGATTTGCTGTTTCGTTAAACAGCGATGATGTGGAAACGCGTATGATGACCAATTTCACGCTAAAACGTGAGCTGGCTGAATTCGCTGCATCTCTGGTCAGCCCCGGCGAGTCTGTATTCATTGAGAACGGCAGCAGCAACGCGCTCCTGGCCAGAACGCTGGCGGAGCAAAAAGATGTCACTATCATTACGGTGAGCAGCTACATCGCTCACCTGCTCAAAGAAACGCCCTGTGAAGTGATTCTCCTCGGCGGGATTTATCAGAAGAAAAGTGAAAGCATGGTCGGCCCCTTAACGCGTCAGTTTATCCAGCAGGTACACTTCAGTAAGGCCTTTATCGGCATTGATGGCTGGCAGGCAGACACCGGCTTCACCGGACGCGATATGATGCGTTCTGATGTGGTTAATGCGGTACTGGAAAAAGGCGCAGAGGTTATTGTGCTTACCGACAGCTCAAAATTCGACGCCATTCACCCATACACCCTGGGGCCTTTAGAGCGGTTCAGCCGCGTCGTGACGGACTCTAAGCTCAGCGCCAGCGTACAAATGCAGCTTGAGCATTCAGGATTAACCGTCAATATCATTGATACCAACGCATAATGCCTGCGCAAGATGATTTGTCGGCAGACAAATCATCTCTTCTCTGAGAGTTATCTGACAACCCAATTAAGACTTTTTACCTGTTGTTAACAGGATAAACTCGTAAAATTAATGTTAGCGATATAACAGGAGCGAACATCCAACTGCAGGATATTGGTTGTCATGCTTTCGCTAAACGGTTACACGGAAATATCTTTGATAGTCATGATTTAGCGCTATCCTTAAAGAACACTGGATTCCGTGAATCAATAATTCAGGAGAAAGTATTATGTTAGTAACGAGCAAAAAAATGACCGCAGCCATTCTGGCGCTTACTCTGGCAATGTCTCTGAGCGCCTGCTCTAACTGGTCCAAACGCGACCGTAACACCGCTATCGGGGCTGGTGCGGGTGCAGTAGGTGGTGCAGTCCTGACGGATGGCAGCGCGCTGGGTACGCTGGGTGGTGCTGCTGTCGGTGGTATTATTGGCCATCAGGTAGGTAAATAATTTACGGTTGACCAGCTCGATATAATTAAACGTTTACTTTTTCAGCTCTGTATTTTAAAAAGCCACGGATTATCTCCGTGGCTTTTTATTAACCGCCAGCCAGTTTAACTTTCATGCCTTTGGCTTCCAGCAATGATTTTATCAGGTCACGTTTATCGCCCTGAATTTCAATCACACCATCTTTTACCGCCCCACCGCAACCACATTTTTTCTTCAGTTCCGCGGCTAATTTAGCCAGTTCAGCATCATCCTGATCAATACCGGTAATCAGGCACACGCCCTTCCCTTTGCGGCCACTGGTCTGGCGTTGAATGCGGACAATACCATCACCCTTTGGACGCTCAGGGGCAGCCTTCGGTTCTTCAATTCGCCCGGAGTCGGTTGAATAGACCAGGCGAGAGTTTGAATCGCTCATTTACACACCTCGTTTCAGAGAGGCATTGATCATCTTCAGCGTCTGCGCCGGGTCAGCAGACTGCGTGACCGGACGACCAATCACCATGTAATCCACACCGGCTAACTGCGCCTGCTCTGGCGTCATAATACGACGCTGATCGCCCGCCTCGCTGCCTTCAGGGCGAATACCCGGCGTCACTAACTTAAATGCCTGTCCAAACGCCTGTTTGAAACGTACCGCTTCCTGCGCTGAGCATACGACACCGTCCAGCCCGCAATGTTGAGTTAAACGCGCCAGTCTTTCAGCATGCTCTGCTGGTGACAACGTCACACCGAGATCGGCGAGATCGCTGGCTTCCATGCTGGTCAGAACCGTCACAGCAATTAGCAATGGCGCATCCTTACCAAAAGGCACCAGGGCCTCACGGGCAGCCGTCATCATGCGCGCCCCGCCAGAGGCGTGTACGTTAACCATCCACACGCCGAGGTCGGCAGCTGCAGCTACGGCATGTGCAGTTGTATTGGGAATGTCATGAAATTTCAAATCAAGAAAGACATCAAAACCACGTTGTTGTAGTTCACGAACCAACTGAGGTCCAAAAAGCGTGAACATCTCTTTGCCCACTTTCAAACGGCAATCACGAGGATCAATTCTGTCGACAAAAGCTAATGCTTTATCACGATTTGCATAATCAAGAGCGACAACGACAGGAGAATCAGTAACAGCACGAGAAGAAGATGAAGCAGTAAACGTCATGACCAGACCTTCCTGAGGATGGGCGCCACCGGTGGCGCAAAATGGGTAAACGGCGTGCATTCTACCTGCGGCAATAGAAAATTAACAGGCACGATTACATTTCTGCCCGGCGAGCTGGCAGCGGAGGTTGATGATGGGATGGTTATACTTCATTAGGATGTTGTAACTAAATTGAATGTTTTTTAAAAATTACAGTCCATCAAGCCCGCGAATAGGTTTAATGGTTGACCATGAACGACAGGATGGACAATGCCAGTACAGCGTATAAGCCGTGAACCCGCATTTCTGACAGCGATAGCGCGGCTTACTACGTACCTGCTCCCCGACCATATCGCGCAGCACCATCAGGCTCTCTTTGGCACGCCCTTCTTCCGCTTCGTTAAGATGATAATCCATCAGCTTGTAGAATACACGCATCGTAGGATGGCGTTGCAGCTGACGAGTGATATAAACCTGAGCGGTATCAGTCCCCTCACGCGCCTCAAGGATATCTGCAAGCATCAGTTCAGCGGCGGCACCTGTGTTTTCCTCAACCGCACGGCGTAAAAACTCTGCCCACTCATCGTTTTTGCCCAAATGCTGGTAGCAGCTTTGCAGCATTTCCAGCGTTTCACTGACCAGCTCTTTATCCTGAGAAATCACCCGTTGCAGACTTTCAACCGCCCTGGAGTAATCGCCGTTCAGCATATATACGCGCCCCATCATGATGGAAACGCGGGCGCTGTTTTTGTCTGCTGCCGCCCCTTTTTTCAACAGCGTCATGGCACGATCCATATCGTCGTTGCCCATTTGCTGTAACGCCAGTTCGCAGTAAAAATGCGCTATCTCAATGCGTTGTTTGTCTTTGCCAAGCTTTACCAGACGCTCTGCAACGTCAATGGCTTTTTGCCATTCGCTGGTTGCCTGATAAATTTGCAGCAACTGCTGTAATGCGCCAACGCGAAAATCGGTTTCATCGGTCAGCTGATTGAACATATCTTCCGCACGGTCATACAGGCCGGCGGCCATGTAATCGCGGCCCAGTTGTTGCACTGCCAGCAAACGCTGTTCGTAGGTCAGCGAGGCGCTTTCCATAAGGGTTTGGTGGATGCGGATTGCACGATCGACTTCACCGCGCGAACGGAACAGGTTTCCGAGGGTGAGATGAGCCTCAACGGTGCCCGTATCCTCTTTCAGCATATCGAGGAACAGATCCACCGCTTTATCTTGTTGGTTGCTCAGGAGGAAGTTAACCCCGGCGACATAGTCACGGGAAAGTCGGTTAGCTTCATCCTGCTTTGTTTGTTGCGCACTTCTGCGACCCATATACCACCCATAGGCAGCGGCTACAGGTAAAAGCAGAAACAACAACTCCAACATAAATAATTATTCCTTTACAACCGACGAATCGGCGGATACCGCAACGTCGGTCGCAGGCGCAAGCTGGTTTTCCAGTCGTTTGATTTTACGTTCGGCGCGCGCAAGAGACACTCGAACCTTCAGCCAGAAAAGGCCGCAAATTAGCCAACCAATCGCAAAACCTGCGGCAAACAATACAGCAAGCAGCGTAGAGATACGATACTCACCCTGAGCCAGCAGGTAATTAAACGTAACCTGTTGATCGTTTTGCGCACCTAATGTCACCGAAATAACAAAAATCGCCAACACCAGTAAGAAAATGAGTAAATATTTCACATTACTTCCCGTTATGTGGTTTGAGCGAATAAATCGTGTCCAACTTACCGCGTTGAGCCCTTTAAATTACCATTTTCACACCGAGTGCGAAATGGAAAAGCGCTTTATGCCTTCTGATTTAAGGGCAAAATTCGAAAAATCAATCATAGCTAACTTTCTTGTTCACGCTGCGCAATTTCTTTTGTCTCCTGTACTGGCGGTGTTAAAGGCCCGCATATCCGCTGCGCAAGCCAGGTTGCCAGGGTCACCAACAGCCAGGAAATCAGCGTTGCGACCACCAAATCACGGGGCCAGTGCATTCCGAGCAGCAAACGGCTCCCCATCACACCCGTCGCCCAGATGAGCAAGAATGCAATAGTCAGCGTACGTCTGCGTGGCCACAGCAATCCTACCGCCAACAAAGCCCAACTGGCAGCAAACATCGTATGTCCGGATGGAAAAGCAAACCCTGTTTCTTTTTGCCAGTGCTTACGTAGGAACATTGGCACGTCCCGCTGTTCGGCTAATTGTTCTTTGACTAAGTTCCCACGATCTTTACGTTTTAAAGTGTAGAACTCATCAACCGGAATATGGTGCGTTTTTTCCAGCCATACGACAAATGGCCGCGGTTCCTGCACCCTGTCTTTAACCCAGGACTTCACGCCCTGCCCAACTAAAATCGCTGCTGCCAGGATCGCAAACAGCATTACCGCTGCTTTCAGACGAAAACGCAAACACCACAAAAACCATGCACAGAGCGCTACATGAGTGATAATTCCCCATGGCTGTGTCACCGTTTCCGTTACCCAGTACAAGGATTTTAACCACCAGACATTATGCCCTGGTTGCCAACTCCAACCTGATACCCATACAGCAACCGGCATGATAAGCAGCAGCCCGGCGCCGACTGCGGTGCGCTTTGCAATTGAAAGCATTGCCTCTCCTTTCGTCGATAAGTCTCACAATCATAACTGAAAAATGCGCACGCCGGAAAAATTGACAATTTTGTGCCATTCCAAAAGCGAATCCGTTGTCGCAATTAGGTGAACATCGCTGGCTTATGGCAAAATAGTGCAATACAGAACAGAAGCCAACAGGCGACGGCACGACAGTGCCAGCATAATCTGGAGAATTACATGCAGCTTAAACGTGTGGCAGAAGCCAAACTGCCAACCCCCTGGGGCGATTTCCTGATGGTGGGATTTGAAGAACTGGCAACCGGACACGATCATGTCGCGCTGATTTTTGGCGATATTACAGGCCAAACGCCTGTCCTGGCGCGTGTCCACTCTGAGTGTCTGACTGGCGATGCGCTGTTTAGCCTGCGTTGCGATTGCGGTTTCCAGCTTGAAGCGGCCCTGTCCCACATTGCTGAAGAAGGGCGTGGCATTCTGCTCTATCATCGTCAGGAAGGACGCAACATTGGCCTGCTAAATAAAATCCGCGCCTATGCGTTGCAGGACCAGGGTTATGATACGGTTGAAGCCAACCATCAGTTAGGATTTGCGGCAGACGAGCGTGATTTCACGCTGTGTGCGGACATGTTCAAGCTGCTGGGCGTTGACGAGGTACGTTTGTTGACCAATAACCCGAAGAAAGTGGAAATTCTGACCGAAGCGGGTATCAATATCGTTGAACGCGTGCCGCTGATTGTGGGTCGTAACCCGAATAATGAACATTATCTGGATACCAAAGCCGCGAAGATGGGCCATTTGTTAAATAAATAATATCCGTTTACCCGGCACAGAAAAAAGCCTGCTAACGCAGGCTTTTTTACATGTTATTTCAACATATTACGAATGACATAGTGCAGAATACCGTCGTTCTGATAGTAAGTTAACTCCGTCGCGGTATCGATGCGGCAACGGCACAAAATCACCTCTTTACGCCCATCCGCCCGAGACAAACTTACCGGAACTGTCGCCCCCGGTTTAATGTTTTGCAGGTCCGTAATATCAATCGCTTCCTCACCGGTTAATCCCAGCGTTTTACGCGTAACCCCCTGTGGGAACTCAAGCGGTAGAATCCCCATGCCGATCAGGTTAGAACGGTGAATTCGCTCAAAGGACTCAGCAATAACCACGCGTACACCCAGCAAGCGTGGCCCTTTCGCAGCCCAGTCACGACTGGAGCCAGAACCATATTCCTTACCGGCAATGACTGCCAACGGAACATTCTCCTGTTGGTATTGCATGGCGGCATCATAGATAGCCACCACTTCCGTCCCCGGCAAATGCCGCGTCATCCCGCCTTCCACGCCTGGCACCATCTCATTACGAATACGAATATTGGCAAAAGTACCGCGCATCATCACTTCATGGTTTCCGCGTCGGGAGCCGTAGGAGTTAAAGTCTTTGCGCTCAACGCCGTGGCTTTGCAAATACCGACCGGCCGGGCTATCCGCTTTAATGCTACCTGCCGGAGAAATATGGTCGGTGGTCACCGAGTCGCCTAACATCGCCAGAATGCGGGCGCCATGAATGTCCTGCACCGGATCCGGCGTAGCCTGCATACCATCAAAGAACGGCGACAAACGGATATAGGTCGAGTCCGACTGCCAGCCATAGGTGTCAGCCCGATCAACTTGAATCGCTTTCCATTCCGGCGTGCCTTCAAACACTTCGGCATACTCTTTATGGAACATAGCGGTAGACACCTGCTCAACGGCTCGGGCGATTTCCTGCGCAGTTGGCCAGATATCTTTCAAGTAAACGGGATCGCCTTTTCTGTCATGACCTAACGGATCTTTCGTCAGGTTGATATTCATATTCCCCGCCAGCGCGTAAGCTACTACCAGCGGCGGAGACGCCAACCAGTTCGTCTTGACGAGCGGATGGATGCGTCCTTCAAAGTTACGGTTGCCGGAAAGCACTGCGCCAACCGTGAGATCGCCTTTTTTGATCGCCGTCTCAATAGGATCGGGCAACGGTCCGGAATTACCTATACAGGTAGTACAGCCATAACCCACGAGGTTAAAGCCCAACTCATCGAGATACGGTGTGAACCCGGCCTGCGCCAGATAGTCAGAAACGACTTTAGAGCCAGGCGCCAGTGAAGCTTTAACCCAGGGTTGACGTTTCAGACCGAGCGTAACCGCTTTCTTCGCCAGCAGCCCCGCCGCCATCAATACGCTTGGGTTAGATGTGTTGGTACAGGAGGTGATCGCCGCAATCACCACCGCACCATCCGGCAACTGGTATTGATGCCCGTTCATTGTATAGTCCACTGGCTGACGATCTTTTAGCGAGCTATTCACTTCAAGCTCGTTACTCGCCGAGAACGCTTTCGGGACATCAGCGAGCGCAACCCGATCCTGCGGACGTTTCGGCCCGGCAAGGCTCGCCTCCACACTCCCCATATCCAGCTCCAGCGAGCTGGTAAATACGGGTTCATCGCCTGGGTTACGCCACATCCCCTGCGCTTTAGCATAAGCGCCGACCAGCTCGACCTGCTCCTCACTGCGTCCGCTCAGGCGCATATATTCAAGAGTGATGTCATCAATCGGGAAGAAACCACAGGTTGCGCCATATTCCGGCGACATGTTCGCAATGGTTGCCCGATCGGCCAGAGGTAAGGTGTCCAGACCATCGCCATAGAATTCAACAAATTTCCCAACCACACCGTGCTTACGCAGCATTTGGGTGACGGTCAGCACCAGATCGGTTGCGGTGATACCTTCCCGCAGTTTACCTACCAGCTTGAAGCCCACCACGTCAGGGATAAGCATTGAGACCGGCTGGCCCAGCATCGCGGCTTCGGCTTCAATGCCCCCGACGCCCCAGCCCAGCACACCGAGACCATTTATCATCGTAGTATGGGAATCGGTACCGACCAGCGTATCCGGATAAGCCACCCATTCACCGTTTTGTAATTCGCTCCAGACGGCTTTACCCAAATATTCAAGGTTAACCTGGTGACAAATCCCCGTTCCCGGCGGCACAACGCTGAAGCGACTGAATGCTTGCTGTCCCCATTTCAGAAACACATAGCGCTCATGGTTACGTTCCATTTCCAGACGGACGTTCTCTTCGAAAGCGTCATCATCACCGAAACGATCCACCGTTACGGAGTGGTCTATCACAAGATCCACTGGCGAAAGCGGATTCACTTTTGCCGTATCCCCGCCCAAACGTTTTACCGCTTCGCGCATAGCGGCCAGATCGACCACTGCGGGTACGCCGGTAAAGTCCTGCATCAAAACGCGAGCGGGTCGATAGGCAATCTCACGATCGGCATGCGCGGTTTCCAGCCAACGCGCCAGGGCATGAATATCGTCTTCGGTAACGGTATTTTCGTCCTGCCAGCGAAGCAGGTTCTCCAGCAAAACTTTTAACGATTTAGGCAGGCGGGTGATATCACCCAGTGTTTGTGCGGCCAGAGGCAAGCTGTAGTAACGGTAGGTTTTATCATTAACCTGCAATGTGTCCTTACTGGCTTCGCGTAGGGTCGACGACATAGCTCCTCCTTAAATGACAGGGTTGGATCCCCTGATTTTCTTCAGGGTTAGTATTAAAGATAACACAAACAAAATGTAACGCTTTGATAACAACTCAAATTGATAAAAGTGGAGAACATAGGAAAAGCGGAGTGTGGCGTAAATTACGAGGAGAAGGTTCGAGAGCGAAGGCTATGAGGCTTAATGTGTAACAGGTATGTATGCAATCGATAATATGCTGATTAGCGGGGACATCGCGATTGCATGTAATAAGTCATACGAAGTATCAGACAGAGGGCGAATAATAATGACAATAAAATTCGTATTAATTACTGTTTCTGTTCATCATCAGTAAACAGATCAATAAACGCGCGTTGTTCCGGGGAAAGCGTCCAGGAGGTGGGGATTTCCGGCCCATTCTCTGCGCCGCTCTTGCTCTCTTGTTCATTTTCATGAGGAGATGGCGTTACGGTGGCGTGTTGTTCCGGTGCGGACATGACCTACCCCCACACTTGCCAGACCACGAGCGCGACGACAATCCAGAACACAGCGGAGCCGAGAAAAACAGCAAACCAGGCTTTACGTTTCATCGCGGGATCCCTGCGTGCAGGCTGGTTTCCTGAAGGCATCGCTAACCTCATACTATCGAAATCACTTATCATTTAGGCACCAAACAATCGGTACAATTAATCATCAGATAGGAGAAATCCTAATAAAAAAGGCGAAAAAAAGCCAGTTAATTTTCTGACTCGTCCTGATAAATAAATCGATTGTTTGATCGGTTATAAATATTTGAAAGGAATTTTTGGCAAGCTGACTAATTTGAAACTACTTTAGAGAACCTTTTCCATAAACTATATATGGTTAATTTATTCACTGTAAATTATCAATTAGTTCAGTGTTTCCCGTCGGTATCGCTTTATGCCGGAGGATACCGACGAGGTAACAGCTGGTATTATTTCTCAGGCAATTTAATATCTTTAAACATGGCTTCGATATCATCATTAGAACGCAGCGCCACCGCAGTATCCACCACATCTCGCGTCAGATGTGGCGCGAAACGTTGAATAAAATCATACATGTAACTGCGTAAAAACGTGCTGCGACGAAAACCAATTTTGGTGGTGCTATGACTGAAGATATCGTGCGCGTCAACACGTACAAGATCAGGGTCGGAGACGGGATCAACCGCCATGCTGGCAATCACCCCCACGCCGAGGCCCAGACGCACATAGGTTTTAATGACATCGGCATCGGTAGCGGTAAAAACTATCCGCGGCTCCAGACCCGCACGATTAAACGCGGTATCCAGTTCCGAACGCCCGGTAAAACCGAAGGTGTAGGTGACCAGCGGATACTGCGCTAACTCTTCAATAGAAACGGACGCTTTTCCCGCCAGCGGATGATCCGGCGTCACGACGATCGAGCGGTTCCAGTGATAGCAAGGCAGCATCACCAAATCGTCATACAGATGCAGGGCTTCTGTCGCAATGGCAAAGTCTGCATTCCCTTTCGAAACGGCTTCGGCGATTTGCGTCGGCGATCCCTGGTGCATGTGCAAAGAGACGCGAGGGTATCGCTCAATAAAACCTTTAATCACGTTTGGCAGTGCGTAACGTGCTTGTGTGTGGGTCGTCGCGATGTATAACGAGCCTTTGTCCGGCCAGGTATGTTCGCCGGCAACGGACTTAATGGCATCCACCTTCGACAGTACCTCACGCGCAATACGGATGACTTCCTGCCCCGCTGGCGTAACCTGCGTCAGGTGCTTACCGCTACGGGCAAAAATCTGGATGCCAAGTTCATCTTCAAGCATACGAACTTGCTTACTGATGCCTGGCTGGGAGGTATAAAGCCCTTCCGCCGTTGAGGAGACATTAAGGTTGTGGTTCACCACCTCAACAATGTAGCGAAGCTGCTGTAATTTCATGTTAAGCCATCCCGATTTATGCCATCAGATCATCGTTTCAAAGCAGGCTCGTTAGCGCTGCTAATACGATTTAATAATAAAAAACGTGTTAACTATAACCACTATATCATTTCTATGTAAGCTGTATAGGCATGACAAAAAATAATACGCCAGAAACAAAAAGGGTCGCATACGCGACCCTTTAAGGAGAAATTCAGGCGGAATGCCGTTATTTCTTCCCTTCAACCCATTTACCGTCAACAAAAAACGCGGACCAGCCGGTCGCCTTACCGTCTTTCTCAGCGGCAACGTATTGCTGCTTGGTTTTACGGCTGAAACGGACCATGGACTTGTTGCCGTCCGGGTCCGTCTGCGGCGCGTCTGCCAGATAACGCAGTTTTTCCGGCAGACGATCGCGGAAGCGGTACAGCTCTTCCACTAACGGCGCGCGGGTCTCACGTGATTTCGGGAACGTATTTGCCGCCAGGAAGATACCTGCAGCGCCATCACGTAACACAAAATACGCGTCAGATTTTTCACACGGCAGTTCCGGCAGCGGAACCGGATCTTCTTTCGGCGGAGCGACTTCACCGTTACGCAGGATCTTACGGGTGTTTTTGCACTCATCGTTGGTACACGCCATGTACTTACCGAAACGCCCCATTTTCAGGTGCATTTCAGAGCCACATTTTTCGCACTCAACGATAGGACCGTCATAACCCTTGATGCGGAATTCACCCTCTTCGATCTCATAGCCGTCGCAGGTAGGGTTATTACCACATACATGCAGCTTACGCTTAGGATCGATAAGATAGCTGTCCATCGCCGTGCCGCACTTCTGGCAGCGACGTTTGGCGCGCAGAGCGTTCGTTTCCGCGTCGTCGCCTTCCAGCACGTTCAGCACTTCGTTTTCCGGCACCAGGTTAATGGTGGTTTTGCAGCGTTCTTTCGGCGACAGCGCATAGCCGGAACAGCCGAGGAAAACGCCGGTGCTGGCGGTACGAATACCCATCTTGCGTCCGCAGGTCGGGCAATCAATGCTGGTCAGCACCATCTGATTCGGACGCATACCGCCCTCCTCAGGATCTTTCTCGGCTTTATCCAGTTGCTGAGTAAAATCGGTGAAGAAGTTGTCGAGTACGCCTTTCCATTCGGCTTCGTGATTTGCCACCTGGTCGAGGCTGTCTTCCATCTGCGCGGTAAAATCGTAGTTCATCAGTTCGCGGAAGTTTTCTTCCAGACGATCGGTGACAATTTCACCCATTTTTTCAGCATAGAAGCGACGGTTCTCAACGCGAACATAGCCGCGATCCTGAATCGTGGAAATAATCGACGCATACGTTGATGGACGACCAATACCACGCTTTTCAAGCTCTTTAACCAGCGAGGCTTCACTGAAACGCGCAGGCGGTTTGGTAAAGTGTTGCGCTGGCGTCAGTTCGACAAGCGTCAACGTATCGCCTTTATCCACCGCCGGCAAGATACGGTCTTCATCGCCCTTACGCAGCGCAGGCATCACTTTGGTCCAGCCATCGAAACGCAGAATACGACCACGCGCTTTCAGGCGGAAATCACCCGCGCCCACGGTTAAGGTGGTGGAATCGTATTTCGCCGGCGTCATCTGGCAGGCAACAAACTGGCGCCAGATCAACTGGTACAGTTTCTGCGCATCAGCTTCCATGTCTTTCAGTGATTCCGCCTGTACGGCGACATCGGAGGGACGGATAGCTTCGTGCGCTTCCTGAGAGTTCTCTTTGCTGGCGTACTGGTTCGCGCTCTCCGGCAGATATTTTTTACCAAAATTATCGCTGATGTAATCGCGAACCATGGTGACGGCGTCCTGACTCAGGTTTGTTGAGTCCGTACGCATATAGGTGATGTAACCCGCTTCGTACAAGCGCTGTGCCATCATCATGGTTTTCTTCACGCCAAAGCCCAGACGCGTGCTCGCAGCCTGCTGTAGCGTGGAGGTAATAAACGGTGCGCCCGGCTTGCTGCTGGTCGGTTTATCTTCACGTTCCAGAACGCTATAGCGCGCTTTTTCCAACAGGCTAACAGCGGCAAGCGTTTGTTCCCGGTTGACCGGGCGGAACGGTTTATCATTCTGATGCGTCACCTCAAGCGGCAAAGCATCGCCACCAGGCGTGGTCGTGTCAGCACCAATTTCCCAGAACTCTTCTGGGACAAATGCTTTGATTTCACGTTCACGCTCAACCACCAGACGTACAGCAACCGACTGTACGCGGCCTGCAGACAAACCACGCGCAATTTTTTTCCACAGCAGCGGCGACACCATATAGCCCACCACGCGGTCCATAAAGCGGCGCGCCTGTTGCGCGTTAACCCGGTCGATGTTCAGTTCGCCCGGTTTTTCAAACGCCTGACGAATAGCGTTCTTGGTAATTTCGTTAAACACCACGCGGCTGTAGCGGGTGTCATCGCCGCCGATCACTTCCCGCAGGTGCCATGCAATGGCTTCCCCTTCGCGGTCAAGGTCGGTTGCGAGATAGATGTGGTCGGCTTTTTCAGCCAGTTGCTTCAGTTCAGAAACAACTTTCTCTTTACCAGGCAGCACTTCATAGCGCGCATCCCAGTTGTGCCACGGGTCAACACCCATGCGGTTGACGAGAGCGCCACGTTCATCCTTTTTGGGCTTTTTAGCCGTTTTGGTGGAGGTTGAGTCGGCGCTCTTTTTAGTTGCTGAGCCACTGGTCGGCAAATCACGGATATGACCGACGCTGGATTTCACCACGTAGTCATTACCCAGATACTTGTTGATCGTTTTGGCTTTTGCCGGGGACTCAACGATGACAAGAGCTTTACCCATATTCACCTTTACCTAATTTGATTCTTCCAGAATGCGTCGCACGTTGATTCACCTTCCACTGGCGACGAGACATCGATATGGTCTCTGCGTCGGCGGATATCAACCCCTTAAACTGATTCGCGCTTGTAATGTAACTCTCATGTAACTGAGTTAACAGGCTTTTTTGCTCACAAACGCTATAGCACGACGAAGTATTGGTCGAATGTCAAGCAAATCTGTTGCCAGATTGACGAAAGCGTCACACTGTACCTGATAAAATGCGTTACGCAACTTTATTAGCATGCAAAAACAAATCTCGCCAGTTGCAACCCTGACGTAAGACCTTCATTTATGTCAGGGAATATTTGCCCATAAGCCGGGCTCGGCGTAGACTAATGTCCTTGTTTAAGGAGTAAATAATGCATAAAGACACGCAACCTATCGATCGCGAAACGCTGCTGATTGAAGCCAACAAAATCATTCGTGAGCATGAGGACACGCTGGCGGGGATTGTCGCCACCGGCGTTACGCAGCGAAATGGCGTGCTGGTTTTCAGCGGCGATTACTTTTTAGACGAGCAAGGGCTTCCGACGCCCAAAAGTACGGCAGTGTTTAATATGTTTAAGCACCTGGCGCACGTACTTTCTGAAAAGTATCACTTGATCGATTGATACAAGAAATGATTTGCCGGATGGCGGCTCTGCCATATCCGGCCCAGGATGTTGTCATCCTGTGGGCCGGGTAAGATGCTTTAGCATCACCATCCGGCAATGACAATTTTACATCAGCGGTTTCTGTCCCCGCTGCCACCAGCGCAGCAGCAAACGATCGGCGCTCTCGGCCGCACTCCCGGTAAAGCGATCCATCAGTTTTTTGCGCTGCATATAGCGAACGCTCAACACTTCGCGCCCTTCCATTAGCCCGAGGATCACTTCATCACTGGTATTGATTTCATCCACCAGCCCGTTCGCCAGCGCCTGTTGCCCAAACCAGTGTTCGCCGGTGGCAACCTGCTCAATGTCCAGAGTCGGACGCATGCGCTGCACAAAATCCTTAAACAGGTGATGGGTTTCATTCAGATCTTCGCGGAATTTCTGCCGCCCTTCTTCCGTGTTTTCACCCAGCAGCGTCAGCGTACGCTTGTACTGTCCGGCGGTGTGCAGTTCGATATCAATATCCTTCCCTTTCAGAAAGCGGTTAAAGTTCGGGATCTGCGCCACGACGCCAATCGACCCGACGATAGCAAACGGTGCCGAGACAATTTTATCGGCTACGCAGGCCATCATATACCCACCGCTCGCGGCGACTTTATCCACCGTTACGGTCAACGGAATCTGCTTATCGCGCAGACGCTGTAACTGCGATGCAGCCAGGCCATAACCATGAACCACACCGCCCGGGCTTTCCAGGCGAACCACCACCTGATCCTGCGGTTTAACCACTGCCAGCACCGCCGTCACTTCCTCCCGTAACGCGCTGACCTCATGGGCGTCCATGCTGCCTTTAAAATCCAGCACCCATACACGTGGTTTATCAGATGACGTACTGTCTCCCAGTTTCGCTTTTGCCTTGGCTGCCTTCGCTTCCAGTTTCTGTTTCTTTTTCTGCGCCTTATGCCAGAATTTTTGCTGATGCCCGTCCAGTAATGCCAGCGACAGATCATCCTTCATCTCTTTATATTGCTCGCTGAGGTTAACTACCCGCAGCTCCCCGCGCTGACGCTTGCGTTGTGTCGCGTTCACAATCAGCATCACAACTACCGCAATAGCCACCACGACAGTGACAATTTTTGCCAAAAACAGCCCATATTCAGACAACAATTCCACGAGACCCACCTTGGTTAAACAACGCTATTCCCGCTCAGTGTACAACAGGCTGCTTAACCCGTCTTGCTTCATCCATCCTGGTGCTGAATCAGCAAAAAGCATGACAAAGCGTTCATTTTGCGGTGTTATTGCCTTTGGCTGATTGAAAAAGAACAGGGTTTAAGGCATAAAGCCGAAACGTTATCGCGAACGAGATGGCCAGAGCGTTGCCGAGGAGTAGCCGTGCATTACCAACCTAAACAAGACCTTTTACAGGACCGCATTATTCTGGTTACCGGTGCCAGTGATGGTATCGGACGTGAAGCTGCACAGACCTATGTGCGTTACGCCGCGACCGTTATTCTGCTTGGGCGTAACGAAGAAAAACTGCGCCAGGTTGCCCGCACTATTGCCGATGAAAACGGTACGCAGCCACACTGGTTCACGCTGGATCTGCTCACTTGTACTTCTGAAGAATGCCACCAGCTCGCACAGCGCATTGCCGCACATTTTCCACGTCTGGATGGCGTACTACATAATGCCGGATTACTGGGTGATATTCGTCCAATGAGTGAACAAAATCCGCAGATCTGGCAAGATGTCATGCAGGTAAATGTGAATGCCACCTTTATGCTGACCCAGGCATTGCTGCCGCTATTGCTGAAATCCGATGCCGGATCGCTGGTCTTTACCTCTTCCAGCGTCGGTCGCCAGGGACGCGCCAATTGGGGCGCATATGCTACCTCCAAATTCGCTACCGAAGGCATGATGCAGGTTCTGGCAGATGAATATCAGAACCGTCACCTGCGCGTAAACTGTATCAATCCAGGCGGTACGCGTACCGGGATGCGAGCCAGTGCATTTCCAACTGAAGATCCGCAAAAATTGAAAACCCCCGCCGATATTATGCCGCTCTACCTGTGGCTGATGGGCGATGACAGCCGCCGTAAAACCGGTATGACTTTCGATGCCCAGCCGGGCCGTAAACCAGGAATAGCTCAATGAGTGAAGAACGCTACCAGCAGCGCCAGCAGCGCGTTAAAGAGCGGGTTGATGCCCGCGTTGCCGCTGCAAAGGATGAACGCGGGATCATTATCGTGTTCACCGGAAACGGTAAGGGTAAAACCACCGCTGCGTTCGGGACCGCCACGCGCGCGGTGGGCCATGGTAAAAAAGTCGGCGTGGTGCAGTTTATTAAAGGGACCTGGCCAAACGGTGAACGAAACTTACTCGAACCCCATGGCGTAGAGTTTCAGGTTATGGCGACAGGATTTACCTGGGACACGCAAAACCGCGAGTCGGATACCGCAGCCTGTATGGCCGTATGGGAACATGGAAAGCGAATGCTGGCTGATGCTGAACTGGATATGGTTATCCTGGACGAACTGACCTATATGGTGGCCTACGACTATCTGCCGCTTGAAGAGGTTATCAATGCCTTAAATGCGCGTCCTGCCCATCAGACGGTGATTATCACCGGTCGGGGATGTCATCGCGATATTCTGGAGTTAGCAGATACGGTGAGCGAACTGCGCCCGGTTAAGCACGCGTTTGAAGCAGGCGTGAAGGCTCAGATGGGAATTGATTACTGACACCAGGCCGGATAAGGCGCTTTTGCCGCATCCGGCTCCACGCTAACGCCTGATGGCGCTTTGCTTATCAGGCCTGGTCATGATTAACCGTTGTTGCTGCGACCACCCGGACGACGGCTGCTGCCGACCTGTGAGTGGCGCTTCACCGCACGACGGATCTGGTTCGCCTTCATACGACGACGATCTTTCTCGACGGCAACTTTAGAGGTCGTTTCCGGCTTCAGCTCCACCAGTTCACGTAAATAGTTGGTCTGCGCAAGATCAAGCTCCGTCCAGCCGCCACGCGGCAGGCCTTTCGGCAGCGGGATATCGCCGTAACGGACACGGATAAGACGACTTACCTGCACGCCTACAGCTTCCCACAGGCGACGTACTTCACGGTTACGTCCTTCAGTCAGCGTGACGTTGTACCACTGGTTGATCCCTTCACCACCGCTGAACTTGATTGTTTTAAACGCCGCCGGACCATCTTCCAGCTGTACGCCACGACTCAGATCGCGCAGTTTCGCGTCATCAACCTGACCAAACACACGCACCGCATATTCACGCTCAACTTCACGGCTTGGATGCATCAGACGGTTTGCCAGTTCACCGTCGGTAGTGAACAGCAATAAACCGCAGGTATTCACATCCAGACGCCCCACGGCAATCCAGCGCGCATCGCGCAGTTTTGGCAGACGATCAAATACGGTCGGACGACCTTCCGGGTCGTTACGGGTACACAGTTCACCCTCTGGTTTGTAATAGGCCAGAACGCGACAGATTTGTTCCGCAGACTCTTTAACTGAAATCAGATGACCGTCGATACGGATTTTCAGACCCGGCGTCACTTCAACGCGATCGCCGAGCGTGGCAATTTTGCCATCAACGCTCACACGGCCCGCGGCAATAATGGTTTCAATTTCACGGCGAGAACCGTGGCCGGCGCGCGCCAGCACTTTTTGTAACTTTTCGCTCATAGAGCTTCCTTTAGATGTCGCCTTCACAGGCGTCGAACAGGAGAATCAACGGCGCCAGTCAGCGCCATTTTAAGGCCGCGTAGTATAGCGGTTCGCGCCCTTATAAGAAAGGTTTAACGTCGCCGACGCCTTCACGCAAGACCACCGGGGAATCGTCAGTTAAATCGATGACCGTGGTCGGCTGCTGGCCGAGATAGCCGCCGTGGATAATCAGCTCCACCTGCTTCTCCAGACGATCCTTAATCTCTTCCGGGTCAGACTCGGTAAATTCACTGCCCGGCAGCATCAGCGATGTAGAGAGCATCGGCTCGCCCAGTGCTTCCAGCAGCGCCAGCGCAATCGGATTCGACGGCACACGCAGGCCGATGGTCTTACGTTTTTCCTGCAACAAACGGCGCGGCACTTCTTTCGTCCCTTTCAGGATGAAGGTGTAGTTGCCTGGCGTATTATTTTTAATCAAACGAAAAGCCACGTTATCGACAAACGAATAGGTCGACAGTTCGGACAGGTCACGGCACATCAGCGTAAAGTTGTGCCCATCCGGCAGGTGACGAATGCGACAAATGCGCTCCATCGCGCCTTTATCTTCAATTTTGCAGCCCAACGCATAGCCGGAATCGGTTGGATAGACGATCACCCCACCTTTACGCACGATTTCAACGGCCTGATTGATCAGTCGCTGTTGTGGGTTTTCGGGATGAATATAAAAAAACTGGCTCATACTTTCCTCTCTGTGGTCTCGGGCTGTTCCCAGAGTTGCCAGACGCCTTCTACGCCCGCGGGCAACCAGAGTTTACGACCCAGTTCAATCCACGGGCAGGGCTGATGAAAATCAGATCCCTGCGATGCCCACAATTGATGCTGGCGCGCAAGCGTCGCCAGATGGGTGCGTTCATTGGGAGACTGTTGGCACTGCGCCACTTCCATCGCGTCACCACGGTGTTCAGCGAAGTATGCAACCAGTCTTTTCAGCCACTTAGCGCTAAGATCGTACCGCCCAGGATGAGCCAGAACTGCCTTACCGCCAGAATGATGAATGACATCAATAGCTTGTTCTATTGTACACCACTGCGGCGGAACGTAACCGGTTTTCCCACGGGCAAGGTATTTTTTAAAAACATCCGCGATTGTCGTGGCTTTTCCGCACTCCACCAGAAAACGCGCAAAATGACCCCGAGTGACCGCCCCGCCATCAGCCAGACGCAACGCGCCTTCCCATGCGCCGGGAATATGCGCTTTATCGAGTCGTTCAGCAATCAGGCGCGCGCGCTGCTGACGACGTTCCGTTTGTTGCGCCAAAAACTCGCACATCAGTGGATGAGAAATATCAATATTCAGACCCACAATATGGATCTCATGATTTTCCCACACCGTAGAAATCTCAACACCTGAGATCAGATTTAACGCTAAACCCGAACGTGAAATTTCTTCTCTTGCCGCCGCAATACCAGCCGTGGTGTCATGATCGGTGATCGCCAGTGTACCGACTCGCATCTCTACCGCACGGTGTACTAAGGCTTCAGGGGTTAATCGCCCATCAGAGGCTGTAGTATGACTGTGCAGGTCATAAATCACTGCGTAATTCGTGTCGCTCAAGGCGGCTCCCGTTTAAATAAATGTCGTAACGCGCCCATCATAGCGGTTTCGACAAATTTACTGAAATCAGGTGTTGACTTTACTCCATCGAACTAGTTAACTAGTACGCAAGTTCACATGAAGAAGGTATCTGAGATGAAAGCAACATTTGTCCTGCACGGTTGGTGGCGCACTTCCTGATTTCGGGCAGTGTCTTACGTCTGCAATATGCAACCAGATACCCGGCCCGCCAACTGAGCGGGCTTTTTTTTGAACAAAATTAATGAGAATAACGATGCAAACACAAAAACCGACACTCGAACTGCTTACCTGCGATGCCGCCTACCGTGAGAATCCAACAGCGCTGTTTCATCAGGTGTGTGGCGCACGTCCAGCGACGCTGCTGCTTGAATCCGCAGATATTAATAGCAAAGATGATCTGAAGAGCTTGTTGCTGGTCGACAGCGCGTTGCGCATCACCGCTCTGGGTGACACTGTCACTATCAAGGCCCTCTCCGCGAACGGCGCATCGCTGCTACCCCTGCTGGATGCTGCGCTGCCTGCTGGCGTTGAAAACGAACAACAGCCGAACATTCGCCATTTGAAATTTCCCAATGTAAGCCCGTTGCTGGATGAGGACGCCCGCTTATGTTCCCTTTCCGTATTTGACGCTTTTCGTTTATTACAGGAACTGATCAATGTCCCTGCGCAAGAACGTGAAGCGATGTTCTTCGGCGGTCTGTTTTCCTATGACCTGGTTGCCGGTTTTGAGGATTTACCTCAGCTTGAGGCGGGCAATCGTTGCCCGGACTACTGCTTTTATCTGGCAGAGACGCTGATGGTCATCGACCACCAGAAGAAAAGTACCCGCATTCAGGCCAGCGTGTTTACCCCCAGCGATGGCGAAAAACAGCGTCTGAACGCTCGTCTGGCGCAACTGAGTCAGCAGCTTACCGAGCCTGCACCGCCGCTGCCCGTGACAGAAATTCCGCAGATGCGCTGCGAATGTAACCAGAGCGATGAAGAATTTGGCGCTGTGGTGCGCGGGATGCAAAAAGCCATTCGCGCAGGCGAGATTTTCCAGGTAGTTCCGTCCCGCCGTTTCTCATTGCCCTGCCCGTCACCGCTGGCGGCCTACTATGTGCTGAAGAAAAGTAATCCCAGCCCGTATATGTTTTTCATGCAGGACAACGATTTCACGCTGTTCGGCGCCTCTCCGGAAAGCTCGCTGAAATATGATGCCACCAGCCGGCAGATTGAGATCTACCCGATTGCCGGAACGCGTCCGCGCGGTCGCCGGGCGGATGGCTCGCTGGACCGCGATCTCGACAGCCGTATCGAGCTGGAGATGCGTACCGATCATAAAGAACTTTCCGAGCACCTGATGCTGGTTGACCTTGCGCGTAACGACCTGGCGCGCATCTGCACGCCGGGTAGCCGCTACGTTGCAGACCTCACCAAAGTGGATCGGTACTCCTTCGTGATGCACCTGGTTTCCCGCGTAGTCGGCGAACTGCGTAGCGATCTGGATGTGCTGCATGCGTACCGCGCCTGTATGAATATGGGCACGCTAAGCGGTGCGCCGAAAGTTCGCGCCATGCAGCTTATCGCCGAGGCCGAAGGTCGTCGCCGTGGCAGCTATGGCGGCGCGGTAGGCTACTTTACCGCCCATGGCGATCTGGATACCTGTATTGTGATTCGTTCCGCCCTCGTGGAAGACGGTATTGCCACCGTACAAGCCGGTGCCGGGATTGTTCTGGATTCTGTTCCGCAGTCTGAAGCCGATGAAACCCGTAATAAAGCGCGTGCGGTTTTGCGTGCTATCGCCACCGCGCACCACGCACAGGAGACTTTCTAATGGCTGACATTCTGCTGCTCGATAACATCGACTCATTTACCTATAACCTGGCGGATCAGCTGCGTACTAACGGTCATAACGTGGTGATTTACCGCAACCATATTCCGGCCCAGACGTTAATTGACCGCTTAGCAACCATGAAAAACCCGGTGCTGATGCTCTCTCCGGGGCCCGGTGCGCCAAGCGAAGCGGGCTGCATGCCGGAGCTGTTAACTCGCCTGCGCGGCAAGTTACCGATTATCGGTATTTGTCTGGGGCATCAGGCGATTGTTGAAGCCTACGGCGGCTATGTCGGTCAGGCAGGCGAGATCCTGCACGGTAAAGCGTCCAGCATTGAACACGACGGTCAGGCAATGTTCAGCGGTCTGGCGAATCCATTGCCGGTAGCGCGTTACCACTCGCTTGTAGGCAGCAACGTTCCGGCCGGATTGACCATCAACGCCCACTTTAACGGCATGGTGATGGCGGTCCGTCACGATACCGATCGCGTGTGTGGCTTCCAGTTCCATCCGGAATCGATCCTCACCACCCAGGGCGCGCTTCTGCTGGAGCAAACGCTGGCCTGGGCGCAACAGAAACTCGAGCAGACCAATACGCTGCAACCTATTCTGGAGAAACTGTATCAGGCTCAGACGCTATCCCAGCAGGAAAGCCACCAGCTGTTCTCTGCCGTAGTACGCGGTGAACTGAAGCCGGAACAACTCGCTGCGGCACTGGTGAGCATGAAAATTCGTGGCGAACACCCGCATGAAATTGCCGGTGCGGCAACCGCGCTGCTGGAAAACGCCGCCCCGTTCCCGCGCCCTGATTATCTGTTTGCCGATATTGTCGGTACCGGCGGTGACGGTAGTAACAGTATCAATATCTCCACGGCCAGCGCTTTCGTTGCGGCGGCCTGTGGACTGAAAGTGGCCAAACACGGCAACCGCAGCGTCTCCAGTAAATCTGGATCTTCGGATCTGTTGGCGGCGTTTGGCATTAATCTGGACATGAACGCCGATAAATCCCGTCAGGCGCTTGACGATCTTGGTGTGTGCTTCTTGTTTGCACCGAAATACCACACCGGTTTTCGCCACGCCATGCCGGTACGCCAACAGTTGAAAACCCGCACGCTGTTTAACGTACTCGGTCCGTTGATTAACCCGGCGCATCCACCGCTGGCGCTGATCGGCGTTTACAGCCCGGAACTGGTGCTACCGATTGCCGAAACGCTGCGCGTATTGGGATATCAGCGTGCCGCGGTCGTACATAGCGGCGGCATGGATGAGGTTTCGCTGCATGCGCCGACTATTGTGGCAGAGTTGCATGATGGCGAAATCAAGAGCTATCAACTGACGGCGGAAGACTTTGGCCTGACGCCGTACCATCAGGAACAGCTGGCGGGCGGCACGCCGGAAGAAAACCGTGACATTCTTAGTCGCTTGTTACAAGGTAAAGGTGAAGCCGCTCATGAAGCAGCCGTTGCCGCGAATGTCGCCATGTTAATGCGCCTGCACGGTGAAGAAGATTTAAAAACCAATGCGCAAACCGTGATTAATGTGCTGCGTAGCGGCGCGGCCTATGACCGTGTCACTGCGCTGGCAGCAAGAGGGTAAATGATGCAAACCGTTTTAGCGAAAATTGTCGCTGACAAGGCGATTTGGGTAGAAGCCCGGAAACAACAACAACCGCTGGCCAGCTTTCAAAATGACGTACAACCCAGCGCTCGTGATTTCTACGATGCGCTGCAAGGCGCGCGTACCGCCTTTATTCTGGAGTGCAAAAAAGCCTCACCATCGAAAGGCGTGATTCGTGATGACTTCGACCCGGCACTGATTGCGGACGTGTATAAACATTATGCATCTGCGATTTCCGTACTGACCGATGAAAAATATTTCCAGGGCAGCTTTGATTTCCTGCCCATCGTCAGCCGTATCGCGTCGCAGCCCATCCTGTGTAAGGACTTTATTATCGATTCTTACCAGATTTACCTGGCGCGTTTCTACCAGGCGGACGCCTGCCTGCTGATGCTGTCAGTGCTGGACGATGAGCAATATCGTCAACTCGCCGCCGTGGCCCATAGTCTGAAGATGGGTGTTCTGACCGAAGTCAGTAACGAAGAAGAGCTGGAGCGTGCTATCGCTCTGGGCGCCAAAGTCGTTGGTATCAATAACCGTGATTTACGCGATCTGTCGATTGACCTGAACCGCACCCGCCAACTGGCGCCGCGACTGGGTCATGGCGTAACCGTCATCAGCGAGTCCGGTATTAATACCTACGGCCAGGTACGCGAACTTAGCCACTTCGCCAACGGTTTTCTGATTGGCTCTGCGCTGATGTCGCATGATGACCTGCACGCCGCCGTGCGTCGGGTTCTGCTTGGTGAGAACAAAGTCTGCGGTTTGACCCGGGCTCAGGATGCAAACGCGGCATATGAAGCGGGTGCCATATATGGCGGGTTGATTTTCGTGCCCTCATCTCCGCGCGCGGTTAGCGTTGAGCAGGCGCGAGAAGTGATAAGCGGTGCGCCATTGCAGTATGTCGGCGTGTTCCGTAACACCGAGATTACCGAGGTGTGCGACAAAGTGTTGGCCCTGGGACTGAGTGCAGTGCAATTGCATGGCAGCGAAGATCAGACCTATGTTGACGCCCTGCGCGATGCGCTGCCCAAACAGGTGCAAATCTGGAAAGCGCTGAGCGTGAGCGAAACATTGCCAGCCAGGGATTATCAGCATGTCGATAAGTACGTGTTCGACAACGGCCAGGGCGGTAGCGGTCAACGCTTCGACTGGTCGCTTTTAGGCGGGCAATCGCTGGATAACGTTTTACTGGCTGGCGGACTTGGCGCCGATAACTGTGTCAACGCGGCAAAAACCGGCTGTGCCGGGCTCGATTTTAATTCTGGCGTAGAGTCACAGCCGGGCATCAAAGATGCACGACTCCTGGCTTCGGTCTTTCAGACGCTGCGCGCATATTAAGGAAAAGGACATGACAACATTACTCAATCCGTACTTTGGTGAATTTGGCGGTATGTATGTGCCACAAATTCTGATGCCTGCCCTGCGTCAACTGGAAGAAGCTTTCGTCAGTGCGCAAAAAGATCCTGAGTTTCAGGCGCAGTTTACCGATCTGCTGAAAAACTATGCTGGTCGTCCAACCGCGCTGACCAAATGCCAGAACATTACTAACGGGACCAACACCACGCTGTATCTTAAGCGTGAAGATTTACTGCACGGCGGTGCGCACAAAACTAACCAGGTGTTGGGTCAGGCGTTACTGGCGAAGCGTATGGGGAAAACGGAAATCATCGCCGAAACCGGCGCGGGTCAGCACGGCGTTGCATCGGCGCTGGCCAGTGCATTGCTGGGTCTGAAATGCCGTATTTATATGGGTGCGAAAGACGTTGAGCGTCAGTCGCCTAACGTTTTCCGTATGCGTCTGATGGGAGCAGAAGTCATTCCTGTTCATAGCGGTTCTGCAACGCTGAAAGACGCCTGTAACGAAGCCCTGCGCGACTGGTCTGGCAGCTACGATACCGCGCACTATATGCTCGGGACAGCGGCGGGACCGCATCCCTTCCCGACCATTGTACGTGAGTTCCAGCGCATGATCGGCGAAGAAACAAAAGCGCAGATTCTGGAAAAAGAAGGTCGTTTGCCGGACGCTGTTATCGCCTGCGTGGGCGGTGGTTCTAACGCCATCGGCATGTTTGCCGATTTTATTAATGAAACCAGCGTCGGTCTGATTGGCGTAGAGCCAGGCGGTCACGGGATCGAATCCGGTGAACACGGCGCACCGCTGAAACATGGTCGTGTCGGGATTTACTTTGGCATGAAATCCCCGATGATGCAGACTGAAGAAGGACAAATTGAAGAGTCTTACTCTGTTTCCGCAGGTCTGGATTTCCCGTCTGTCGGGCCGCAGCATGCATACCTGAACAGCATCGGACGTGCCGATTATGTTTCAATCACTGACGATGAAGCGCTGGAAGCCTTTAAAACGCTGTGTCTGCACGAGGGGATCATCCCGGCGCTGGAATCCTCCCATGCCCTGGCACACGCCCTGAAAATGATGCGTGAAAATCCGGAAAAAGAGCAGTTACTGGTGGTTAATCTCTCCGGTCGCGGCGACAAAGACATTTTCACCGTACACGATATTCTGAAAGCGCGAGGGGAAATCTGATGGAACGTTACGAAAATCTTTTTGCACAGCTGAAGGACCGCAAAGAAGGTGCTTTTGTCCCCTTCGTAACCCTGGGCGATCCGTCGGTCGAACAGTCACTGAAAATCATTGATACGCTGATTGAAGCTGGCGCTGATGCGCTTGAACTCGGCATTCCGTTCTCCGATCCGCTGGCGGACGGTCCGACCATACAGGAAGCTACACTGCGGGCATTTGCCGCGGGCGTGACACCGTCACAATGCTTTGAGATGCTGGCATTGATTCGTCAGAAACACCCCACCATTCCAATTGGTCTGCTGATGTATGCCAACCTGGTGTTCAGCAAGGGTATTGACGAATTCTACGCTCAGTGCGAGAAAGTCGGCGTGGATTCTGTTTTGGTGGCAGATGTGCCTGTTGAGGAGTCTGCGCCATTCAGAGCTGCGGCGCTCCGCCACAACATTGCGCCTATTTTTATCTGCCCGCCGAACGCTGATGAAGAACTGCTGCGCCAGATTGCCTCTTTCGGTCGCGGCTATACCTATCTGCTTTCGCGTGCCGGCGTGACTGGCGCTGAAAATCGTGCGGCGTTACCGCTGCATCATCTGGTCCAAAAGCTGAAAGAATATGGTGCTCCTCCGTCATTACAGGGCTTTGGTATCTCTGCACCTGACCAGGTGACCGGCGCGATTGAAGCCGGTGCTGCCGGGGCAATTTCCGGTTCAGCGATTGTGAAAATCATTGAGAAGAATGTTGCCACGCCTGAGCAGATGCTGGCGGAGCTGAAAGCCTTTGTCAGCGCGATGAAAGCGGCCACGCCTTACTAAGCTAAATCAACCGCCAGAGACTCCTGGCGGTTTTACCCTTCTTTCTTGTGCTTCATTTTATACATGGCGTTATCCGCATTCTGAATTGCCACATCCAACTCGCCGTTCACTTCCGCAATCCCCCACGATACTGACAATGGCACAGTATGACCGTCCACCACAAACACATGACTGGTCACCTGCCCGCTAATGCGTTGCGCAATTGCCGTAGCGTCACTTGCCTGCGAACGAAACAACAGGATCATAAACTCATCCCCGCCGGTACGAATCACGATATCGTGACTGGTTCGAGTGTTAGACAGCATTCTGTTAGCGATAATTTGCAGCGCCCGATCGCCTGCCGCATGACCCCAGGTATCATTTACAGTCTTGAACTTATTGCAATCCAGTAGCACCACCGAGCAGTGCGATAAATCACGACGTTTGATGATATCGAGAATTCGGCGGTTAAAGCAGCCGGTCAGCGTGTCTATATAAACCTTGAGGTCGCTTTCATTCAGCCAGGATTTTAGTGAGCAACTGATCATGATGAAAAAGAACGGCGCCAGCAGAATCACGATCCCAGCCTGTGTGTCGCGTGTCAGAAAACGGCCTAATGACAGCGAATAGTGCAATGCATATTTATCTGATAACTTGCGCACCATCAGGCGCGTTTTATCCACGCATTTACCGGATAAACAGAGGCTTTCATTGTTGGTTAAATTCACCAGCGCCACGTTCAGACTCTGTGGCATTTGATAGTCAAATGCATTAGCCAGCGCCTCCTGCAACTCAGGCTTTGAATGGTCATAGACCAGATAGGCCACGATTTGATCTGATATTTCTTTGCCAGACAGATCGTAGATATAGCTCACCACGCTGTAAGCTTTTTCGCCGGTAATTTTATCGGTATAGAAGTTCGTGGAGCTAAGGGCTTTGTTTTTGACGTTTTTTTGCAACAGTCGGGTATAGAAATCGACGGGCGGATAGAAAAAGTTGGTGATATTCCGCGCCATGTCAGAACTGGAGAAGCTGAAATGGCGCGAGTCAGACGCCATGAACCAGTAAAAATAATCCGAGTTTTTAGCAATGATGTAACGATGCGCATCAAAACTGCCCGGGTTTAACTCATTCACCATGCCACGTATAAACTCCGCCGCCGCATACATACACAAAGCGCCACGGCTGGTTTGCTGGGTAATGATTGTCCCCGTTGCCGAATGCACCCGCTTTGGGTCGGCGTTAATTCCCCATTCATCTTTATTCCTGGGGGTGAATTGCGATATATCGCCACATTGATCGTCGTTTTTGATGTGATGATAACGTTCACCAATCGCATCAGCGATCAGTTCATTGTCATTGAAAATATCCAGCATCCGAGCTTGCAGGCGGTTAATGCCTTCACTGGTGGTGGCTATACGCTGTTCGTAGATGATAAACAGAAACAACGAGGTAAATACCAGAGTAATCAGCCCCGATACCAGCAGTGCCTGCCTGTTTCTGAGCTTATCCTGCACAATCTTCACGAGCCCACCCTGATAGTTAACAGTATTGCCAAACCGGTTATCCGATTATGTTGCTGCATAACGATGCTGTATGTTGATAGAGAATGTTAACCTTCCTGAGACTAATGATGATTTGAAATAGCGTCGCTCTTGGGCGTGAATTAAAGTTACAACCTTATACAATAAAAGCACATTTTTGTTAACATAAATGCAAACTAATCCTCCCCTTCAATAGGATACCCTGCCCGACGAATAGCCTCTCTACAGTCGTTCACACCGGCGGCATACCCTGCTTCGATCTCACAAACTGGACTGGCGCTGCAATAGGGCAGTTTAACCGGAGTGGCAATACGTTTCTCTATAATCTCAATTTTATTCAAGCAATTCAGCAACTCACGCGCCACAGTCAGGGCAAACTCAGCCGTATCATCGCCGGTGAATGATTCCAGAAGTGTGATTTTTTGCTGGAGCTGATGGCGGGTTAACATCGTCAATACTCTCAAAGCCAGTTTGCTTAAAGAATAGCATTACATCGAAAAGGAGAAGCACGCACTGACGATTCTGGCGGCAAATCTTGACCACAGCCATAGTTATGGCTGTGACCGAGCGCGGCTTCCTCATGCTTTTAAGGTCCATATCCGCAGGTAGCGAATGACTCTGGCCCAACCCACATTTGATCTCAGATGCGGTCGTTGTTTTTAATGTGTAAGAGATGAGCATAGAAACGCTGACGCAGCAATATCATAAAGTTTTGGTGATGATTTGCAGGTAAATCATATTAAATATGAATATTGCATTGGCTCATCAAGGCTAAAATCATTATAGTGTCAGAGTTATCCAGTTATTTTTTACAAGGCCGTCATAATTTCAGCTAGGTCATGTTACCAAATCGTAAATTAATTGTTATGCAGACATAAAGCGTAGCAAACGCTATTTTTACTTAACTCAAATCTACTCCGTACAATTTTCAATAGCCAAAGGAATCAAACCACAGGACAACGACTAAATAGCATTGAATAAAGCGACATAAAGGCAATCACACCCTGGACAGGTCTGTGAGGTTGCCACATGTAACTTATTTACCCTTGATAATTACATGAATAAACAATAAAAGCGCATAAGAAGGAAATTCTTATGCTTAAAAATATTTTCTTTGCCAGGATATTTGGGTCCGTAAATTAAAAATCATGTCTATCCAACTTAACCTTCAAATGGTCAGAAGTGGTTTGCGCCCACTTAATATTATCCCGCTAATCATTTCTGTTTTAATTATTGCAGTCGTTAATATTTTGAGTGCAAAATATAACGCTGTAATTAATCGGACGCTTGTGTTTTTCATGATCATGCTTTCATTGCGCTGCATACAGTATGTCTTTTTCAGAAATATTCTGGCCGCTTTAATTTTAATACCCGTCGCAGGTGATATTACTCTTCAACTGCATGCCTGGAATAATTACAGTTCAGAATTTAGTTATGGATTTGCGTTAAGTATTTTGAATACAACGCCCAGCGAAGCAGTGGCGATGCTGAGATTATATTGGCGTGACTGTGTTACGTTCTTTACACTTGTAATATTTTTTATTTACTCTATAAACACTGGCGCGAGACCTGTACCCTATCGATTTCGCCACTACCCAATGGTTATTTTGGGCTTAATAGTTTTTCTTTTATTTTCGCAAGCTTATCTCCACCAGATAAGAAAAAGTAATGTTGAAAGTTTGGTACAACGAGTGATCCGCTCCACTCCAGTAAGTACCGGAAAAGAGTTTATGCAGGCGATGCAAGATAACGCCATAATTTCTGATATTGGTACAAACATTCCAAATTATAAGATAACAGTAACTGATACAGGAATCGAAAACTATATATTGATAATCGGGGAATCTGCGCGTACGTTAAACATGGGGATTTATGGATACGCAAGGGATACCACACCTGAACTTATCAAACAAAAGCAGCAACTTTTACTGTTTCAGAACGCGATTGCGCCTGCACCGGTAACAATCATGGCCGTCCCCCTGGCACTTACTGCTGACTCAGTGCAAACCCGTAACCCTCGTAACTACAGCGATAATATTATTAATATCACAAACCAGGCTGGCTATGATACATACTGGTACAGTCGCCAGGGAAATGGAGGTGCGCATAACAATATAATTACCGGGATTGCCATGAATGCACATCAACATGAATGGGTAGAATATGGCTATGATGAGGCCTTGCTACCGTTATTGCATCAGGCATTACAGAAACCAGGTAAGAAACTTATTGTCCTGCATTTATATGGCAGTCATGAGCCTTCCTGTCAACGTTTTCCAGAAAGTGATACTGTCTTATTTGGCCAAAGCAAAGCCGATGACTGTTATGACAATTCAATTCGCTATACCGATAAACTTATGGGTAATATATTCAATGAACTGGAAAACACTCGCTCATCAGTAATGTATTTTTCCGATCATGCGCTGATCCGTGATCCTGCACGCTCTGTGGTTTATTCCCACGGTGGTGTCAGACCGCCTAAAGAGGCATTACAAATCCCCATGTATATTTGGTACAGCCAGTTAGTTGATGAAAAAACAAAGTTCACCGGAGATTATAATACTCCGTGGTCTTCCGATGATCTTAATTCGCTTGCAGAATTGTGGCTTGGCATCCATCGTCAGGGTAATGCGAAAAAGTCTATGAAATCCTGGTTAATAAACTACAAAAAGGAGATTTTCGTCATGGATACCACAGGAAAAAAATACAATTGGAATGATGTTCGTTAATGCTGAAGAGTTAGCAAAACTGGTCGTTTTACGACCAGTTTTGCAGAATAACTTTACAGAAAAATTTAAAAACGATAACCCGCAGAGAACATAAACACCCACGGATCGAGGCGTACGCTGTCTCGCTGCTGGACGCCACCCATTTTATAGCTTGCGGTGGTGTCGATATCCATGTACCAGACCGACATGTTAATCAGCCAGTCGCGGTTAATCAGATAGTCCATACCGACTTGCCCTGCCGCCCCCCAAGAATCTTTCAGACTCAGGTCCGATAAGCCGGTTTTTTTGCCGTTATCATTAAAGCCCTCATCGAAGAAGGTGGTGTAGTTCACACCGACACCAACGTAAGGACGCAGTTTGCTGCTGGAGTCGCCGAAGTACCATTGTGCCATTAACGTCGGCGGTAAGTGGTGCACAGTGGCAATATCGCCCGTCGTGGCAGTCCCAATTTTATGACGGAACGGCGTCGCAGCCAGTAATTCAACACCGATATTGTCGGTTGCCATGTAAGTGAATGTTAGCCCCAACTGGGTGTTATTACTGACATCAAAGCCGCCTAAACTTCCCAGCGTTCCCCCCGCACCTTCCGTCGGCCTGACGGTGGCAGAACCCGCACGAATGAAGAATTCTCCAGCCTCATGCGCGAATGCGTTACCAGAGAGAAGAGTTGTTAAAGCCAATGCTGCAACTGTTAATTTTTTCATGTCCGCTCCATCGTTATGGTTATAAAAGCGGAACAAATATACCCACATTGGAGTAATAAGTGATCTTACCTGGATCACATTGACTTTGATAATTTAACATTTATTGATCCAGATTAAGTTAGAACTTGCATTCAAAATCCTGGTTAAATTAATTCAGATCAATTTTGATATATTTTCGCCATGCAAGTGTCCGACACCCGCTGATGATAAGCGTTGCTTATTTGCTCATGATGGGCAGAGAACAACCAGCGTTCTTGCATAACGCTGAAGTCATAGCCAAAAATTACCGGAGCTTTACAAAGATATGCCTTTCCATACATCGTGCGATGCTGCCACTGTAGAGTTATCCAGGGTACAATTGCCCGCAAATGAACACCTGCAAAACTCAAGGAGAGTGCATGTCTATCACGGCGAAATCCGTTTACCGTGACACGGGGAACTTTTTCCGTAATCAATTCATTACCATCTTGCTGGTATCGTTGTTGTGCGCGTTTATCACAGTGGTGTTAGGGCATGCCTTTTCTCCCACCGACGCCCAAATTGCGCAACTCAGTGAAGGGGATCAGTTAACCAGTAGCGTGGGTCTGTTTGATCTGGTACAAAATATGACCCCGGAGCAACAGCAAATTCTGCTACGCGCTTCCGCGGCGTCGACATTTTCAGGCCTGATTGGTAATGCCATCCTCGCGGGAGGTATCATCCTGATGATTCAGCTGATTTCAGCAGGTCATCGGGTCAGCGCGTTACGCGCCATCGGCGCCAGTGCGCCAGTACTGCCTAAGCTGTTTATTCTGATTTTTCTGACTACTCTGCTGGTACAAATCGGTATTATGCTGGTGGTTGTGCCCGGTATTCTGCTGGCCATCCTGTTAGCACTCGCACCGGTGATGTTGGTACAGGATAAAATGGGTGTCTTTGCCGCTATGCGCAACAGTGTGCGTCTGGCATGGTCTAATATGCGACTGGTAGCGCCGGCAGTGATCGGTTGGCTGCTGGCAAAAACGCTGCTGTTGCTTTTTGCGCCAAGTTTTGCGGTACTTACGCCGAACGTAGGCGCGGTATTGGCGAATACGCTGAGCAATATGATCTCCGCCGTGTTGCTGATCTATTTGTTCCGCCTGTACATGCTGATTCGCCAATAAACCCTGAACGCATACCGGGCGCATGCCTGGTGCTTTTGATGACGGAATCGATGAATGAAGCAGTTTCTTGATTTTTTACCGCTGGTTGTCTTTTTTGCTTTTTATAAGCTTTACGACATCTACGCGGCGACCTCGGCACTGATTGTTGCGACGGCTGTGGTTCTGATTTACAGCTGGGTTCGCTATCGCAAGGTCGAGAAGATGGCGTTAATCACATTTGTTCTGGTGGCCGTATTCGGCGGCCTGACTATCTTCTTCCACAACGATGAATTCATTAAGTGGAAAGTTACGGTGATTTACGGACTGTTTGCCGGTGCGCTGCTGGTTAGCCAGTGGGTGATGAAAAAGCCGCTGATTCAGCGGATGTTAGGCAAAGAGCTTACCCTGCCGCAGCCAGTGTGGTCGAAGCTTAATGTAGCCTGGGCCATCTTTTTCATTCTGTGTGGTTTGGCGAATATCTATATCGCTTTTTGGCTGCCGCAGAATATTTGGGTCAACTTTAAAGTATTCGGCCTGACAGCCCTGACCTTATTGTTCACGCTGCTGAGCGGTGTCTATATTTACCGCCATCTGCCGCAGGAAGATAAATCGTAATACTTGCTCGCCAGATCAACCGATCTGGCGAATTTTTATCCCCTCACGTTCCTCATTGCCATTAACCCGGCTAACTTCCGCTCCACACGCCGCATCCCTCTGTTCTCAACGTGCAAATTCTAGTAGCATCGCGCCTGTAATCTTTCTCTATAGTCGGTTCAACAATGACAACAACGAATAATACTCCCCAGGGTGAACTGGTTTTACGCACTCTGGCTATGCCTGCCGATACCAACGCGAACGGTGATATTTTTGGCGGCTGGCTGATGTCACAAATGGATATAGGTGGCGCTATTCAGGCCAAAGAGATCGCGCATGGTCGTGTGGTAACGGTGCGCGTTGAAGGAATGAGCTTTTTACGCCCGGTTGCCGTAGGTGATGTGGTTTGTTGCTATGCGCGCTGCGTGAAGCGCGGGACGACTTCGATCAGCATTAATATTGAAGTCTGGGTGAAGAAAGTTGCTTCAGAACCTATCGGCCAGCGCTATAAAGCCACCGAAGCCCTGTTTATCTATGTTGCCGTTGATAAAGACGGTAAGCCTCGCCCAATCCCTACCCTGGGCTGATAAGTCACGATAGCATCGCCATCCGGCAATCACACAATTCATTGCTTATTGCCGGATGGCGGCGAACCGCCAAATCCGGCTTGCGCCTTATTCGATCTGCGTTGCGCCGTTCAGACGGAACACGATATTCACTACCAGTCCGGAACCTGGTTTACCGGCTTCATAGCGCCATCTGCGCATCGCATTTTTTACTTCACGCTCAAACATATTCGCCGGCTGCGCG
Source organism: Citrobacter sp. wls710 (assembly GCF_005281115.1). Taxonomy (NCBI): domain Bacteria; kingdom Pseudomonadati; phylum Pseudomonadota; class Gammaproteobacteria; order Enterobacterales; family Enterobacteriaceae; genus Citrobacter; species Citrobacter sp. wls710. Next base: position 251,595 of record NZ_SZXD01000058.1, read on the forward strand.
GACAGTATTTCCACATTTTCAACACGCCCGTCTGGTGTAACGTCAAATTTGACTTTGACGCGCCCCTCTATGCGCAACGCCTGTGCTCGCGCCGGATACTGTGGCTGATTTCGGCTTAAAGCGCGTGGGCCTGCTGGCGCACTTACCGCCGGTTTACTGGTTGCCGGCGCGCTACTGGTCGTTGGACGCGCTGGCGCCGTGTTTTCAAACGGGGACGCCGGACGCGGCTCTGCTGGTTTAGCATCACGTTTGGGCTGCTCTACCACTTTTTTCACCGGTTTTGGCTTCGGTTTAGGCTTGGGCTTCGGTTTTTCAATCACTACCGGCGCCTCTTTTGGCGGCTCCGGGATCAGCTCAGGTTCCGGTTCAGGCTCGACGACGGGTTCCGGCGGCGGCTGAACGGCCTGAGGTGGTTCGAGATCGGCAGGCGCGACCATCGTAACGGAGATCGGCTGCGCTGGCGCAGGCAGTTCAATAACCTGATGTACCGAGGTATACAATAGACCCGCCACTACAGCACCATGGATGCCGACGGAGAGTAACGTTGGCCAGGGAAAGCGACGAGGTAAATCAAGGGTCATTGAAGTCATAATCGTTTCAGTTAAAAAACCAGGCCCTGATTTTAAATGCAAATAGCAATCATATTCAATAAGGTCTGGACGGTAAGCTGCATTTAAAACACGATTTTATGTAAAAAAACCTTCATGACAATATGGTCTTAACAAATCCGTTATCTTTACGTTGCAGTTGACATGCCTTTCCAATAACGTAATTAACGACTTTTACCGATTAAGGAGCTCTACCCGTGCTGTACGTTATTTATGCTCAAGATATCGCAGACTCTCTCGACAAACGCCTTTCCGTGCGCCCTGCTCATCTGGCCCGTCTGCAACTCCTGCATGACGAAGGACGACTGCTCACGGCAGGACCGATGCCAGCCGTTGACAGTAACGATCCAGGTGTCGCGGGTTTTACCGGCTCGACGGTGATTGCAGAATTTGAATCTATCGAGGCCGCGCAGGCGTGGGCAGAAGCCGACCCCTATGTGGCTGCTGGCGTGTACGCGCAGGTTTCAGTAAAACCCTACAAGAAAGTATTTTAAAAACAGAACGAAAGCAGACATTGGGCACCACCAGCGGTGCCCTTTTGAGATCAGATACTGTGGATTGCAAACAGCAACGAGTTACGTTGATGATTTAGAATACACTTTCTGATGGTGTGGATACGCATGTTACGACGCGATTGTCCTTCAAGCCAACGTGCTTTACGGCGGCTAGCCTGACGCTGCATCCGCCAGCGTCCCACTTCCGTTCTACTACGCTTCATGTTAACTACTCTTCCAGTCACTGAGCGGCCATTATAACGCCACACCGAATGCAGACCAGAGGTTTTCCCGTGTTTTTATTTGCCAGATTTATCCTGATGCGTAAACTCTTAACAATACGCTTTCAAAAGGATTTTTAAATTTATGACAACCTTCTACACCGTGGTGAGTTGGCTGGTCATTCTGGGTTACTGGGTACTCATTGCTGGCGTCACATTACGCATTCTAATGAAGCGACGCGCAGTGCCCTCCGCAATGGCATGGCTGTTGATCATCTATATACTGCCATTGGTAGGGATCATAGCTTATCTGTCCTTCGGTGAACTCCACCTGGGTAAACGCCGCGCCGAACGCGCCCGGGCAATGTGGCCTTCCACGGCCAAATGGCTAAACGACCTCAAAGCCTGTGAACATATTTTCGCGCAGGAAAACAGCAGCGTTGCTTCTTCATTATTTAAGCTGTGCGAGCGTCGTCAGGGAATCGCCGGCGTTAAGGGGAATCAACTGCAACTGCTCACCAGTTCCGATGACGTGATGCAGGCGCTGATCCGTGATATTCAACTGGCGCGTCATAACATCGAGATGGTGTTCTACATCTGGCAACCGGGTGGTATGGCCGATCAGGTTGCCGAATCGTTAATGGCGGCCGCCAGAAGAGGCGTTCACTGCCGCCTGATGCTGGACTCTGCCGGCAGCGTGGCATTCTTCCGTAGCCCGTGGGCGGCGATGATGCGTAATGCGGGTATTGAAGTTGTCGAAGCCCTCAAGGTTAACCTGATGCGTGTGTTTTTGCGCCGAATGGACCTGCGCCAGCACCGTAAGATGGTGATGATCGACAACTATATTGCTTATACCGGCAGCATGAACATGGTCGACCCGCGCTTCTTTAAGCAGGATGCGGGCGTGGGGCAATGGGTCGATTTGATGGCGAGAATGGAAGGACCTGTTGCCACCGCGATGGGCATCGTCTACTCCTGCGACTGGGAAATTGAAACCGGGAAACGCATTTTACCCCCGCCGCCGGACGTCAATATCATGCCGTTTGAGCAGGCCAGCGGTCACACCATTCACACTATCGCCTCGGGTCCTGGTTTCCCTGAAGATTTGATCCATCAGGCGCTATTAACTGCTGCTTATTCGGCGCGTGAATATTTAATTATGACCACGCCCTATTTCGTCCCCAGCGATGATTTACTACATGCGATCTGTACAGCAGCACAGCGTGGGGTCGACGTCAGTATCATTCTTCCGCGGAAGAATGATTCCCTGCTGGTTGGCTGGGCAAGCCGGGCCTTTTTCACCGAACTGCTGGCCGCGGGCGTCAAAATATATCAGTTCGAAGGCGGCTTGCTGCACACCAAGAGCGTACTGGTTGATGGCGAACTGAGCCTGGTCGGTACCGTTAACCTGGATATGCGCAGTTTGTGGCTGAATTTTGAAATCACGCTGGTTATTGATGACGCAGGATTCGGGGGCGACCTCGCCGCAGTGCAGGATGATTATATTTCTCGTTCCCGCCTTCTTGACGCTCGTTTGTGGGTAAAACGACCACTCTGGCAGCGGATTGCCGAGCGACTGTTTTACTTCTTTAGTCCGTTGCTGTAAAACGTGCCCATCAGACAGTAAACAGGTAGTCATTATGGATATGGATTTGAACAACCGCCTGACCGAAGACGAAACGCTTGAGCAGGCTTACGATATTTTTCTCGAACTGGCTGCGGACAACCTCGATCCGGCAGATATCATTCTGTTCAATTTGCAGTTTGAAGAGCGCGGCGGTGCAGAATTATTTGACCCGGCAGAGGACTGGCAGGAACACGTCGATTTTGACCTGAATCCTGACTTCTTTGCCGAAGTGGTGATTGGTCTGGCAGATACAGAAGACGGCGAGATTAACGATATTTTTGCCCGCGTTCTGTTGTGTCGCGAAAAAGATCACAAGCTCTGCCACATTCTCTGGCGCGAATAATTAAAAAAAGCTGCTCTCGCAGCTTTTTTACTTTTAGCCCGGTAATTTGCTTCCGCACCGGTTACAAAACTGCGCGCTGTGCTCATGCTGACTTTGCTGACACTGCGGACATTTACGCTGATTCTGCCGATGCTGGAACGCACTGCTCATATGCGTCGTTATCAAACCAGTCGGGATCGCAATCACGGAATAACCAATCAAAATCAGCACTGACGCTACCATGCGCCCGAGCGGCGTGTGGGGAGTGATATCACCATAGCCGACGGTGGTTACCGTGACAATGGCCCAATACACTGACGCATTCAACGTACTAAAGCCATATTTGGGCCCTTCTATCAGATACATCAGCGCGCCGAAAACAATCATCAGAATAGCAATAAATGAATAGAACAGGATTAGCTGATGACGGGCGCTTTTTATTGCGCTCCAGAATATACGCAGAGAAGGCATAAAGCGCAGCAATTTGAGAATTCGCAGTACGCGCAGGACACGCATCGCCCGCCAGGCGAAAACATAACTCAGACTGATTTCCGGCCATAACCACATCACATACAGTGGCAAAATGGTGGCAAGATCGATAATCCCCCAGAAGCTAAAGACATATTTAGCGGGATTGGCCCAGCAGCATAATCGCAGCAGATATTCGATAGTAAAGACCAGAGTGATAAAGACTTCCAGCCAGACAAATACGCGCCATTCCTCAAAGGTCAAATGGTATTGCGTCCCGACCCCGGACTCAACGAAGATAACAATCACGCTGAGCAGCGCGAACAGTGCGCACATACCTTCAAAACGGCGCCCCGAGCGTGTGTCTAAATCAAATAATGTACGATAAAGCGTACGGCGAACAGAAGAAACTAAGCCAGACACAAATACCTCACCAAAAAGAAGGGCTGACCTTTGTCAGCCCTCACGATTATAGCGGGTCTACTTTCAGGCAGGAAACGGCGTGTCGAAAACTGCCTTCGAGAACCGGGCGTGTTTTTGCACACTCTGGTCCGGCAATCGGGCAGCGCGTACGGAACACACAGCCCGAAGGAGGATTAATCGGCGACGGCAACTCGCCTTCCAGCAACTGGATAACTTTGTTCCTTTCCATATCCGGATCGGGGATCGGCACAGCAGACATTAGCGCTTTGGTATAAGGATGTAGCGGATTATGGTACACCTCGTCATAGGTGCCTAATTCCACCGCGTGTCCGAGATACATCACCAGTACGCGATCGGAGATATGCTTAACCACCGCCAGGTCGTGGGCAATGAAAATTAATGACAGCCCCATTTCACGCTGTAGCTGCTGCAAGAGGTTAACGACCTGGGCCTGAATGGATACGTCCAGCGCAGAAACTGGCTCGTCGCAGATAATCAGCTTCGGTTCAAGAATCAGTGCGCGGGCAATACCGATACGCTGACATTGGCCGCCGGAAAACTCATGCGGATAACGGTTAATCAGGTTTGGCAGCAACCCAACCTTCATCATCATTGCCTTCACGCGGTCACGGACTTCCTGCCCCGGCAGTTTCGGATGATAAGTCCGCAGCGGCTCGGCAATAATTTCACCAATGGTCATACGCGGGTTTAATGATGCCAGCGGATCCTGGAAAATCATCTGGATATCACTGCGCACCTCGCGCCATTCATCGGGTTTCATCCCCAGCAAATCTTTACCCAACCAGGCGACCTTTCCATCAGTGGCTTTCACCAGACCGATAATCGCCCGAGCAAAGGTCGATTTTCCGCAGCCGGACTCCCCCACCACGCCTAAGGTTTCACCTTCATACAATCGCAGGGTCACGCCATCAACCGCTTTGAGGGATTTAGACGGTTGCCAAAACCACTGCTTGCCGTCTTTAATGTCGAAATGGACCTTTAAATCGGCAATTTCAAGGAGTACTTTTCGTTGTTCGATGACCGTATTCATACCAGTTCCTCCACGGGTTTAAAGCAGGCGCGCAGGCGGCCCGGGCTAAACTCTTCCAGTGGCGGAGCACTGCTACAGATTTCCATCGCATGCGGGCAGCGGGGCTGGAATGGACAGCCTTTTGGCAGACGCAGCAGGTTCGGTGGGTTGCCCGGGATAGTCAACATCTCTTCCCCTTCAGCATCCAGACGAGGTACGGCATTCAGCAGACCAATTGAATACGGATGAACGGGCTTATAAAAGACATCCCGTGCGCTGCCATATTCCATGGTTCGTCCAGCGTACATCACCAGCACTTTGTCACAAATACCGGCGACAACCCCCAGATCGTGGGTGATCATGATAATTGCGGTGTTAAATTCACTTTTCAGTTCATTCAGCAGCGTCATAATTTGCGCCTGTACCGTAACATCGAGCGCGGTAGTCGGCTCATCGGCGATCAATAATTTTGGTCTGCACAGCAGCGCCATGGCGATCATTACGCGCTGACGCATTCCGCCAGAGAATTCATGCGGATACATTTTCATGCGCTTGCGCGCTTCCGGCATTTTCACTGCATCCAGCATTTTTACTGACTCTTCAAATGCTTCTGCTTTACTCATGCCTTTATGCAGCATGAGAACTTCCATCAGTTGCTCTCCGACCCGCATGTACGGATTCAGAGAGGTCATCGGATCCTGAAAAATCATTGAGATTTGCTCGGCGCGCAGTTTGTTCAGCTCATGCTCCGGTAAATTCAATATTTCACGCCCGTTAAACGTTGCGGAACCTCCGATACGGCCATTCGCCGCCAGCAACCCCATCAGGGCAAAGGCCGTTTGCGATTTGCCCGAACCGGACTCACCGACAATACCCAACGTTTCTCCGGCTCGCAGGGAAAAGTTTAAATCGTTTACTGCAGTAACATCGCCATCGGGGGTGGCAAACGTCACGCGCAGATCCTTAACGTTCAGCAGTGCGTTAGCCTGTTGTTGCGCGAGCGGCGCGGTTGCGGTCTCAATTACGCTCATGGCGGCGCTCCTTAACGGTCTTTCGGGTCGAGGGCATCACGCAAGCCATCGCCAATAAAGTTAAAACAGAACAAAGTAACCACCAGGAAACCGGCCGGGAACAGCAACAGCCATGGCGATACTTCCATTGAGTTGGCACCATCACTCAGCAGTGCGCCCCAGCTACTTAACGGCTCCTGCGTCCCTAGCCCCAGAAAACTCAGGAAGGATTCAAACAGAATCATGCTGGGCACCAGCAACGAAGCATATACCACCACTACGCCCAGCACGTTTGGCACAATATGGCGGATAACGATGCGCACGGTAGACACCCCGCCGACTTGCGCCGCTTCAATAAACTCTTTGCGCTTCAGGCTCAGCGTTTGTCCACGCACGATACGTGCCATATCCAGCCAGGAAACCATCCCGATAGCGACAAAAATCAGCAGAATGTTTTGCCCAAAGAAGGTCACCAGCAGAATCACGAAGAACATGAACGGGAAGGAGTTGAGGATTTCCAGCAGGCGCATCATCACCGAGTCGATTTTGCCGCCGAGATAACCTGACAATGAACCATATAGCGTGCCAACCACGACCGCCACCAACGCGGCGGCAATACCGACCATCAGCGAGATGCGCCCGCCAATCGCCACACGCACCAGCAGGTCGCGACCCGATGAGTCGGTGCCAAAATAGTGCCCGGACTCCATATCCGGCGCGCTGGACATCATTCCCCAGTCGGTATCAAAGTAGGTAAACTGCGACAGCATTGGCGCCAGCGTCACAAATAGCGCAATAATCACCAGCACTACCAGGCTTGCCACCGCCGCGCGGTTATGCATAAAACGTCGACGCGCGTCCTGCCACAGGCTGCGACCTTCAACCTCCAGCTTCTCACTGAAATTTTCCAGCGCCTCGCTGTTTTTCTTACTTAACATCATAGCGAGCTCCAGTATCAGTAACGAATCTTCGGATCGATAACGGCATACAGCACATCGACAATCGCATTAAACACAATAGTCAGCGTACCGACCAGAATGGTCAGACTCAGCACCAGCGAATAGTCGCGGTTTAAAGCGCCATTCACGAACAGTTGCCCAATGCCCGGCAAACCATAGATTGTTTCAATAACCATTGAGCCGGTAATAATGCCGACAAACGCAGGCCCCATATAAGACAGCACGGGAAGTAACGCAGGCTTTAACGCATGGCGGAAAATAATCCGCCGCATCGGCAGTCCTTTAGCTCGCGCGGTACGAATAAAGTTTGAGTGCAGCACTTCAATCATCGAGCCGCGAGTAATACGGGCGATACTGGCGATATAGGCGAGCGATAACGCCACCATCGGCAGGATCATAAATTTCAACGCCCCGCCGTTCCAGCCACCGCCGGGCAGCCATTTCAACGTTATGGCAAATATCATGACCAATAAGGGAGCGACGACGAAACTGGGGATAACCACCCCGGTCATCGCTACCCCCATTACCGTGTAGTCCCAGCGCGTATTTTGCTTCAGTGCGGCGGTTACCCCAGCGCTAACGCCAACGATCACCGCCAGAATAAAAGCCGCAGCGCCAAGCTTCGCTGACACCGGAAAACTTGAAGCGACAAGGTCGTTAACCGTGTAATCTTTATATTTAAAGGATGGCCCAAAATCGCCATGCGCCAGCTGTTTCAGGTAGCTGAAATACTGTGTGGAGATGGGATCGTTGAGATGATATTTCGCTTCAATATTAGCCAGCACTTCTGGCGGCAATGCGCGTTCACCGGTGAATGGACTACCCGGCGCAAGGCGCATCATAAAGAATGAAATCGTAATAAGAATAAACAGCGTCGGAATCGCTTCCAGACAGCGACGTAATATGAATTTTAACATTGCCCGTACCTTCTGGCGTGTGCCTTTACACCTCTTCTACCCAGATCTTCAGGTAAAGAGGTGTTAATAGTTCGAAGAAAAAGACACTGTGGGGCAAAATGATTGCCCCACGTCTTGCCATTAATGCTTGATAATATACAAGTCTTTTACATGGATATTATCCATCGGGTCTTTACCGGAGTATCCGCCAACCCATGGTTTCACCAGGCGGGCGTTAACATAGTAATAAACCGGTACAATCGCAGAATCTTTATCCAGTTGCTGCTCCGCTTTCGAATACAGCTCACTACGCTGCGCTTCATCAGTCACTTTCAGGGTATCTGCAATCAGCTTGTCAAATGCAGGGCTCTTATAGTGAACGGTGTTGTTCGAGCTGTCGGACAGCACCATATTCAGGAAGGAAGTCGGCTCGTTATAATCCGCACACCAGCCCGCACGCGATACATCATAGTTACCCTGATGGCGCGTATCGAGGAATGTTTTCCATTCCTGGTTTTCCAGCTTGACGTTGGCGCCCAGATTTTTCTTCCAGATAGAAGCTGCGGCGATAGCCAGCTTCTTGTGCAGGTCTGAGGTGTTATACAGCAAGTCAAAGGTCAACGGTTTTTCAGCGGTATAACCGGCTTCAGCCAGCAGTTTTTTCGCTTCTTCGTTGCGTTTTTCCTGTGACCATTTGAACCACTCTGGCTCAACCAGTTTCGCGCCATCGGTGTAAGGAGGGGTAAAGCTATAAGCAGGCAGGTCACCCTGGTTTTTCACTTTGTTGACGATGATGTCACGATCCATCGCCAGCTTCAGAGCCGTACGAACACGAACATCGTTGAACGGTGCTTTCTGGTTGTTGATTTCGTAATAATAGGTGCACAGATACGGGTCAACGTGAACTTCGTTCGGGATCTCTTTTTTCAGTTTCTGGAATAACTCGATCGGCATGTTGTTATAGGTCATGTCGATTTCACCGCTGCGATAGCGGTTAACGTCGGTTACTTCTGAAGAAATTGGCAGATAGGTCACCTGGTTAATAATGGTTTTGGCGTTGTCCCAGTAGTTGGTATTACGCTCAAGCACAATGCGCTCGTTAACCACCCAGTCCTTCAGTTTATACGCGCCGTTAGTGACAATGTTCGCGGGCTGGGTCCACTTATCACCGTATTTTTCTACGGCGGCTTTAGGAACCGGTGAAACGGAAGAGTGCACGAGCAGTTTGTAGAAATAAGGAACAGGTTCGCTCAGGGTGACTTCAAAAGTATGATCGTCAATCGCTTTCACACCGAGATCGGTGACCGGCTTTTTACCGGCGATGATGTCATCAATATTGACGATATGACCGTACTGCAAATAACTGGCGTACGGTGAGGCAGTATTTGGGTTCGCCAAACGTTGCCAGCTATACACAAAATCTTGCGCGGTAACAGGCGTACCGTCAGACCATTTAGCATCTTTACGCAGATGGAATGTCCAGACTTTAAAATCTTTATTATCCCATTTTTCAGCCACGCCCGGCGATGGTTTGCCATCGACATCACTGATTAATAAACCTTCAAACAGGTCCCGGCTAATGTTGGATTCCGGTACACCTTCGATTTTATGTGGATCGAGAGACTGAACTTCCGAACCGTTATTACGCACCAGAGTCTGCTTTTCAGCAAGCTGCACACCCGCTGGCACAACTGCCGCCGTGGCCACATTTCCAGCGATTAGCGCAGTGAGGATCCCCGCAGCGACTAAACTTTTTTTAGTGATGATCGTCATTGTGTTTGTACTCCCTCATTATTATGGCTGGTTTTTTAACCAGACTGTTAATCCTGTCAGGATCCCTGTACGGCACCGGAGATTTTCTGCCGTCAGGTGGTTTATTGTTTTACTGCTTGCTATCACCGACTTTATTTATTCTGGCGATTCGTACGACCGCCTTGCGTCGATTATCTACGTGTCTCCCCTGCCGGAAACACGCTATTACCCTGTTGAGAGAAGGCAACTGAAAATCATTCTCATCAACGTCAATTCTTCTGCCAAATACCTGGCCGGAAAGTACCAAATGCGTTTCTTCACCGCCAATACATTTTACAAATTTGTTAACTAATTCTCTTTTATTAGAAATAAATGTCACTGGCAAAGGCTTGCGAATGAAAACCCATAACAATAAAATATTAATAATCAACGAATTAGCTGATTATCATGGTTGACTCCCCTGTCCGGTCTCAACCCCACGCCAAAATGCACATAAATTTAACAATTGGTTGTTAATTAGCACATTCATCTAAAAAAAACGCTGAAATAACTAATAACATTTCGATAATCCCACAGCAAGCCCCAGAGTATGATGTTAATAAAATAACAGCAATATCGTGCTCACTCTGACGCAGCGCTGAGTGTTATATCCATAAAATCAATGAATAACTAAATCGTTAACCATCAGCATTTTTCATTGTTGTTATGCTGATTATCAACTTTAGTGAGAAGTTTTACTGATAATGAAAGGAAGCGGAGCCTGCAGCGGCTCCGCTTGTACTCAAGAAGGAATATCAGGCAAGCAAACCGGGGAAAATGGATTTGATACCAGTAACAATAAATTCAATCCCTAAGGCCATGAGTAACAGCCCCATAATACGCGTAATGACGTTGATACCCGTTTGGCCCAGCAAGCGCACTAGCCACGGTGCCATGCGAAACAGCCCCCAGCAACACAAGGCAAACAACGCAATCGCGATAAAAAAGCCAAACAGGTTAATTGCACTGTGGTAACGCGTCCCCCAAACGATAGTCGAGCTAATTGCCCCAGGCCCCGCCATCAACGGCAATGCCAACGGCACCACGCCAATGCTTTCACGAATGGCCGTTTCTGATTTTTCCTGTTTGTTCTGCTTATCTTCGCCAAGCTTTCCGCTAATCATCGACATCGCAATGGTCACAACCAGAATACCGCCAGCAATCCTGAACGAATCTATAGAAATACCGAAAAGTTGCAGAATACCGTCCCCCAGGAACAGCGAAGTCCACAGGATGATAGCGACCGACAGATTTGCCGTGAGATTGGTTTTATTTCGCGCAGCCGCAGTTTGATAGCTGGTCATACTGATAAAGACAGGGATGATCCCTACCGGGTTGACCAGGGCAAATAACCCAACAAAAAATTTAAAATAAACAGGAAAATCAAATAGCGTTTGGATCACGGTTAGCTCCGAAGCGTTAGCCGGATAAAATGAGTCATAAAAAGTTATAAAATCCGCGCTGAAGATACGCCTTTTGTCAGCATACTTCACCTCCTATCTGCGTATATCTACGTAAATACGCTACTAATACTTAGTGTTATTAATATGTATTAAATATGCTAATGTGATTAGCATTCACCACACCAATTTTTTAACACTTACCGATAAACGCTAAAAGGGCCTGCTGAAAGGTGTCAGCTTTGCGAAATTTTGATCCAGATCACGCAATTACTACTCAGAAGTGAGTAACCTTGCTTACGTCCCCTGGAGGTAAAGCGTGAGAGTTAACTGGCGCTTGCGTATAAGCTCTTTTAGTAAATCAAGGTAAAGTGGGCGTTAATTAACCGTTTGATTTTCAAACCGTTACACAAATTTTCGTCGGTCTGTCTATACTCTCGTATCGAGCAGATGATTTACTAAAAAAGTTTAACATTATCAGGAGAGCATTATGGCTGTTACTAATGTCGCTGAACTTAACGCACTTGTAGAGCGCGTAAAAAAAGCCCAGCGTGAATATGCCAGTTTCACTCAAGAACAGGTTGACAAAATCTTCCGCGCCGCCGCTCTGGCTGCCGCAGACGCTCGAATCCCTCTCGCGAAAATGGCCGTTGCCGAATCTGGCATGGGCATCGTCGAAGATAAAGTGATTAAAAACCACTTTGCTTCTGAATACATTTACAACGCTTACAAAGATGAAAAAACCTGTGGTGTGCTGTCTGAAGACGACACTTTCGGTACCATTACTATTGCTGAACCGATTGGTATCATCTGCGGTATCGTTCCAACCACTAACCCGACTTCTACTGCTATCTTCAAATCGCTGATCAGCCTGAAGACCCGTAACGCCATCATCTTCTCTCCGCATCCGCGTGCTAAAGATGCCACTAACAAAGCTGCTGACATCGTTCTGCAAGCGGCAATCGCTGCTGGCGCACCGAAAGACTTGATCGGCTGGATCGATCAACCTTCCGTAGAACTGTCTAACGCACTGATGCACCACCCGGACATCAACCTGATCCTTGCGACCGGTGGTCCAGGCATGGTTAAAGCGGCATACAGCTCTGGTAAACCAGCAATCGGCGTAGGCGCAGGTAACACCCCTGTTGTTATCGACGAAACCGCTGATATCAAACGCGCTGTTGCATCTGTTCTGATGTCTAAAACCTTCGACAACGGTGTGATCTGTGCTTCTGAACAGTCTGTTGTCGTGGTTGACTCTGTATATGACGCAGTACGTGAGCGCTTCGCCACACACGGCGGCTACCTGCTGCAGGGCAAAGAGCTGAAAGCTGTTCAGGACGTTATCCTGAAAAATGGCGCGCTGAACGCCGCTATCGTTGGTCAGCCGGCCTACAAAATTGCTGAGCTGGCAGGCTTCTCCGTACCAGAAACCACTAAGATTCTGATCGGTGAAGTTAAGGTTGTTGACGAAAGCGAGCCTTTTGCTCACGAAAAACTGTCTCCGACACTGGCTATGTATCGTGCGAAAGACTTCGAAGACGCAGTGGACAAAGCTGAGAAACTGGTTGCGATGGGCGGTATCGGTCATACCTCTTGCCTGTACACCGACCAGGATAACCAGCCAGAACGCGTTGCTTACTTCGGTCAGATGATGAAAACCGCGCGTATCCTGATCAACACCCCTGCTTCTCAGGGTGGTATCGGTGACCTGTACAACTTCAAACTCGCACCTTCCCTGACTCTGGGTTGTGGTTCCTGGGGTGGTAACTCCATCTCTGAAAACGTTGGTCCTAAGCACCTGATCAACAAGAAAACCGTTGCTAAGCGAGCTGAAAACATGTTGTGGCACAAACTTCCGAAATCTATCTACTTCCGTCGTGGCTCTCTGCCAATCGCGCTGGATGAAGTGATTACTGATGGTCACAAACGTGCGCTGATCGTGACCGACCGCTTCCTGTTCAATAATGGTTATGCTGACCAGATCACCTCTGTGCTGAAAGCGGCTGGCGTTGAAACCGAAGTGTTCTTCGAAGTTGAAGCTGACCCGACTCTGAGCGTTGTGCGCAAAGGCGCTGAGCTGGCTAACTCCTTCAAACCAGACGTGATTATCGCGCTGGGTGGTGGTTCCCCGATGGACGCCGCGAAAATTATGTGGGTTATGTACGAACATCCGGAAACCCACTTCGAAGAACTGGCGCTGCGCTTTATGGACATCCGTAAACGTATCTACAAGTTCCCGAAAATGGGCGTGAAAGCGAAAATGATCGCCGTCACCACCACTTCCGGTACCGGTTCTGAAGTAACACCGTTTGCGGTAGTAACCGACGACGCAACCGGCCAGAAATACCCGCTGGCTGACTACGCGCTGACCCCGGATATGGCGATTGTCGATGCCAACCTGGTGATGGATATGCCGAAGTCCCTGTGTGCGTTCGGTGGTCTGGATGCCGTCACTCACGCTCTGGAAGCTTACGTTTCCGTACTGGCCTCTGAGTTCTCTGACGGTCAGGCTCTGCAGGCGCTGAAACTGCTGAAAGAAAACCTGCCGGCGTCCTACCACGAAGGTTCCAAGAACCCGGTAGCCCGTGAGCGTGTACACAGTGCAGCGACCATCGCCGGTATCGCGTTTGCGAACGCCTTCCTGGGTGTATGTCACTCTATGGCGCACAAGCTGGGTTCTCAGTTCCACATTCCTCACGGTCTGGCGAACGCCCTGCTGATTAGCAACGTTATTCGTTACAACGCGAACGACAACCCGACTAAACAGACAGCATTCAGCCAGTACGACCGTCCTCAGGCACGTCGTCGCTACGCTGAAATCGCTGACCACCTGGGTCTGAGTGCACCGGGCGACCGTACTGCCGCGAAAATCCAGAAACTGCTGGGCTGGCTGGACGAAATCAAAGCTGAACTGGGTATTCCTAAGTCTATCCGTGAAGCTGGCGTGCAGGAAGCTGACTTCCTGGCACACGTTGACAAACTGTCTGAAGATGCGTTTGACGACCAGTGTACTGGTGCTAACCCGCGTTATCCGCTGATTGCTGAGCTGAAGCAGATTCTGCTGGATACCTACTACGGCCGTGAGTACACCGAAGGTGAAACCACTGCTAAGCCTGAAGTAGCAGCTGCACCGAAAGCTGAGAAAAAAGCGAAGAAATCCGCTTAATTCGTTCAGATAAGTTTTAGTCTGACTCTAAACGGTCCCTTTTCGGGACCGTTTTTTTTGTGCCTTACGCTATAAAAATGAGGTAATACCTGACTCGGCCACTTGCGAGATATGGCCTGATGAAGATTACATGCAGGGAAGAAGCCAGAATAGCGTCAGAAGAGCGTGTGACAGGGTAGAGAACTCGTTGCCTACCCTGTGCTTATAAGCGCCCAGAAGCGCATAGGGTTAATCGTGGCTGTGTCGTTCTTGTATTGCCGTCAGAGAGCCTTCAGACTGCGCCTGCTTATAATGCTTACGGCATACCGACACATAGCGCTCGTTTCCGCCTATAACCACCTGCTCGCCCTCGTTAAACGGTCTTCCTGCCTGATCAAGACGTAACACCATGCTGGCCTTACGGCCACAGAAGCAAATAGTTTTTAATTCAACCAGCTTATCTGACCATGCAAGCAGGTATTCACTGCCGCCGAATAGCTCACCACGAAAATCGGTGCGTAAGCCGTAACACAACACGGGAATATCCAGCCGATCGACAACTTCAGATAATTCATAAACCTGTTGTCGCGTCAGAAACTGAGACTCATCAACCAGTACGCAGTGAATTCTTTGCTGCTCATTGTCGGCGCGAATCTCTTCGAACAATGATGAATTTTGGTTAAACAATTTTGCAGGTGACGACAGACCTATACGTGAACTTACTTTTCCAGTGCCAAAACGGTCATCAATTTCCGCTGTATATACAACAGCGCGCATTCCACGCTCTTGATAATTGTACGAAGATTGCAGCAATGCAGTCGACTTACCGGCATTCATTGCAGAATAGTAAAAATATAGCTGTGCCATTGACCGTAGACCCTCATCTGGGGAAATAAATATGGGCTGGATTGTATCATATTTCACGAACATGTCGGTGCAGCGTTGTCCCGAAAGACGTATAAAGGCGCGTACCGACTCGCTCAGTGCCGCCTTAATAACCAGAAAATGCAGGTGCCCTTTATGGGTGGGAGTATGATAGCGCGGCGTCTTAGCCCAAACAGCCGGAGCTGAACCGTATATACACATTCTTTCACAAATAGTGCTCATGAAATTTATCAGTCTCGCTTATCAAGCGTCGACAATTAAGAAACCGTTCCCTTATTGTTATTGAATCTCCCCACCGCCGCCATGTAATAGCGAATTCACGTAAGCAAAACTAATACAAAAGGTTGAAATCACTGCAAAGTGATACTATTTGCACACGATAAAATGTGACCTGAATCTTGAATTTTTACTCTCAGCCGTTGAGAAGCCCCCCCACCAATAAGCCTTTTTTATGCCCAACATCGCTGAGAATTTAAGACAGAGGAATTAATTCTGATACTAAATAAAGCGCAATTTTGAATTCCTTACATTCCTGGCTATTGCACAACTGAAATTATCGCTCTATTATTAGCTCAACAAACCACCCCCAATATAAGTTTGAGATTACTACAATGAGCGAAGCACTTAAAATTCTGAACAACATCCGTACTCTTCGTGCGCAGGCAAGAGAATGTACTCTGGAAACGCTTGAAGAAATGCTGGAAAAATTAGAAGTTGTAGTTAGCGAGCGTCGTGAAGAAGAAAGCGCTGCCGCTGCTGAAGTTGAAGAACGTACTCGTAAACTGCAACAATATCGTGAAATGCTGATTGCTGACGGCATTGATCCGAACGAACTGTTGAATAGCATGGCTGCTGTTAAATCTGGCACCAAAGCTAAACGCGCTGCGCGTCCGGCTAAATATAGCTATGTTGACGAAAACGGTGAAACTAAAACCTGGACTGGCCAGGGTCGTACACCGGCTGTGATCAAAAAAGCGATGGAAGAACAAGGTAAGCAACTGGACGATTTCCTGATCAAGGAATAATTCAGAAATAGTTTGCTTAAAATCCCGCCGCTGGCGGGATTTTTTTTACCTGTACTTCGCATGGCCCCTCCCCGGATTAGGTATAAAAAAACGGCGCTGGATTAACAGCACCGTTCTGACCTGATAATTACTGGTGGTTACTTCTTAATACCCATCTCTTCTTCCAGCCAGGCCTTAAATTCAGCGCCGAGGGTATTATGGCGAATACCATATTCAACGAACGCCTGCATATAGCCCAGTTTATTACCGCAGTCATGGCTTTTGCCCTTCATGTGATAGGCTTCAACCGTTTCTTTTTCAATCAGCATATCGATAGCGTCAGTCAGCTGAATTTCGTCGCCCGCTCCCGGAGGCGTTTTTGCCAGCAGAGGCCAGATATCCGCACTGAGAACATAACGACCCACAACCGCCAAATTAGACGGCGCTACATTAGCTTTCGGCTTTTCAACAACGCCAACCATCGGCACGCTTTCGCCCGGCGCTAATTCAACGCCTTTACAATCCACTACGCCATAAGCGGTAACATCTTCTACGGGTTCAACCATAATCTGGCTGCTGCCAGTTTCATCAAAACGATGAATCATTTCGGCCAGGTTTTCGCGGGATAAATCCGATTCGTATTCATCCAGAATTACGTCTGGCAGGATAACCGCAACCGGTTCATCGCCAACAACAGGGTGTGCGCACAATACTGCGTGTCCCAGACCTTTAGCCAGTCCCTGACGTACCTGCATAATAGTGACATGCGGTGGACAAATAGATTGCACTTCTTCCAGCAGCTGACGTTTTACACGTTTTTCCAGCATAGCTTCTAGCTCAAAGCTGGTATCAAAGTGGTTTTCAATGGAATTTTTAGACGAGTGAGTTACAAGTACAATTTCAGTGATACCCGCAGCAATACATTCGTTTACCACGTACTGAATTAATGGCTTATCAACCAACGGTAGCATCTCTTTCGGGATTGCCTTCGTAGCCGGTAACATCCTGGTTCCTAATCCCGCAACCGGGATAACGGCCTTTTTGACTTTTGAATTAATAGCAGCCATTTAAAACTCTCCTGGACTGTTCATGTATTGAACGTGTTCATCAATCTGTATCGCATCCAAGTATATCAGTACAGCGGTAAGCCTCTGGTCTGAAAAGGACGCACGTCGGTATAATTAAGATAAATACGAATAAATCTGGCGCTGATAGTAGCACTCGCAGCATGAGGGAGGTGAAGCAATTTCATTCCTCCCCCGCTCAATTGTTCATTCTGCAGACAACATCAGGCGCAGGCGACCACCCGCCCCCCAAATTTGGCACTGCCATGACTCGCAGCGCTGGCTCAACTGATTAAGATAGGTATTGCCGAGCGTTCCCAGCGGTACGCCATTGCTGATTTGTACCTGATGGGAACCCGTATTTAATGTCGCATTCAGTCCTGCTGATACCAGAATCAGGTTTTTTAACCCGCTGTGGTAATACCCTACCAGCAAAGGAAACTGGCCGGGTAAATTAGCCTGACGCAGCAAATGGTTCACCTGTTTCAATAACGCACCTAACTCTGGCAACCGCTGATTTTGTTGCGTTAGCTGCTCCTGCAACAAGCCGTTAAATAAGGCTCGCAGTAATAATGCGGCCAGCACGCCATTATCCCCTGCCCGCGTGACATCCAGACAATAAAAAGCAAGGTCGTGATCCGACAGCGGCGCAATATCCAGCACCAGTCCCGGTTGATCGGCGGCAACCAATTGCCGATAGTTTATGCGACATTGTGAAATCACTTGCGATACTGGAGGCTGTAACTCCTGCAGCAGCTTAGCTGCAGCAGCAGGATCGTCCACCATGGCATCCCAGTCGCGAAACAGCCGCTCTTCTTCTTCAACTCGTGAATTGAACATATTAGGATACAGGCACGCAAAAACCGTTTCTCGCAGGCGATTAAGATCCTTCACCGGTTTCAGAAGAACGTCGTCGACACCGAGTCGCAGCGCTTTGGCTATATCAGACATGTTTTCCGTCGCTGAAATCACCAGTATCGGTGTTTGATCGCCCCGATTGCGTAAATACTCAACCAGTTTAAGACCGTTCATTCGCGGCATAGCCAGATCGCAGATCATTAAGTCAGGCGTAAAGTGACCTAGTAAGTCCAGTGCTTCAAGCCCATCGCCGGCCACCGCTGTTGTCGCTCCCAAAGAGGAAAACCATGAGTCCATGAGTGAGCGGAATACCGGCTCATCCTCAACGATAAGAATCTGTTTTCCGACCAATGGCTGCGTCATATTCTCCCCCCTGACTGGCTTTAATAAATAGTGGCATGCTATTGCTACTCACGCCTGTCAGATTTAACTTAAGTATTGATAAAAAGTGCCTAGACGTTGGTCTTCACCAGAGGTAGAAGCTCATCCATTTTCTTCTCAACCGCCAACTGCCCGGCAGCAATTGCTGCACTGGCGCGGTGGAAATCCAGCGTGGATATTTGCGGACAAAACGGCTGAATCAGGATATCAGGCGGGTCGCCAGCCATACGGTTACGTTTCAGACGGTTTTCCAGAACCTGAATAGAGGTCGTCATGATCTCCATCGCCGTCGGCGCGGTCACTGTCCGCCTCGCCGTAATGTTGCTCAGACGCTCTTTCAGACGGCCATGCCATGAGAGTTCGTCAGCGCCATCACCTGATTCAGCATCGCTACTGACGTTGAAGGAGAGTAAATCTTGCTGCATCAGGTGCGCATCGTGTTGCAGATCGACCGCAATAACGATATCGGCGCCCAGCGCACGCGTCAGGGAAACGGGCACGGGATTCACCACCGCGCCATCGACCAACCAGTAGCCATTATGCGCTACGGGGGACATCAGACCAGGAATACTGCAGGATGCCCGGACAGCCAGGTGCAAATCACCTTCGGTGAACCAGAGTTCCCGGCCCGTACTTAAATTGGTTGCAACAGTTGCAAAGCGGCGTGTGCATTGTTCAATCGATTCTACCGGCATGACATTACGGTACTGGTTGAACACCCGTTCTCCGCGCAATAGTCCTCCCCTGCGCCACGAGAGATCCATCAGGCGTAAGACGTCCCAATAACTGAATGAACAAACCCACTGTTCGAGTGCAGGCAATTTATTGCAGGCGTAGGCCGCGCCAACCAGCGAACCAATGGAGCACCCTGCCACAATATCTACATCAATCCCCATATGCTTAAGGGCTTTAATTACGCCAATATGCGACCAGCCGCGCGCAGCGCCGGAACCTAGCGCCAGCCCAATTTTAATTTTTCTCATTGTACGTACAAACTTCCCCTGGCTTGCAGACGTAGCAACATCGCTACCGCTCAGTTAACATAGTGCCACCGTGGCGTTTTTACGCCGTTTTTTTATTCCAGGGAGTACTTTGTGTCTCAGCTTTGTCCCTGTGGTAGCGCTGTCGAGTATAGCCTATGTTGCTACCGTTATGTGTCCGGCGCGCAAGTAGCACCTACGCCGTCACACCTCATGCGTTCTCGTTACTGCGCTTTTGTGATGAAAGACGCAGATTACCTTATCAAGACCTGGCATGCGGACTGCCATGCCGCTGCGTTTCGTGACGACATTATCGCAGGATTTACGCATACCGAATGGCTGGGACTGACCGTTTTTGAGCAACAGACGGTAGATTCAGAAAATATCGGCTACGTCAGTTTTGTCGCGCGGTTTTCTGAACAGGGAAAAACTGGCGCCATTATTGAACGCTCTCGTTTTTTAAAAGAAAACGGTCAGTGGTACTATATAGACGGTACACGCCCTCAAATTGGACGAAACGACACCTGCCCTTGTGGCTCGGGTAAAAAATTTAAGAAGTGCTGCGGCTAGTCAACGCCCGACAGTATCAATTTTGCAAACATTCTCAACAGGATCACCGCTGCAAATGCATTCATTACAACGAAAAGTGCTGCGTACTATTTGCCCGGACCAAAAAGGTCTGATCGCACGCATTACAAATATCTGTTACAAGCATGAATTGAATATCGTGCAGAACAATGAGTTCGTGGACCACCGTACCGGGCGCTTTTTTATGCGTACCGAACTGGAGGGCATTTTTAACGACGTCACGCTGC
The DNA here is from genome assembly GCF_005281115.1 of Citrobacter sp. wls710. Taxonomy (NCBI): domain Bacteria; kingdom Pseudomonadati; phylum Pseudomonadota; class Gammaproteobacteria; order Enterobacterales; family Enterobacteriaceae; genus Citrobacter; species Citrobacter sp. wls710. The sequence continues at coordinate 271,979 of NZ_SZXD01000058.1, forward strand.
TTGCCGATCTTGATAGCGCCTTACCCGAAGGATCTATTCGTGAATTAACGCCAGCAGGACGCCGCCGTATCGTCATTTTGGTCACCAAGGAAGCACATTGCCTGGGCGATCTGTTAATGAAAGCGAATTATGGCGGACTGGATGTTGAAATCGCTGCGGTGATCGGCAACCACGAGACGCTGCGTCCTTTGGTTGAGCGCTTTGATATTCCGTTTGAGCTGGTTAGCCACGAGGGTTTAACCCGCGATGAACATGATCAGAAAATGGCCGATGCTATCGACGCGCACCAACCAGACTATGTTGTGCTGGCAAAATATATGCGCGTTCTGACGCCGACCTTTGTTTCACGCTTCCCGAATAAGATTATCAATATTCACCATTCATTCCTGCCGGCGTTTATTGGCGCTCGCCCATACCACCAGGCTTACGAGCGCGGGGTGAAGATCATTGGCGCAACGGCCCACTATGTGAATGATAACCTGGATGAAGGCCCTATCATTATGCAGGACGTAATTCATGTTGATCACACCTACACCGCAGAGGACATGATGCGTGCCGGCCGTGACGTTGAAAAAAATGTATTAAGCCGTGCGCTGTATCAGGTTCTGGCTCAACGCGTTTTTGTTTACGGTAACCGAACGATTATTCTGTAATCGATTGATAATATAATTGGTTACCTTTACATCTTTACGCGTAAAAATCAGGCAACCAGTTCTTTTTTATCAACGGAATACTTTACAGGGGCGCATCATCTGATATGATGCGCCCCGCTTCCAAAGGAAGCAGGCCAGTAATTAGCATTACCCCGTGGTGGGGTTCCCGAGCGATAATAAGGGAGCTGACTGCAAATCTGCCGTCATCGACTTCAAGGTTCGACTCGAGCGATAGTGAGAGAACGTTGCCGCAAGCAACGGCCCGAAGGGTGAGGAGCTTTAGCTCCGAATAATCCTTACCGCTATAGAATGCGAGCAGCATAATGAATTTACCCTGTGGTGGGGTTCCCGAGCGGCCAAAGGGAGCAGACTGTAAATCTGCCGTCATCGACTTCGAAGGTTCGAATCCTTCCCCCACCACCATTCATTCCTGTAGATTCATAAAATTAGTATACCCCTGGTGGGGTTCCCGAGCGGCCAAAGGGAGCAGACTGTAAATCTGCCGTCATCGACTTCGAAGGTTCGAATCCTTCCCCCACCACCATCATTTCCCTGTCGCACTTCAGCAAAATCAAACCTTACTGCACTATATTCTGCCTATGCGGGAAGGATGAGAAGCTTCGATTAAGGTTCGATTCGAGCGTCAGCGAGAAAGCGTTGCCGCAGGCAACGACCCGAAGGGCGAAGCGCGCAGCGCTGAGTCATCCTTCCCCCACCACCATCATTTCCCTGTCGCACTTCAGCAAAATCAAACCTTACTGCACTATATTCTGCCTATGCGGGAAGGATGAGAAGCTTCGATTAAGGTTCGATTCGAGCGTCAGCGAGAAAGCGTTGCCGCAGGCAACGACCCGAAGGGCGAAGCGCGCAGCGCTGAGTCATCCTTCCCCCACCACCATCACTTCATAAAGCATCAACCCCCAATTTAACTGTAATGCCCTATATTCTGCCCATGCTGGAAGGATGAGAATCTTCGACTAAGGTTCGATTCGAGCGTCAGCGAGAAAGCGTTGCCGCAGGCAACGACCCGAAGGGCGAAGCGCGCAGCGCTGAGTCATCCTTCCCCCACCACCATCACTTCATAAAGCATCAACCCCCAATTTAACTGTAATGCCCTATATTCTGCCCATGCTGGAAGGATGAGAATCTTCGACTAAGGTTCGATTCGAGCGTCAGCGAGAAAGCGTTGCCGCAGGCAACGACCCGAAGGGCGAAGCGCGCAGCGCTGAGTCATCCTTCCCCCACCACCATCACTTCATAAAGCATCAACCCCCAATTTAACTGTAATGCCCTATATTCTGCCCATGCTGGAAGGATGAGAATCTTCGACTAAGGTTCGATTCGAGCGTCAGCGAGAAAGC